>NZ_BPRG01000168.1:9922-170309 GCF_036984265.1 Pseudonocardia sp. D17 | reverse complement strand
GCGCAACCTGAGCGTCGTTGCGCGGGCGCCGGGCGACGCCGAGGGTGCCCCCCAGGGCCGCGGCCGACGCGGGACGGGCTAGAGCTCGCCGCCCACGGTGTCGTCGACCAGCGCCGCGCGGCCGGCCTCCAGCCGCGCCACCGGCACCCGGAAGGGCGAGCAGGACACGTAGTCGACCCCGGCGTAGTGGAAGAAGTGCACCGAGTCGGGGTCGCCGCCGTGCTCCCCGCAGACGCCGAGCTTGATCCCCGGCCGGGTCTCGCGGCCCTTCTCCACCGCGGTGCGGATCAGGGCGCCGACGCCGTCGCGGTCGAGCGACTCGAACGGCGACACCGTGAACACGCCCTTCTCCAGGTAGGCGGCGAAGATGGCGGCCTCGACGTCGTCGCGGGAGAAGCCCCAGGTCGTCTGGGTGAGGTCGTTGGTGCCGAAGGAGAAGAACTCGGCCGACTCCGCGATCCGGCGCGCGGTGAGCGCGGCCCGGGGCAGCTCGATCATCGTCCCGATCGGGATGTCGAGATCGACCCCCGCGGCAGCCTGCACGTCGGCGACGATGCCGTCGATCTCGTCGCGGATCAGGTGCAGCTCCATCACCGATCCGACGAGCGGGACCATGATCTCCACCCGCGGGTCGCCGCCGGCGAGCGCGCGCTCGGCCGCGGCCTCGGTGATCGCCCGGACCTGCATGCCGTAGAGCCCCGGGACCAGCAGCCCGAGCCGGACACCGCGGCGGCCGAGCATCGGGTTGGCCTCGTGCAGCCGCTCGACGGCGGCGAGCAGTCGCTCGTCGTCGGCGGAGACGCCGTCGCCGGTCGCCTTCGCGACGGCGACCTTGACCGCGAGCTCGGTGCGGTCGGGGAGGAACTCGTGCAGCGGCGGGTCGAGCAGCCGGATCGTCGTCGGCAGGCCGTCCATGGCCGTGAGCAGCTCGACGAAGTCGGCGCGCTGCAACGGCAGGAGCTCGGCGAGCGCGGCGTCGCGCGCCGGGGGGTCCTCGGCCAGGATCAGCCGCTCGATCAGCACCCGGCGGTCGCCGAGGAACATGTGCTCGGTGCGGCACAGCCCGATCCCCTGCGCGCCCAGCGACCGGGCGCGCGTCGCGTCCTCGGCGTTGTCGGCGTTGGCGCGCACGGCCAGCCGGCGGGTGCGGTCGGCGTGGCGCAGCAGCCGGTCGACGGCGCGGACCAGGTCCGCGGCCTCCTCGTCGACGCCCTCGAGGGCGGCGTCGAGCCCGCGCTCCAGGTAGGTGACGACGGGTGAGGGCACCACCGGCAGCTCGCCCGCGAATACCTCGCCGGTGGAGCCGTCGATGGAGAGCAGCTCTCCCTCGGCGATCGTCGTGCCGTTGACGCGCAGCACCTTCGCCTCGGCGTCGACGTCGATCTCCTCCGCGCCGCAGACGCAGGTGCGGCCCATGCCGCGGGCGACGACGGCCGCGTGCGAGGTCTTGCCGCCGCGGCTGGTGAGCACACCGGTCGCGGCGATCATGCCCTCGAGGTCGTCGGGGTTGGTCTCACGACGGACCAGCAGCACCCGGCGGCCCTCCGCGGCGCGGGCGACGGCGGTGGCGGAGTCGAACACGACCTCACCGACGGCCGCGCCCGGCGACGCGGCCATCGCCTTCGTGAGCAGCGTGCGGGGGGCGTCCGCGTCGAACTGCGGGAACATCAGCTGGGCCAGCTGATGCCCGGTGACCCGGGTGAGCGCCTCGTCGCGGGTGATGACCTGCTCGTCGACGAGCTGCGTCGCGATCCGGAACGCCGCGCCCGCGGTCCGCTTCCCGACGCGCGTCTGCAGCATCCACAGCTTGCCGCGCTCGACGGTGAACTCGATGTCGCACAGGTCGCGGTAGTGGGTCTCGAGGCGCCGCATGATGCGCGTGAGCTCGGCGTGCGACGCCGGATCGAGCCGGGCGAAGTCCTCGAGGGAGAGCGTGTTGCGGATGCCGGCGACGACGTCCTCGCCCTGGGCGTTGACCAGGTAGTCGCCGTAGACGCCTTGCTTGCCCGTCGCGGGGTCGCGGGTGAAGCAGACACCGGTGCCCGAGTCCTCGCCCATGTTGCCGAAGACCATCGCGCAGATGTTGACGGCCGTCCCGAGGTCGTGCGGGATGCGCTCGCGGCGCCGGTAGATGCGGGCGCGGTCGGTGTTCCAGGAGTCGAAGACGGCGCGCATCGCCATGTCGAGCTGCTCGCGCGGGTCCTGCGGGAAGTCGCGGCCGGTCGCGTCGGAGACGATGTCCTTGAAGTCCTCGACGAGGCCCTGCAGCGCGGCCGGGCTGAGCTCGACGTCGGTCGTCGCGCCCTCGCGGGTCTTCACGGCGTCGAGCCGGTCCTCGAACCGTTCCGACGGGATGTCCAGCACCGTGCGGCCGAACATCTGGATGAGCCGCCGGTAGGAGTCCCAGGCGAAGCGCTCGTCCTTGGCCGCCTCCGCGAGGCCCTTCACGGAGTAGTCGTTGAGCCCGACGTTGAGGACCGTCTCCATCATCCCGGGCATCGACACCTTGGCCCCGGAGCGGACGGAGACGAGCAGCGGGTCCTGGATGTCGCCGAGGCGCCTGCCCAGGCCGTCCTCGAGGCGGCGCAGCGCCATCGTGACCTGGACGCGCAGCGACTGCGGTTCCTCGCCGCGGTCGAGGTAGTGCCGGCACGCCTCGGTCGTGATGGTGAAGCCGGGCGGGACCGGCAGGCCCAGCCGCGTCATCTCCGCGAGGTTGGCGCCCTTGCCGCCCAGGAGGTCGGTCTGGCTGCGGTCACCGTCGGCGAAGTCGTAGACCAGCTGGGCGCGCTCGCGCATGGCCGTCGTCATGGAAAAACCCCCGGAGGTCCTGCGTCGTCGACATCGGGTCCGGTGCAGTACAACGGACGAACGACGACCACCACAACGCACCGGGTCGTGAATGTTGACACCCCGGTGGCCGTCCGCAGCGAGATCGTCTCGAAACGAGACGATCTCAGGTCCCGCAGTACGTGACGTGCGGAATCGATCCCGTGGGGGCCGGCCCGACGAGATCGTCGAGGCCCGGCCGCTGCTCGAAGGGCCGTGAGACGGCGTCGAGCAGCCGCTCGAACGGCGCCTGGTCACCGGCCTCGGCGGCGGCGAGCGCGGCGTCGACGCGGTCGTTGCGCGGGATGTAGAGCGGGTTGACGCGGTCCATGGCGGCGGCCACCCCCGCGCGGTCGGCCGGGAGCAGCGCCTCGCGCCGGGCGGCCCACGCGTCGAACCGGGCGCGGTCGAGGACGAGGTCGCGCGCCGTCCCCGCTGCGAGGGCCCGGAAGAACGTGGTGAAGTCGACGTGCTCGGCGTGCAGCAGGTCCATCAGGTCGGTGCCCAGCGCCACGTCCGGCGCCGCGATGCCGAGCTTGGCGGCCATCCCCGTCGCCCAGTACCGCTCGTAGGCGGCGGGGTAGCCGGCCAGCACGCCGTCGAGGGCGTCGGCCGCGTCGGGGCCGAGCAGCGGCGCGAGCGTCTCGCCGAACCGGGCGAGGTTCCACCGCAGGATCGACGGTTGCCTGCCGTAGGCGTAGCGGCCGGTGTCGTCGAGCGAGCTGAACACGGTGGCGGGGTCGACGGCGTCCATGAACGCGCACGGGCCGTAGTCGATCGTCTCGCCGGAGACCGTCGTGTTGTCGGTGCTCATCACGCCGTGGACGAACCCGACGAGCATCCAGCGCGCGACCAGCGCCGCCTGCGCGTCGACGACGCGGCGGAACAGCTCCAGGTAGGGCTGCGACGCGTCGGCGGCCGCCGGATGGTGCCGGGCGATCACGTGGTCGGCGAGCGCGCGCAGCATCTCGCGGTCGCCCGACGCCGCCGCGTACTCGAACGTCCCGATCCGCAGGTGGCTCGCCGCCACCCGGCAGAGCACCGCGCCGGGAAGCGACCGCTCGCGCCGGACCCGGGTCCCGGTGGCGACGACGGCCAGCGCCCGCGTCGTCGGGACACCCATGGCCTGCATGGCCTCGCCCATCAGGTACTCGCGCAGCATCGGCCCGACGGCTGCCATGCCGTCGAACCCGCGGGAGAACGGTGTCGCGCCCGTGCCCTTCAGGTGCAGGTCCCGGCGCCGGCCGCGGGTGTCGACGACCTCGCCGAGCAGCAGCGCGCGGCCGTCGCCCAGCCGGGGCCGGTACACCCCCCACTGATGGCCCGAGTAGACCAGCGCGCGGGTGGTCACCCCGTCGGGCAGCCCGTTCCCGACGAGCAGCGCCACCCCGGCCGGCTCGCGCAGACCGGCGGCGTCGACGCCCAGCTCGGCCGCGAGCGCGTCGTTGAGCACGAGCAGCTCGGGCGTCGCGACCTCCACCGCCTGCCACGGCAGCGACATCCCCGGTACGTCCCGCGCGTAGGAGTCGTCGAACGTGAACAGGGTCCGGGCTGCCGTCATGTCCCCGAGACTACGTATCCGGTGTCCATGGCCTGCGGTGATCGGCCAGGATGCCGGGAGAGGGGACCGAGGGAGGACGGCATGGCCACTGAGGTGTCCGGGGGCGGGGACGACACCGGGCAGGAGGACGACCTCGAGCGGGAGGGTGGCGTCGGGATGGGCCGGCTGCTGGCCTTCAGCGACGGCGTGTTCGCGATCGCGTTCACGATCCTGGTGCTCGACATCGTCGTCCCGGAGGGGTTGAGCGCGCAGGCGTTGAAGGCGGCGCTGGTGGAGCAGCTGCCGTCGATCTGGTCGGCCGTCCTGAGCTTCGCGGTGATCGGCCGGTTCTGGATCTCCCACCACCACATGCTCGGCCTCGTGCGCAGGCCCGACGCCGGTGTGCTCGTCCTGAACACCGCGCTGCTCGCGACGATCGCGATGATCCCCTACACGACGTCGCTGCTGGCCGAGTACGGCGACGAGACCGTCGCGGTGGTCGTGTACTCGGCGACGGTCGCGGCCACCGCCGGACTGCAGCTGGTGCTGCTGTGGTGGGCGGTGCGGCGACGCCTGCTGGAGCCGCGGACGTCGCGCAACGAGCTCGTCGACACCGTGGGTGGGCTCACGGGCGCGGTGCTGGCGTTCGTCGTCGCGATCCCCGTCGCCTTCGCCTCGCCGACGGCCGGCGAGCTGTGCTGGCTGCTCGCGTTCGTCCCGGTGGGACCGATCATGCGGCGGTGGTCGCGCACGGACGGCTGATCCGCGGGCGACCACCGGCGACGGGCGGGACGGCGCGTCGGCGGCTCAGGCCGGGGTGCGGGCGAGGCGCTGCAGGCGGACCGGGGTCGGCCAGCGGACCGAGTCGGCCCAGCCCAGCTTCTCGAACACCCAGATGACCCGGGCGGAGATGTCGATCTGTCCGCGGCGTACCCCGTGGCGCGCACAGGTCGGGTCCGCGTGGTGGAGGTTGTGCCAGGACTCACCCATGGACAGGACGGCCAGCGGCCACACGTTCGTCGACCGGTCGCGGCTGGTGAAGGGGCGGTCGCCCATGACGTGGCAGATCGAGTTGATCGACCAGGTCACGTGGTGCAGGACGGCGACCCGGACGAGGCTCGCCCAGACGAACGCCGTGGCGGCGCCCCACCAGGACATGCTGATGAGACCGCCGAGCAGGGCGGGCGCGAGCAGGCTGGCCAGGGTGAGCAGGCCGAAGCTGCGGCTGATCCGGGAGATGTCGCGGTCGGCGACGAGGTCGGGGGCGAACCGGTCGGCGTTGGTGCGGGCCGGCTCGAACAGCCAGCCGACGTGCGACCACCACAGGCCCCGGACGAGCGCCGCGGGCGTGGTGCCGAAGCGCCACGGCGAGTGCGGGTCGCCCTCCTTGTCGGAGAACGCGTGGTGGCGGCGGTGGTCGGCCACCCAGGTGAGTACGTCACCCTGCAGCGCGAGACTGCCGGCGACGGCGAGCGCGATCCGCAGCGGACGCTTGGCGCTGAACGAGCGATGGGTGAACAGACGGTGGAAGCCGACGGTGACGCCCAGCGCCGACACGAGGTAGAACCCCACGGCCAGGCCGACGTCGGTCCAGGTGAGGCCCCGCCCCCAGGCCAGGGGGACGGCGGCGACGAGCGCGAGCATCGGCACGATGACCGCGACGTACACGAGGCCGACCTCGCCGCGGTGGCGGCGCCCGTCGAGCACAGGTTTCGGGCCGCTGCCCGTGGGGGCGGGCGCGGTCAGAGTCGTCACAGCGGAGGGTCCTCCTCGGTATGGGGGCATGGGGCGGTGTCGGGAGCGGGGCCGGGGGCCGGCTGGTCAGGATTGCCACACGCCGGTGGCATGCGGCCCGTCGGGGCCCTCGACGACGGTGAACGTCACGCGGTCGCCCGGGCGCAGGCTCTGCTGCCCGCCCCCGTCGATCTGCGCTCCGGAGACGGAGACCTCGGTGCCGTCGTCGAGGGTGATGACACCGATGCGACGGCGCGGATCGAACCACGTCACGGTTCCGTCGACCATGCCGCCTCCGCGCTCGAAATGTGCCTGGCGTAGCGCTACGGTGTAGATCTACGTCGTAGACGCTACGCTGTAGCGGCGAGCTGTCAAGTTGGAGCACGGGGGGCTCGACGCGGAGAGTCACGGGGCAGAGTCACGGGGCATGGGGGGACGATGGAGGCCAGGGGAACGGCGGAGGGGGACGAGGCCGCCTCGTCCGGGGCCGGGGGCGGGCGGACGCTGCGGCGGGCCGCCCTCGACCGTCGGACGGTGCTCGTGGAGGCCCTCCGCATGATCGACGCGGATGGCGTCGAGGCACTGTCGATGCGCCGCCTCGGCCGCGCTCTCGGCCGCGACCCGATGCGGCTCTACCGGTTCGCCGCCAGCAAGGACGAGCTGCTCGACGGTGTCGTCGAGCTCGTGCTGGCGGATCTGCAGGTGCCGAGAGCGGTCGACGGGGCGGACTGGGACGTCGTCCTGCGCCGCTGCGCCCACAGCTTCCGCGCCATCGCGCTCGCCCACCCGCACGTCGTGCCGCTCCTGGTCACCCGCCCGCTGGCCACGCCCCTGGGGCTGCGCCCGATCGCCACGCTGCGCCCGCTCGAGGCGATCGTCGACCTGCTCGTGGGCGCCGGGTTCGACCCCAAGGGTGCGCTGCACGGCTACCGGCTGTTCACGGGGTTCCTGCACGGTCACGTGCTCAACGAGGTCCAGGAGCAGGTGGCCGACCCCGACGAGACCGACGACCTGCTCCGGCTCGGCCTGCACCGGCTACCGGCGCGTGACTTCCCACGGCTGCGGGCGCTCGCGCACGAGCTCGCCGCCTACGACGGGGCCGCCGAGCTCGACGAGGGCCTCGACATCCTCGTCACCGGCCTGCGCCACCAGCTCTCCGCCGGGCTGCGGTCCGGCCCCGCCCACCGGGCGGGCGGGGCCGGCGCCTCCTGAGCCGCGGCGCGGCGGCGCACGGGTCAGGCGGAGGCGAGCTCGATCGCTCCGCTCACCGTCGTCGCGGTGAGCGTCCGGGGAGCGGCCGGGTCGTCGACGACACGGACGCCGACGTCGCCGGACACGCTGCGCGTGCTCACGCGGTAGCCGGCGGGCGGCACGGCAAGGTGCACGTCACCGGAGACGGTGCGGGCGTGCACGTCGTCGGGCACGACGGCGAACCCGGCCCGGATCGGCCCGTCGACGGTCGTCGCCGCGAAGCGCGGCGTCCACAGCCCCCTGGCGTCGATCGCGCCGTCGACCGTCCGGACGCTCACCGCGGTCCCGGCGGGCACGGCGACCTGCTGTTCGGTCTCGCAGCCGAGGTGGAAGGACGGGCAGTCCGACCGCAGCGTCAGCACGCCGTCGGCGACCGCCGTGGTGAGGACCGGCTCGTCGCCGGGGGAGAAGTGGCGGACCGTCGTGGCGACGACGTCCGGGCCCTCCGCCGGGCGGAGCCCGACGGTGCCCGAGTCGACCTCGACGACGATCTCGCGGACGCCGGCGAACGTGCGGCTGACGGTGTCCTGCTGCAGCGACCGGGCGGTGGAGACGCCCAGCGCGACGGCCGCGACGGTCACGCCGACGACGAGGACGACGACGGCGCCGATGACGAGGGCGAGCCGGGCGCCGCGCCGACCGGAGCGGGGTGGCGGGGCGGCGGGGACGGGTGTGCGTGTCGGTGGCATGCGGCGAGGGTCCGCCGGCACGTGCCGCCGCGGCACCGGGCGGGCCCCGCGACAGGGGCAGGGTTTTCCCTCGTCGGAGCCGGGTCCCGGAGGCCCGTACGGACGGGCCACCCCGACGACGGACCCCTGGAACGACGGGGGCCCGGCACCCACGCGAGGTGAGGTGCCGGGCCGACGCGGGCGTCGATCCCACGACCCGGGCGCGTCAGGCGCAGCCCGGACCGCTCAGTGGATCAGACGTCGTAGTACAGGGCGAACTCGTACGGGTGCGGGCGCAGGCGGAGCGGGTCGATCTCCGTCTCGCGCTTGTAGGAGATCCACGTCTCGATCAGGTCGGACGTGAAGACGCCACCCTCGAGCAGGTACTCGTGGTCGGCCTCGAGCCGGTCGATGACCGCGCCCAGGCTGCCCGGGACCTGCGGGATGTCCTTGGCCTCCTCGGGCGGGAGCTCGTAGAGGTCCTTGTCGATGGGCGCCGGCGGCTCGATCTTGTTCTTGATGCCGTCGAGGCCTGCCATCAGCATCGCCGAGAAGGCCAGGTACGGGTTGCCCGACGAGTCGGGGCAGCGGAACTCGATGCGCTTGGCCTTCGGGTTGTTGCCCGAGAGCGGGATGCGGATGCAGGCCGAGCGGTTGCGCGCGGAGTACACCAGGTTGACCGGCGCCTCGAAGCCCGGGACCAGGCGGTGGTAGGAGTTCACCGTCGGGTTGGTGAAGGCCAGCAGCGACGGCGCGTGGTGGAGCAGGCCGCCGATGTAGTAACGCGCGGTGTCGGACAGGCCGCCGTAGCCGGACTCGTCGTGGAAGAGCGGCTGGCCGTCCTTCC
This sequence comes from Pseudonocardia sp. D17, assembly GCF_036984265.1. NCBI lineage: Bacteria > Bacillati > Actinomycetota > Actinomycetes > Pseudonocardiales > Pseudonocardiaceae > Pseudonocardia > Pseudonocardia sp. D17. The sequence continues at coordinate 161,440 of NZ_BPRG01000168.1, read as the reverse complement.
ACAGCGACTGGTGCACGTGCATGCCGGAGCCGTTGTCACCGAACAGCGGCTTGGGCATGAAGGTGGCCGTCTTGCCGTGCTGCCACGCCGTGTTCTTGACGATGTACTTGAACAGCATGATGTCGTCGGCGGCGTGGAGCAGGGTGTTGAACTTGTAGTTGATCTCCGCCTGACCCGCGGTGCCCACCTCGTGATGCTCGCGCTCCACGTCGAAGCCCATCGCGGTCATCGTCGAGACGATGTCGGCGCGCAGGTCCGCGTAGTGGTCGACCGGCGGGACGGGGAAGTAGCCGCCCTTGTAGTTGACCTTGTAGCCGAGGTTGCCGCCCTCCTCCTCGCGGCCGGTGTTCCACCAGCCCTCGGAGGAGTCGATGTGGTGGAACGTCTCGTGCGGGCTCGACGCGAAGCGGATCGAGTCGAAGATGTAGAACTCGGCCTCCGGGGCCATGTACGCGGTGTCCGCGATGCCCGAGGCGTTGAGGTACTCCTGCGCCTTGCGGGCGATGTTGCGCGGGTCGCGGCTGTAGGGCTCGCCGGTGATCGGGTCGTGCACGAAGAAGTTGATGTTCAGCGTCTTGTGCTTGCGGAACGGGTCCAGCCGGGCGGTCGCCGTGTCGGCGAACAGCGCCATGTCCGACTCGTTGATCGCCTGGAAGCCGCGGACGGACGAGCCGTCGAACGCGGCACCGTCCTGGAGCAGGTCGGCGGCGGTGGTGGCGGGGACGGTGAGGTGCTGCATGACGCCGGGCAGGTCGCAGAACCTGATGTCGACGTACTCGACCTTCTCGTCCGAGATGTACTTGAGTACCTCTTCGGAGTTGCTGAACACGCTCACTCGCTCCTTCGATGGGGCCGGGTTGATCGGCGGAGTCCGCGATGACCCGCATGGATCGGCTGAAATCGTCGTTGACGCTATGGCGGCGGTGTTGCCCGGCCGTCACCCTCGCGTTTCACCGAGGTTAACGGCCGGACCTGGGACTGACCTCACAACGCCCGCCTACGCTAAGGGGCATGAGCCGCTGGATCGACTCCTGGATGCCGGGATCACCCGCCGGATCCGACGACGCCGCCCCGCGTACGCCGCCCGGCGAGAAGTTCGGCCTGCCTGCGACGGGGGTGGGGTCGGTGGCCGGTTTCTGGCGCCGTGCCGGGGGTGTCACGATCGACTGGCTGCTGGGCTACCTCGTCTCGCTGCTGTTCGTCGGCGCGAGCTCGTTCGACCGCGGCTCGACGTTCGGCTGGACGATCTGGCTGGTCTGGTTCGCCATCACGGCGCTGTCGGTGGCGGTGTTCGGCTCGACGCCGGGCATGGGCGCGCTGGGCATGCGGGCGGCTCCCGTCGACGGCAAGGTGCTCGTCGGCATTCCGCGTGCCGTGGTCCGCACGCTGCTGCTCGGCGTCGTCATCCCGCCGTTGATCCGCGACGAGGACGGCCGCGGCCTGCACGACCGGGCGGCGAAGACGATCGTCATCCGTACCCGGTGACACGCGTCCCGACGGGGACAACCTGACCCGGGACGGGCCGGAGAGCGAGGCGGACGCCGGTCAGCGCCGCCGGACCGTGCGCTGCACGCTGCGCATCTTGGCGCCCTGCGGCAGCGGGCCCTTGGGCATCGCGGCGGTGCCGGTGCGCGTGCCGAGGGCGGCCAGCCGCGTCTCGAGCGAGTCCATCTGCTTGCGGTCGATGTTGCGCGGCAGCTTGCGCAGGTGGGTGTGCAGCTTCGACAGCGGCACCTCGTTGTCGCCGTTGCCGACGACGATGTCGTAGATCGGCGTGTTGCCCACGACGCGGGCGGTGCGCTTCTTCTCCTGCGCGAGCAGCGGGCGAACCCGGTGCGGGCTGCCCTCGCCGACGAGGATGACGCCGGGCAGGCCGATGACCCGGTGCACCGCGTCGAGGTGGGTGTTGCCGCTGACGCTGCTGGTGACCCGCCACTGGCCGCGCAGATTGTCCAGCGCCCAGCCCGCGGCCCCGGGCTGGCCCTCTGCCTTGCCGTAGACGGTGCGCTGCACCCGGCGGCCGAAGATGCTGACGGCCCCGAGCGCGCCCACCGCGATGCCCAGCGGCAGCGTGAACCACTGCAGGTGCCAGAACAGCCCGATGACGAACCCGAGCGCGCCACCGAGCACGACCGCGCCCACCATGAGCGGGATGAGCAGCTTGTCCTCGCGGCGCTGCATCTTGAACGCCTCGAAGATCTGGGAACGTCGCTGCTTGGATGCGGCGCGACGCTCGCGCTTCGCCGCGCTCCTCGCCGCCTTGTCGGGCTTACCGGCCATGGGGGCCAGGATACGTCTTAACTCCCGGCGAGCAGGGACCGAGCCTCCTGCGCGGCAGCGCCCTCGCTCGCGAGGTGGGCGAGGTTCGGGGAGAGCTCCTCACCGCGGGCCGCGACTGTCTGGGCGTAGAGCCGCCCGGCGCGGTAGGACGAGCGCACCAGCGGCCCGGCCATCACCCCGGCGAAGCCGATCCGCTCGGCGGTCTCGGCGTGCTCCACGAACTCCTCGGGCTTGACCCAGCGCTCGACGGGGTGGTGCCGGGCCGAGGGACGCAGGTACTGGGTGATCGTGATGATCTCGCAGCCGGCCTCGTGCAGGTCGGCCAGCGCGGCGGTGACCTCGTCGGGGGTCTCGCCCATGCCCAGGATGAGGTTGGACTTGGTGACCAGGCCGGCCGTCCGGGCCTTGGTGATGACCTGCAGCGAGCGGTCGTAGCGGAACGCCGGGCGGATGCGCTTGAAGATCCGCGGGACGGTCTCGAGGTTGTGCGCCAGCACCTCGGGGCGGGCGTCGAAGACCTCGGTGAGCTGGGCGTCGGTGTTGGTGAAGTCGGGGATCAGCAGCTCGACGCCGGTGCCGGGGTTGAGCGCGTGGATCTGGCGGACCGTCTCGGCGTAGAGCCAGGCGCCGCCGTCGGGCAGGTCGTCGCGCGCGACGCCGGTGACGGTCGAGTAGCGCAGGCCCATCTGGGCGACGGACTCGGCGACCCGGCGGGGCTCGTCGCGGTCGAGCTCGGCGGGCTTGCCGGTGTCGATCTGGCAGAAGTCGCAGCGTCGCGTGCACTGCTCGCCGCCGATGAGGAACGTGGCCTCGCGGTCCTCCCAGCACTCGTAGATGTTGGGACAGCCGGCTTCCTCGCAGACGGTGTGCAGGCCGCCGGTGCGGACCAGACCCTTGAGCTCGGTGTACTGCGGGCCGGTGCGGGTACGGGTGCGGATCCACGACGGCTTGCGCTCGATCGGGGTCTCGCTGTTGCGGACCTCGAGACGGAGCAGCTTGCGACCTTCGGGTGCGATCGTCACGCCCGCAAGGTTACGCCGCGCGATCTCGGCACGGCGCTGCCGTGAGTGCTGCCCTGAGTGCTGCCCTGAGTGCTGCCCGGAGCTGCACGGACGACCACGGACCGTCGCGCGGACGGCCTCGGCGGCCCGCGCCGCGCGGGGCTAGCGTTGACGCCGTGGACTTCCGGATCTTCACCGAGCCGCAGCAGGGTGCCGACTACGACGACCTGCTGCGCGTCGCGCGGGCCGCCGAGGACGCCGGCTACGACGCCTTCTTCCGCTCCGACCACTACCTCGCCATGGGCGACGTCAGCGGTGAGCCCGGCCCGACCGACGCCTGGATCACGCTCGCCGGCCTCGCGAGGGAGACCTCGCGCATCCGGCTCGGGACGCTGGTCACCGCCGCGACGTTCCGCCACCCCGGCCCGCTGGCGATCTCGGTGTCGCAGGTCGACCGGATGTCCGGCGGGCGCGTCGAGCTGGGCCTGGGCACCGGCTGGTTCGAGGCCGAGCACCTCGCCTACGGGCTGGAGTTCCCGTCGCTCGGGGAGCGCTTCGACCGCTTCGCCGAGCAGCTCGCGGTCGTCACCGGGCTGTGGGAGACGTTGCCCGGAGACCGGTTCTCCTTCTCCGGCAAGCACTACACCGTCGTCGACTCGCCCGCGCTGCCCAAGCCGGTGCAGCAGCCCCGCCCGCCGGTCGTCATCGGTGGCCGCGGCGCCACCCGGACGCCCGCTCTCGCGGCCCGCTACGCCGACGAGTTCAACGTGCCCTTCGCGGCCCCGGACCTCGTCTCGACGCAGTTCGAGCGGGTGGCGGCGGCCTGCGCCGAGATCGACCGGGATCCCGGTGAGATCGTGCGGTCCATCGCGCTGACCGTCTGCGTCGGGCGGACCGACGCCGAGGTCGCCGCGCGGGCGCTGACGATCGGGCGCGACGAGGCGCAGGTGCGTGCCGAGGGGCTCGCGGGCTCGCCCGCCGAGGCGGTCGACCGGCTCGGGCGGTGGCGCGAGCAGACCGGGATCTCCCGTGTCTACCTACAGCTGCTCGACCTGAACGACCTCGACCAGATCGAGCTCGTCGCGACGGAGGTCGTGCCCCAGCTGGGGTGAGCGGTCCCCTTTCGGGGGCTGGCCCGGCGGGCGCGGTCGGGTACGTTCTGCTCGCATGACGGTCCCTGGATCCAGCGCTGTGTCCGGTGTGGAGTCGATCGCGCGCGGCGTGTGGTGGCTCGTGCTGCTCAGGGGGATCCTGGGGATCCTCTTCGGACTCATCCTGTTGTTCACGCCCGGCACGGCGCTGCTCGCGCTCGTGTTCGTGTTCGGCATCTACGCGGTGCTCGACGGCGTCACCGCCGTCGTCGCCGGCATCCGGCACCGGTCCCAGGACAACCACTGGGGCTGGCACGTCGTGCAGGGCGTGATCTCGGTCGCGGCGGGCATCGTCGCGTTCGTGTGGCCCGGCGTGACGGTGCTGGCGATCCTGTTCGTGATCGCGTTCTGGAGCATCGTCAACGGCATCGCCCAGATCTCCGAGTCGCTGGCGATGCGCCGCAACGGGTCCACGACCTGGGGCTGGATGCTCGCGGCCGGGATCCTGAGCATCGTGTTCGGCATCCTGCTGCTGGTGTGGCCGAAGATCGGTCTCGTCAGCCTGCTGTGGATCGCCGGGATCTACGCACTCGTGTTCGGCATCGTCGTCGTGGTCTGGGCGTTCCGGCTCCGGTCGGCGATCAGCGCGGTCGCCGGGAGCGGGACGGCGCCGGCAGCCGGGGACACGGGCCCGGCGGCCGCCGGCGGCGCGTCGCCCGACACACCGCCCCCGGCCGGGAGCGGGAACCCCGAGCGGTAAACCGCCGCACCGCTCGGGCGGGGTCGACCGGGGACGGTCAGCGCAGCCGGGGGTCCAGCCGCAGGTCGATGCCGGCGGGCGCCGCCGGTCGTTCGACGACGTGCTCGACGACCGGGAGGGTGCCCTCCAGCGCGGCGAGGACGGCGTCGTGGGCGAGGCCGCGGACCTCCGCGACCGACACCCGCCGGCCCAGCTCCAGCGACAGCGACGTGACGCCCGCGTCGCTGATCCCGCACGGGACGATCTTGTCGAAGGCGGAGAGGTCGGCGTCGCAGTTGACGGAGAACCCGTGCAGGGTGACCCCGCCCTGGACGCGGACGCCGATCGCGGCCACCTTGCGCTCAGGACGGCCGCCCTCGGCGGGCAGCCACACCCCGCTGCGGCCGGCGACGCGGCCGGCGGAGGTCAGACCGAGCTGGTGGCAGACCCGGATCAGGGCCTCCTCCAGCCGGCGCACGTAGTCGACGACGTCGAGCGGCTCGGTCAGCGCGATGATCGGGTAGCCGACGAGCTGGCCCGGGCCGTGCCAGGTGATCAGGCCGCCGCGGTCGACGTCGATGACCGGGGTGCCGTCGGTGGGCCGGTCGGACGGGCGCGTCCGCTTGCCCGCGGTGTACACCGAGTCGTGCTCCAGCAGCATCAGCACGTCGGGGCCGGTGCCCTCGCGGCGGGCCGCGGCGTGCTCGCGCTGGCGGTCCCACGCCTCGAGGTAGCCGATCCGCTCGATGACCTCGGTCTGCACGGGACCCGTGCCGGCGCGGCAGCTGCGGGTGGTGGTGGGGACCGAGATCAGCGTGTCGGACATGGCCCCACAGTACGTCAGCGGACGGTCCGTCAGACCGCCGCGGCGAGGGCCTCGGTCACTGTCTCGTGGCGGTGCCGGAAGCCCGCGTCGAGCAGTGCCTTCGGCACGGCCCGCTGCCCGAACAGCAGCATCTCCTCGCCCATCTCGCCGAGCACGGAGCGGATCACGACGGCCGGCACGGCGAACGGCGCCGGGCGCCCGAGGGCCTTGGCGAGCGTGCGCGTCAGCTCCCGGTTGGTGACGGGCGTCGGCCCGGTGACGTTGACGGGCCCGGACAGCTCCGGGTGCTCGATCGCGAACACGATCGCGCCGACCTCGTCGTCGAGGGAGACCCACGACATGTACTGCCGCCCGGTGCCCAGCCGGGCGCCGAGACAGAGCCGCCACACCACCTTCATCGGAGCGAGCAGCCCACCCGACCGCGACAGCACCAGCCCGGTGCGCAGCAGCACCACGCGTGCGCCCGCCTCGGACGCGGGCGCGGTGGCCGCCTCCCAGTCACGGCAGACGTCGGCGAGGAAGCCGCCACCCGACGGCGCGGACTCGGTGACGGCGCGGTCGCCCGCGTCGCCGTAGTAGCCGACGGCCGACCCGCTGACCAGCGTCGGGACGCCGTGCTCGGCGACGGCGCGGGCGAGCACCTCGGTCGGGACGTTGCGGCTGTCGCGGATCGCCTGCTTGCGCGAACCGCTCCAGGGGCGGTCGCCGATCCCGACCCCGCCCAGGTTGACCACGGCGTCGGCACCGTCGAACGTGCCGTCGTCGATGCGGCCGGCGGGTGGGTCCCAGCCGCGCTCGTCGGGGGCCGACGGAGCCCGCCGCACGAGCCGTACGACGTCGTGCCCGGCCGCGCGCAACGCGGACACCAGGCTGGTACCGATGAGACCGGACGAACCGGCGACGACCACGCGCACGCCCGTGATCCTTCCCGAGCCCACCGCGGCCCGCGACCGGAGCGGCCCGGCGCCCGCCGGGGGCCGCCGGACCGTCGATGCCTACAGGCCCAGGTCGGACTCGAACGCGCCCTCCTCGAGGCGGGCCTTGACGGCGCTGACGAAGCGGCCGGCGTCGGCACCGTCGACGAGGCGGTGGTCGTAGGTCAGCGGCAGGTAGCAGACCGAGCGGATGGCGATGACGTCCTCGCCGTCCGCGCCCGCGACGACCTTGGGCTCCTTGACGATCGCCCCGGTGCCCAGGATCGCGACCTGCGGCTGGTTGATGATCGGGGTGTCGAACAGGGCGCCCGCGCTGCCGATGTTGGTGATCGTGAACGTGCCGCCGGACAGCTCGTCGGGACCGATCTTGTTGGCCCGGGTGCGGGCGGCCACGTCGGCGATGTGCCGGGCCAGGCCCGCGATGTTGAGCTCCTCGGCGTTCTTGATCACCGGGACGAGCAGGCCGCGGGGGGTGTCGACCGCGATCGCCAGGTGCACGGCGCCGTGGTAGGTCACCTCCTTGGTCTCCTCGTTGATCGACGCGTTGACCTGCGGGAACGCCCGCAGCGCCTCGATGGTGGCCTTGGCGAAGAACGGCAGGTACGTGAGCTTGACGCCCTCGCGGGCCTCGAACTCGGCCTTCGCCGCGGCGCGCAGCCTGGCGACGCGGGTGACGTCGACCTCCTGCACCGTCGTCAGCTGGGCCGAGACGGCGAGCGACTCGCGCATCCGCTGCGCGATGACCTGGCGCAGCCGCGGCATCTTGACGGTGGTGCCCGGCTGGGGCGCGCCGTCGGCACGCTGCGGGACCGCCGTCGGGGTGCGCGGCGCGCCGCTCGCGGCCGGCTGTGCGGGAGCGGCGGGGGCGGCCGGGACCGGCGCGGGAGCCGCCGGGGCGGCCTTCTCCGCGGCCTTCTCGGCGGCGGCCAGCACGTCCTGCTTGCGGATGCGGCCGCCGACGCCGCTGCCCTGCAGCGTCGCCAGGTCGACGTCGTTCTCCGCGGCGAGCTTGCGCACGAGTGGGGTCACGTAGGGGATGCGGTCGCCACCGGCCGCATCGCCGTTGTCGCTCCCGTTGCTGCTGCTCGCGGCCGGTTCGCTCTGCCGGGGCGCGTCCTGCGTCGCGGCCGGCTCGGGCTCCGCCGGGGCGGCCTGCTGCGCCGGGGCCTGCTGCGCGGGCTCCTCCGCCTTCGTCTCCTGTGCGGGGGCCCCCTGCGGCTTCTCGGCGGGAGCGGACGGGGCGGCAGCGGCGGCCGAGCCGTCGCCGATCAGGGCGAGCTGCGCACCCACCTCGACCGTCTCGTCCTCGCCGACGGTGATCTCCAGCAGGGTTCCCGCGAGCGGCGAGGGGATCTCGGTGTCGACCTTGTCGGTCGAGATCTCCACGAGCGGCTCGTCGACCTCGACGGTGTCGCCGACCTGCTTGAGCCAGCGGGTGACCGTGCCCTCGGTGACGCTCTCGCCCAGCTCCGGCATCGAGACGGGGGACCCGCCGCCGGAGCCGCCCGAGCCCGACCCGGACGACGCGGCCGCCGGCTCCGGCTCGGCCGTCGCGGCGGGCTCGGCCTGCGCGGCCGGCTCGGGCTCGGGCTCGGCGGCGGGCTCGGGCTCGGCCTGCGCGGTGCCCGCGCCGCCGCCGGAGTCGGACCCGCCACCGGCCGCCTCGTCGGCGTCACCGATCACAGCCAGCTCGGCGCCGACCTCGACGGTCTCGTCCTCGGCGGCGACGATGCGCTGCAGGACGCCGGCCGCGGGCGACGGGATCTCGGTGTCGACCTTGTCGGTCGAGACCTCCAGCAGTGGCTCGTCGACCTCGACCCGGTCGCCCTCCTGCTTGAGCCAGCGGGTGACCGTGCCCTCGGTGACGCTCTCACCGAGGGCGGGCATCTGGACGGAGAAGGCCATGGCGGGTCGGAGCTCCTCTTGTGCGTGTCGCGTCGTGTGCGGGTGTCGGCAGCCGTCAGCCGTGGGTGTGCAGCGGCTTGCCGGCGAGGGCGAGGTGGGCCTCGCCGAGTGCTTCGTTCTGGGTCGGGTGGGCGTGGATCAGCGCGGCGACGTCCTCGGCCTGAGCATCCCAGTTGTAGATCAGCTGCGCCTCCCCGATCAGCTCACCCACCCGGGCGCCGACCATGTGCAGCCCGACGACCGGGCCCGGGGTGCCGGCGGGGCCGGCCTTGACCAGCTTGATCGCGCCCGACGTCTGCAGGATCTGGGACTTGCCGTTGCCGCCGAGGTCGTAGGTCAGCGTCTGCACCTCGCCGTGGCGCTCGCGGGCCTGCTCCTCGGTCAGCCCGACCGAGGCGACCTCCGGCTCGCAGTAGGTGACCCGCGGGATGCCGGCCTCGTCGATCGGGGCGGGAGCGAGGCCGGCGATGTCCTCGGCGACGAAGATGCCCTGCGCGAACCCGCGGTGGGCCAGCTGCAGGCCGGGGACGATGTCGCCGACGGCGTAGACGCCGTCCAGGTTGGTGCGCAGGCGGTCGTCAGTGAGGACGAAGCCGCGCTCCATCCGGACCCCGGCCTCCTCGTATCCGTGGCCGGTGGTGTTGGGGCCGCGGCCGACGGCGACGAGCAGCAGGTCGGCCTCGATCTCCTCGCCGGACTCGAGGCTGACGGTCACCCCGTTGTCGTCCTGCTTGGCGCCGGTGAACCGGACCCCGGTCTTGAAGGCGATCTTGCGCTTGCGGAACGCGCGCTCGAGGAGCTTCGAGGAGAACTCGTCCTCGTTGGGGACCAGCCGCGGCAGCGCCTCGACGACGGTGACCTCCGCCCCGAACGACCGCCACACGCTGGCGAACTCGACCCCGATCACGCCGCCGCCGAGCACGACGACCCGTTTCGGGGCCTCCTCGAGGGTCAGCGCCTGGTCGGAGGTGATGATCCGGCCGCCGATCTCGAGGTCGGGGAGGCTGCGTGCGTAGGACCCCGTCGCGAGCACGACGTTGCGGCCCACGTAGCGGTCCACCGCGCCGTCGACGGCCACGTCGACCGCGTTGGGCGCGACGAACGTGCCCGTGCCCTGCACCAGCTCGATCCTGCGGGACTTCACCAGCCCCTGCAGTCCCTTGTAGAGCCTGCCGACGACACCGTCCTTGTAGGAGTTGACGCCGGCCATGTCGACACCGTCGAACGTGGACCGGACACCGATCTTGGAGCCCTCGGCCGCGGCGTCGGCGACCTCGGCGGCGTGCAGCAGGGCCTTGGTCGGGATGCAGCCGCGGTGCAGGCACGTGCCGCCCAGCTTGTCCTTCTCGACCAGCACGACGGACATGCCCAGCTCGGCGGCGCGCAGCGCGGCGGCGTAGCCGCCGGACCCTCCTCCGAGAACGACCAGGTCGGCGTTGCGCTCGGACACGTTCGGCTCCTCCTCGAGGTGCTGGGCGCGGGTCTCGCGCCACAGGCGCGCTCATCTTGTCATTCGGCGACGCCGCGGTGGGGGCAGGGCCGCCGGGAGAAAATCACCGCCCCGCTCCGTTGGACGCGTGAGGCAGCACAGCGGCGGCGTGATCCGGGCCCGCGAGGGCGGGCGCCGGGGCCGTCGGGCGGAGGTGACGCGATGGGCCTGGTCAACAGGCTGCGGGGGGCGCGGCGCGTGCGCGGGGGCCGGCACATCCCGGAGGCGGAGGAAGCACATCTGCGGGCGTGGGCGGCGGCCCACCACGGCGTCGAGGCGTTCGTCGAGCCGAGGACCACTGTGACCGACACGACCGTGGTGATGGTCGCCTCCGACGGTTCCTGGACGCGGCGGCGGGTCGCCGGCCCGCAGGCCGCCCGCAAGCTGGGGCGGTCGCTGCGGATCCCGGTCTACGACGTGCAGCTCGTCGGCTACCCGCAGCGGATGCGCGACCACGACGCCCGCGAGCGGGTGCTGCGCGAGCGTCGCCGCCGTGCCGACCTGCAGGATCGCGACGACCCGCAGCGGTGACCGCCGGGCGTTCTCAGCCGTTCTCAGCCGTTCTCGGCGATGTCGGTGAGCAGCGCCCACAGCGTGCGGACGGGCACGCCGGTGCCGCCCTTGCCGGTGTAGCCCCACGCGCCGCCGGTGTTGAACGCCGGGCCCGCGATGTCGACGTGCGCCCACTGGAGCCCTTCGGGCACGAACTCGCCCAGGAAGATCCCGGCCGCGAGCATGCCGCCCCACCGGGCGCCGGTGACGTTGGCGAGGTCGGCGATCCGCGAGTCGAGTTCCGGGCGCAGGTGCTCGGGCAGCGGCATCGCCCAGCCGCCCTCGCCGGTGGTCCGGGCGTGCGCGGCGACGCGGTCGCGGAACGCGTCGGAGCCCATGATCCCGGCGGTGCGGGTGCCGAGCGCGACCATCTGCGCGCCGGTCAGCGTCGAGGTCTCGACGAGGTAGTCGGGGTCGTCCTCGGCGGCGCGGACGATCGCGTCGGCCAGGATCAGCCGGCCCTCGGCGTCGGTGTTGAGCACCTCGACGGTCTTGCCGCCGTACATCCGCAGCACGTCGCCGGGGCGGTAGGCGGTGTCGCTGGGCATGTTCTCGGCCATCGGCACGGTCGCGGTGACCGCGACGGGCAGGTCGAGCCGGGCGGCGAGCACCGTCGTCGCGACGACGGCCGCGGCGCCGGACATGTCCGAGGTCATGTGGTCCATGCCCGCAGCGGGCTTGATCGAGATGCCGCCGGTGTCGAACGTGATCCCCTTGCCGACGAGGGCGACCTTCGCCCGGGGCGAGTCGCCGCCCGCCCAGGACAGCCGCACCAGCCGCGGCTTGCGCGACGAGCCCTGCCCGACACCGAGGATGCCGCCGTAGCCGCCTTCGGCGAGCGCGGCGTCGTCGAGCACCTCGACCTCGAGCCCGGCCGCCTCGCCCAGCTCGCGGGCCCGGCGCGCGAACGAGTCGGGGAACAGGTCGTTGGGCGGGGTGTTGACGAGGTCGCGCGCGGTGGCGACGGCGCCCGCGACGGCCGCGGCGGTCGTCGCCGTCTCCTCGGCGCCGTCGGTGTCGGGACCGGCCAGCAACGTGATCTTCCCGACGGGACGCGTACCGCCGTCGCCGCCGCGGTACTCCTGGAACGTGTACGCCCCGAGCAGCGCGCCCTCCGCGGCGGCCGCGAGGTCGATCGCGCCCAGGGTGCTCGCGACGTGCCCGGTGCCCGCCAGCGTGCGGCTCACCGCCCCCGCAGCCCGGCGCACCTGCTCGGCGTCGGGCGCCCCGTCCGCGCCGGGCCTGCCCAGCCCGACCCCGACGACGACGGGTGCGGCGACGGCCCCGCGCGCGGCCAGCCGCACGACCTCCTCGGCCTTGCCCGTCGCCCCGACGAGCGCCAGCTCGGTGACGAGCTCGTCGCCGTCGCCGAACGCGGCCGCGACGGCCTCGGCACCCGCGGCGAGCGACGGTCCGGCGTCGCCGGACCCGGGCAGCAGCCCGACGACGACGGCGTCGGCCTCGACCTCGGCGGCGGAGGCGGTGCTGGTGCGCAGTTCGGTGGTCACGGGGCTCCTTGTCGCGAGAGAGGGGCCGACCGGGTGCCGGGCCGGCGACGGTGCCGCGGCCCGCACGTGGGGCGACGTGAGACCGCTTCGAAATGCTAATGACACCTCGACGGGGCCCGGCCGGACGGGCCCGGATGCAAGGCTGTGGGCGTGTTGTCGTCTCTGACCCGGCGCCTCGGAACCGCCGACGCGGTCGCCCTCGGTCTGGCGGCGATGCTGGGCGCCGGTGTCTTCGCGGTGTTCTCCCCGGCCGCGGCTGCGGCGGGGCGGTGGCTGCTGCTCGCGGTGGCCCTCGCAGCGGTCACCGCACTGTGCAACGCGGCGTCCGCGGCCGATCTCGCGGTCGCGCACCCGGAGAGCGGCGGCGGGCACGTCTACACGCGCGAGCAGCTCTCGCCGGGGGTCGGCCGGCTCGCCGGGGTGGCGTCACTCGTCGGCAAGGTGTCCTCGGCCGCCGCGGCGGCGGGGGTGTTCGGCACGTACGTGCTGCCCGCGCAGCCGTTGATCTGCGCGGTCGTGGTGATCGCGGTGGTGGGTGCGCTCACGGTGTCGGGCGTGCGCTGGTCGCCGGGCACCGCGTGGCTGCTCGTCGGCGGCACCCTGGCGGTGCTCGCGGTGGTGGTCGTCGTCGGGCTGCTGGGCCCCGGTGGGTCGACGGGCGTGTCCGCGTCCCCGGTCGGCGACACCCCGGTCCCGGTGCAGGTGATCACGGGGCCCGTCGGCGTCGTGACGGCCGCCGGGCTCGTCTTCTTCGCGTTCGCCGGGTACTCGCGCGTCGCGACGATCGGCGAGGAGCTGCGCGATCCCGAGCGTTCCCTGCGCCGCTCCATGGTCATCGTCTTCACGATCCTCACGCTCACCTACGTGGCGGTGGCGGGCGCGCTGCTCGTCGGGCTGGGCGCCGACCGGGTCGCGGCCGAGCACGCGCCGCTGGTCGCGCTGGTCGACACCGGGCAGGCGCCGGCACTCGGTGTGCTGGTCCGGATCGGGGCGGCCGTGGCGTCGGGCGCCGCGCTGCTGTCGGTGCTGGTCGTGACCGGCCGGACGATGCGGGAGATGGCCTCGCAGGGCGAGCTGCCGCGGGTGTTCACCAAGGTCGGCAGCCGGTCGACGCCGTGGGTCGCCGACCTCGCGGGCGCGGTGCTGGCCCTCGTCGTGGCGCTGTTCGCGGGACCGGTCGCGGCGATCACGCTGTCCGCGTGCGCGACGCTCGTGCACTACGCGCTGATCGACGTCGCGGCGCTGCGGCTGCCGCGGGCCCGCCGGCACTGGCCGGCCTGGCTCTCCGCGCTCGGCCTCGTGCTCTGCGTCGGGCTGGCGGTGCTGCTGCCGCTGCCGACGGTGCTGGTCACCGCCGCGGCGCTCGCCGGTGGCTGGGTGCTGTGCACGATGGTCGCGCAGTGGTCGGCGCGGCCCCGGCCGTCCGGCGACTGACCGGGCGCCGCCGTCCGGCGACCGGGTGTTCGGACACGCGATGGGCAGGCTTGCCCGGCGGGTTACCGTTCTGCCATGAGCGCGACGGCCTTCACCCGCACCATGAACCCCGCCCCGGTGTCCGACGAGCGCCGGGCGGAGATCCTGGCCGACCCCGGGTTCGGCCGGTTCTTCACCGACCACATGGTCACCGTGCGGTGGACCGAGACCCGTGGCTGGCACGACCCGGCCGTCGTCCCCTACGGCCCGCTCTCGTTCGACCCCGCCTCGATGGTGCTGCACTACGGCCAGGAGATCTTCGAGGGGCTCAAGGCCTACCGCCAGCCCGACGGGTCCGTCGCGTCGTTTCGGCCCGAGGCCAACGCCGCCCGGTTCCGCGCGTCGGCGGCCCGGATGGCGATGGCCGAGCTGCCCGACGAGCTGTTCCTCGCGTCGTTGCGCGAGCTGATGGCCGTCGACCACGCGTGGGTGCCCGAGGCCGGCACCGAGGACTCGCTCTACCTGCGGCCGTTCATGCTCGCCACCGAGGTCGGGCTGGGGGTGCGGCCGTCCGCGGAGTACCTCTACGCGCTGATCGCCGCCCCCGCAGGCCCGTACTTCACCGGCGGGGTGAAGCCCGTCGACGTCTGGCTCTCGACCGACTACACGCGCGCGGCCCTCGGCGGCACGGGTGGCGCGAAGTGCGGCGGCAACTACGCGGCGTCGCTGCTGCCGCAGGCCCAGGGCGCGGCCCACGGCTGTGCGCAGGTCGCCTACCTCGACGCCGAGGAGCGTCGCTGGGTCGACGAGATGGGCTCGAACAACCTGTTCTTCGTCATCGGCTCGGGCGACCACGCCGAGATCGTCACGCCCTCGCTGACCGGGAGCATCCTCGCCGGCATCACCCGCGACTCGCTGCTGGTGCTGGCCAAGGAGATCGGCTGCGAGGTCACCGAGCGCCGGATCTCCGGCGACGAGTGGCTGCAGGGGTCCGCCGACGGGACGATCACCGAGGTGTTCGGCTGCGGGACCGCCGCGGTGATCACGCCGATCGGCAAGGTCAAGCACCCCGGTGGCGAGGTCGTCGTCGGCAACGGCGAGCCGGGCCCGGTCACGCTGCAGCTGCGCAAGCTGCTCACCGACATCCAGCGCGGCGTCGCGCCGGACACCCACTCCTGGATGACGACGCTGTACCGCGCCTGACACGCCCGTCCGATCAGCCCGATCAGAGCGCGGCGGAGAGCACGACGAGCACGGCGGTGACGCCGAGCTCGGACGCGGCGCCGAGCACGTCGCCGGTCATGCCGCCGAACCGCCGGCGGGTGTGCGCCGAGAGCCCCACGACGAGCACCGCCGCCGCCGCGACGCCCAGCACCCCCGGCCACCGGGCCGGGACGAGCAGCGCCGCGGCCGCCGCGAGCAGCACCCACCAGGCGGCGGCCACCCACCACGGCTGGGAGCCCGCGACGGACGCGCCCAGCCCGCCCGGTCGGGCCGCCGGCACCCCGCGGCGCGCGCACCAGGCGAAACCCGCCCGGCCCGTCGCCGCGGCGAGCGCACCGGCCGCCGTCGCGACGGCCGGGCCCAGCGGCGCCACCGCGGCCAGCGCGGCGGCCTGCGCCCCGAGCGCGACGAGCAGCGTCACCACCGCGAACGGGCCGGCGCCGCCGTCGCGCATGACGGCCAGCGCCCGCTCCGGCGGGCCGTAGCAGCCGAGTCCGTCGGCGGTGTCGGCGAGCCCGTCGACGTGCATGCCCCGCGTCGCCAGCACCCCCGCGGCCACGCCGAGCAGGCCGGCGACGAGCGTCGGCACCCCGGCGGCGACCAGGCCCCAGGCGAGCGCCCCCGACACCGCGCCGACCAGTGCGCCGACGACCGGCGCCCACCGGATCGCCGCCGCGGCGACCCCGGCGGCGGGAGCGCTCCCGGTGCCGGCGCGGACCGGCAGCACCGTCAGCCACGACAGGGCGAGCGCGAGCCCGCGCCAGGCGGTCACGTGCCGGTCGCCGCCGAGGCCCGGGGCGCGGTGTCGGCCAGCAGCCTGGCGGCCATCTGCAGCATCGGGACGACGGCCAGCGCACCCGTGCCGTCGCCCAGCCGGATCCCGAGGTCGAGCACGGGCTCGAGGGCCAGCCGTTCGAGCAGCGGGCCGACGGCGGGCTCGGGGGAGCGCTGCCCGGCCAGCCACCACCGGCGCGCACCCGGCGCGAGCTGCTCGGCGAGCAGCGCGGCGGTGGTGACGACGAGCCCGTCGAGCAGGACCGGCGTCCGCCGCAGCGAGGCCTGCAGCAGGAACCCCGTGAGCACGGCGATGTCCGCGCCGCCGGCGGTGCGCAGCAGCCCGACCGGGTCGCGGCGCACGGGCCGGGTCCGGCGCAGCGCGTCGCGCACCGCGGCCGCCTTGCGCATCCACGTGTTGTCGTCGATCCCGCTCCCGCGCCCGACGACGGCGACCGGCTCGATCCCGGTGACGGCCGCGACGAGCGTCGACGCGGCGGTCGTCGCGCCGACCCCGAGCGAGCCCGGGACCAGCAGGTCCGCGCCCGCGTCGACCTCCTCGTCGGCGAGCGCCCGGCCGATGCGCAGCGCGGCGTCGGTTTCGTCCTCGGTCAGCGCGTCCTCGACGTCGATGCGCCCGCTGCCGCGGCGCACCCGATAGCGCGGCTCGGCGGCGTCCGGGGCGCCCGGGTCGTCGAGCCCGGCGTCGACGATCCGCACCGACGCCGACGCCACCGGCGCGACGACCGCCGCCGGCATCGTCCGGTCGCGTGCGGCCGTGACCTGCAGTGCCGTCGTCCCGGCCGGGTAGGCGGACACGGCGGCGGCCGCGATCCCGTGGTCGGCGGCGACGACGACGACCCGCGGGCGCAGCGGCGCGTGCGGCGGGCAGGTGCCCTGCACCGACGCGAGCCAGCACCCCAGCTCGGCGAGCCGGCCCAGCCCCCCGACGGCGACGGCGAGCGCGTCGTGGCGCGCGACGGCCTCGCGGCGCGCCTCGACGCTCGGCTCGGGCACGGTCGGCAGGTCCTCGACGGCAGAGTTGACCACGCCGTCTTCCTACCGGGCCGTCATTTCAGCCGGAGCGGCAGCCCGGCCACGAGCAGCACGACGTCGTCGCACACCGCGGCGAGCGCCGAGTTCAGCGCACCGAGCTCGTCGCGGAAGAGTCGGCCGGCGCGGGTCTCCGGGACGACCCCGAGCCCGACCTCCGCCGAGACCAGCACCGCGCGGCCCGGGCTCGTGGCGACGGCGCCGACCAGCGCCTCGACCGCGGCCCCGACCTGCCCCGGGGTCGCGGGAGCGGTCCAGGCCCCCGCGTCGTCGAGGACACCGGTCAGCCAGGTCGCCATGTCGTCGACGAGCAGCGTCGCGGGCCGGGAGAGCTCGGCGACGAGGTCGGGGTCCTCGACCGTCGTCCAGTGCGCGGGCCGCCGGTCGCGGTGCGCGGCGATGCGCGCGTCCCAGTCGGCGTCGCCCGGGATGCGCCGGGCCGTCGCGCAGTAGCGGACGGGCACGCCCGCGGGCAGCAGCGCCTCGGCGTGCGCCGACTTGCCCGACCGGGTGCCTCCGAGGACCAGCGTGGCGGACACCGTCAGACGGTGGCGCCGCGCTGCACCCGCGGCTTCGGCGTCCGCAGCTTGCGCACCTGGCTCGCGCGCGTGAAGCAGTACCAGGACGTGCTCAGCGCACGGATGTCCTCGGAGGGGAACTTCGCGCGCGCCTTGCGCGTGACCGACATCCCCAGCAGTACCCCCTCGCCGATCATCACGATCAGCGCGAGCAGGCAGAACAGGCTGAGGTACTGCTGGATCGCCGGGATCGGCAGCACGACGGCGACCAGCACCAGCACCGCGAGCGGCATGAACATGCCGATCAGGTGCGGCCGCGAGTCGATGACGTCGCGGATGTAGGCCCGCACCGGGCCGCGGTCGCGCGGCAGCAGGTAGCGGTCGTCGCCCGCGTCCATCCGGGCCCGGCGCTCGGCCGCGGCGGCGCGGCGCGCGTCCTTGCTGGGCCGGTTGGCCTTCGCGTACTCCGACGCCTCCTTGCGGGTGCGGGGCGCCGGCGTCGCGGGACGGCGGGCCGCCGACTGGGAGTCGCGGCGCTTCGGGGTCGGCCGGCCCTTGCCGGGGGTGTGGCCCTTGGCCGGCGGATCGTCCGGAACGTCCTGCGCGGTGTCGGCGGCGTCGACGGCCGTACCGGCGGCGTCGTTGCCCGTGGTCTCGTCGGAGCGGCGCAGGAACCTCACGGCCCACAGGGTACGGCCGATAGCCTGCGTGACGTGCGGGTGGTGGTGGCTCCAGACTCATTCGGCGGGACGTTGAGCGCGTCCGGCGCGGCGGCGGCGATCGCGCGGGGGTGGCGCGAGGCCGTCCCCGGCGACGAGGTGCTGTCGTTACCGCTGGCCGACGGCGGTACCGGCTTCCTCGACGTGCTGCACACCGCGCTCGGCGGGACGCTGCACACGCTGACGGTGACCGGGCCGCTCGGCGAGCCGGTCGAGGGCGCGTGGCTGCAGGTCGACGACGTCGCCTACGTCGAGTCCGCGTCGGCCTGCGGACTGCAGCACGTGCCGCGGCCCGACCGCACCCCCGACGTCGCCCGGCGCGCCACCACGCGCGGCGTGGGCGAGCTGATCGCCGCGGCCCGCGACGCCGGCGCGCGCGAGATCGTCGTCGGACTCGGTGGTTCGGCGACGACCGACGGCGGCGCGGGCATGCTCGCGGCGCTCGGCGCCACGGCCGTCGACGCCGACGGCACACCGCTGCCCGACGGGGGCGCGGCGCTGGCCCGGTGCGCGCGTCTGGAGGGCCGCCCGGACCTCGGCGCGGCGGTCCTCGTCGCGGCCGCGGACGTCGACAACCCGCTGCTCGGCCGCCATGGCGCGGCAGCGGTGTTCGGGCCGCAGAAGGGGGCCGACGACGCGACGGTCGCCGAGCTCGACGCCGCGCTGGCGGTCTTCGCGGGGGCGCTGGCCGCCGCACTGGGCGCCGACGTCCGCGACGAGCAGGGCGCGGGCGCCGCCGGCGGGATGGGTGCCGCGCTGCTCGCGCTGGGCGCCCGGCGGGTGTCGGGGGCCGGGCTGGTGCGTGAGCTCGTCGGGCTCGACGCCGCGCTCGACGGCCTGGCCGGCGACGGTGCGGGTCTCGCGGTGACGGGGGAGGGCAGCTTCGACTGGCAGTCGCTGCGCGGCAAGCTCGTGACGACCGTCGCGCAGGCCGCCGCCGACCGCGGCGTGCCGTGCCTGGTGCTGGCCGGACAGGTGTCGGTCGGGCGGCGCGAGGCCGCCGCCGCGGGCGTCGACGCCGCGTACTCCGTGGCCGACGACGCGGGTGGCGTCGAGGCCTCGATGGCCGACCCGGAGGGCACGCTCGCCGCCCTGGCGGCCAGGGTCGCCGCCCAGTGGAGTCGCTGACCTGCGACGACGGGGGCGGGCGTGGGTCGTGTCACCCTGCGGCGCCGGGATCGCGCCCCAGCACCCGTGCGGGCCTACACTGGGTTGCGACCGGAGCGATCCGGTGGGAATGAGTGGGACCCGTGCGTGTGTTGGGAGAGACATGACCGTCGAGAACACCGTCCAGACCGACGCTCCCGCGTCCACCGAGACGCACGGCGTCGAGCTGACCGATGCGGCCGCCACCAAGGCGCGCCTCCTGCTCGAGCAGGAGGGCCGCGACGACATGCACCTGCGCATCGCCGTCCAGCCCGGTGGCTGTGCGGGCCTGCGCTACCAGCTCTTCTTCGACGACCGCAGCCTCGACGGCGACCTGTTCCGCGACTTCCACGGTCTCAAGGTGGGCGTCGACCGGATGAGCGCGCCGTACCTGCAGGGCGCGGTGATCGACTTCGTCGACACCATCGAGAAGCAGGGCTTCACGATCGACAACCCCAACGCGGGCGGCTCGTGCGCCTGCGGCGACTCGTTCAACTGAGCCGCACGGGTTCACGGACCGGTCTCGACGGCCCCCGCTCCGCCTCGGCGGAACGGGGGCCGTCGTGCGTCGTGGGCCCGGTCGGCGGCGGGTGCAGCGGGTAGGCTGACCCGTCGTGACTGTCGCCGTGACCGGTTCCATCGCCACCGACCACCTCATGCACTTCCCGGGGAGGTTCGCCGACCAGCTCGTCGCCGAACAGCTCCAGCGCATCTCGCTGAGCTTCCTCGTCGACGACCTGATGGTCCGCCGCGGCGGCGTCGCCGGCAACATCGCCTTCGCGCTCGGCGTGCTCGGGCAGTCCCCGGTGCTGGTCGGTGCCGTCGGGTCCGACTTCGGCGACTACCGTTCGTGGCTGGAGCGCCACGGTGTCGACACCGCCGGCGTCCACGTCCACGACGACCTGCACACCGCCCGCTTCGTCTGCACCACCGACGACGACATGTGCCAGATCGCGTCGTTCTACGCCGGCGCCATGTCGCGGGCCCGTGACATCGAGCTCGCGCCCGTCGTCGCGCGCAACGCGGGGATCGACCTCGTTCTCGTCGGGGCCAACGACCCCGCGGCGATGCTGCGCCACACCGACGAGTGCCGCCAGCGCGGCTACGCCTTCGCCGCCGACCCGTCCCAGCAGCTCGCCCGCATGGACGGCCCGGAGATCCGCCGCCTCGTCGAGGGTGCCCGCTACCTGCTGACCAACGACTACGAGTTCGAGCTGCTGCTGCGCAAGACCGGCTGGACCGCCGAGCAGGTGCGCGAGCAGGTCGACATCCGGGTGACGACGCTCGGCGAGAACGGCGTGCAGATCGTCCGGCGCGACGGGACCGAGCTGAAGGTCGGCGTCGTGCCCGAGACGGGCAAGGTCGACCCGACCGGCGTCGGCGACGCCTTCCGCGCCGGTTTCCTCGCCGCGACCGCGGCCGGGCTGTCGCTGGAGCGGGCCGCCCAGCTGGGCTCGCTCGTCGCCGTCTGGGTGCTCGAGACCGACGGCCCGCAGGAGTGGACCTACGACCGCACCGCCGGGCTGGAGCGCCTGCGCGACGCCTACGGCCCCGACGCGGCGGGCGAGCTGTCCGCGGTCCTCCCCGCGTAGACCCTCAGGAGCGACCGCAGGCCGTGTGCGCCGGTCGCCTCTCACTCTGCAGGAACGGCACTTTCCCGCAACCCAGTTGCGGGAAAGTGCCGTTCCTGCGTTCGGAGGGGCCAGCGGGACGAGCCTCAGTGGCGCAGGGCGGCGCGGGCGGCCGGTTCGGCCATGGCGCGGCGGGACGGGACGAGGCCGACGCGGGTGCGGCGGTCGAGCAGGTCGTCGACGTCGAGCGCGCCCTCGTGCAGCACACCCCACCGCAGCTCGGCCGGGCTGACCGGCACCCCGTCGGCGACGGGCTCGGGATCGCCGCAGGCGAGGACCTCGGCCGCCTCCGAGCCGTACCGCGCGACGAGCCGCGGCGGCGCACCCGGCGGGACCGGACCCGCACCGACCAGCGGCAACGACGCGGTCCGGCTCGGCCCGGCGGCCAGCGTGCGGACCTTCACCGCGGTGTCGACGGCGTCGGCGGCCATGGCGCGGTAGGTCGTCAGCTTGCCGCCGACGATCGTCACCACCCCCGACGGCGAGGTCAGCACGGCGTGCCGGCGGGAGAGGTCGGCACCGCTGTGGCGCCCGTCGTCGAGCAGCGGGCGCAGCCCGGCGTAGGCGCCGAGCACCTGGTCGCGCCGCACGGGCGTGTCGAGCGCGGAGTTGAGCACGTCGAGCAGGAACCCGATCTCGGTCTCGGTGGGCTCGGGCACGTCGGGGACCGAGCCCTCGACGGGCTCGTCGGTGATCCCCAGGTACACGAGCCCGCCGGGCTGGGGGAGCGCGAAGGCGTAGCGCGACATCGAGCCGCCGATCGGCACCGTCAGCGCGCCCCGCGGGTCGCCGAGGGCGGAGGCGGGCAGCACGACGTGGCTGCCGCGCGAGGGGCGCAGCGTGATCCCGTCGACGAGACCACCCGCCCACACCCCGGCGGCGTTGACGACGGCGCGGGCGCGCAGCCGGACGGGCGCGTCGGCGACGGTGTCGTGCACCAGCGCACCGTCGGCCGCGACGGTGACGGCCCGGCACCGGGTGAGGATCCGGGCGCCCAGGCCCGCTGCGGTCCGGGCGAGGGCGACGACCAGCCGCGCGTCGTCGACGAGCTGGCCGTCCCAGGACAGCCAGGCGCCCTCGCCGGTGTCGCGCAGCGCGGGCACGAGCAGGCGGGCCTCCGCCGGGCCGATGCGCCGCGGCGCGGGCAGCGTGGCGCGCCGGGTCCCGGCCGCCCGCGAGAGCACCTCCGCGCCGCGCAGCCCGGCGCCGGTGAGCAGCGCGCGCCTGCCGTCGCCCGGCAGCAGCATCGGCAGCGGCCGGACCAGGTGCGGCGCGACGGTCTCCAGCAGCACCCGGCGTTCCCGCATGCTGGCGAACGCGACGCCGACCCGGCCCGACGCGAGGTAGCGCAGCCCGCCGTGGACGAGCTTCGAGCTCCACCGCGACGTCCCGAAGGCGAGATCGTGCGCGTCGATCGCGGCGACGGTGAGCCCGCGGCTCGCAGCGTCGAGCGCGACGCCCGCGCCTGTCACCCCGAGCCCGACGACGAGCAGGTCGACGACCTCGCCGCCCGCGAGCGCGGCGAGCTCCCGCTCGCGGCGCGCCCGGTTGAGCGACGTCCCGGCGGGCGCGGGGCCCGTCGGTGGCGCGGCGGCGTCGCTCACGGGCGCAGGTACCCGTCGAGGAGCGTGGCCAGCTCGCCGGGGAGTCCGGCGGCGGGTGCGTCGGCGGCGACGGCGCCGGCCGAGAGCACGTAGGACTGGGCGGTGAGCAGCACGAACCGGGCCAGCAGCCCGGCGTCGCCCTGCCGGACGGTGCCGCCGGCCTGCGCGGCGAGGATCGCGACGGTCAGCCGGTCGACGATCGCCTCGGTGCTGCGGCCGCGGCGGCGCAGGACGTAGGGCAGCAGCAGCTCGGGATCGACGTCGACGATCTTGCGGACGAGGCCGTGCCGGCGCAGCGCCTCGCAGACCTCGACGACGCGGGCCACGAGCGCCGCGCGGTCGCCGTCGAGGGCATCGCCGGTCAGGGTGTGCAGCTCGCGGGTGAGCACGTCGCCGACCAGCTCGTCGATCCCGCTCCACCGGCGGTACAGCGACATCCGGGAGACTCCTGCGCGGCGCGCGACGTCGGCGAGAGTGGTGCGCCGGACGCCGACGTCGAGCACGCAGGCGCGGGCCGCGTCGAGCACGGCGCCGTCGTCCAGCCGGACGGTGGACACCCCCGGCTTGTTACGACTGGACGTCACATGTCACAGTGTAACGGTGAAGCCGCGACGCCGCGACATGCTGTGGTCCGGGTGGGGCGACCCGGAGAAGGCCGTCACGCTCCCCCCGGGCGTGGTCACCCTGCTCGAACAGGCCCTCGGTGTGCAACCCGCCGAACGGCCGCCGGTCGCGCTCTCCGAGGTGACGCTGCCGCCGCCGAAGCTCGACATGGCGGTGTCGAGCGAGCTCGCGATGTTCGTCGGGCCGCCGAACCTGCACAGCCACCGCGACGCTCGTATCCGGCACGCCGCCGGCCGGTCGACCACCGACCTGCTCCGGCTGCGCGCGGGGGACGCGAGCGGCGCCCCCGACGCCGTCGTCCTGCCCGCGACGCACAACGAGACCCTCGGCGTCCTGGGTGCCTGCGCGCGCCGCCGGGTCGCGGTCGTGCCGTTCGGTGGCGGGACCTCCGTCGTCGGGGGGCTGGCCGCCGACCGGGCGGGCTACAGCGGGCTGGTCGCCGTCGACGTCCGCAGGATGACGGGGCTCGTCTCGCTCGACGCCGAGTCCCTGACGGCGACGTTCCAGGCCGGCACTCCCGCGGTCGAGGCGGAGGAGTTGCTGGCGGCCAAGGGGTTCACCCTCGGTCACTTCCCGCAGTCGTTCCAGTGGGCGCGCCTCGGCGGGTTCGCGGCGACGCGCTCGGCCGGCCAGGCGTCGGCCGGCTACGGGCGGTTCGACGAGATGGTCCTCGCGCTGAAGGTCGCCACCCCCGAGGGAACGATCGAGCTGGGGCGGGGGCCCTCGTCGGCCGCCGGACCCGACCTGCGGCAGCTGATCCTCGGGTCGGAGGGCGCCTTCGGCGTCATCACCGAGCTCACGGTGCGGGTGCACCCGGCACCGGAGCGCACGCTCTACCAGGCGTGGCGGTTCGGGTCGTTCGCCGAGGGCGTGGCCGCCGTGCGCGAGCTGGCCCAGCGCGGCCCCCTGCCGACCGTCCTGCGGCTGTCCGACGAGGCCGAGACGGGAGTCGACGCCGGCCTGCACGGCCACCCGGCCGCCGGGGGCTGCCTCGTCGTCGCGGGCTACGACGGCACCAGCGCCGGTGTCGAGCCGTTCGCCGCCGCCGGGGCCGCGGCGCTCGCGGCCGCCGGTGGCACCCGGCTCGACGACGCGATCGGCGAGGGGTGGGCCGCCGGCCGGTTCGACGCGCCCTACCTGCGCGACGCGCTGCTCGACGCCGGCGCGATCGCCGAGACCCTGGAGACCGCGACGAGCTGGTCGACGCTGGTGGCGCTCAAGGAGGCCGTGACCGCGGCACTGACGGCGTCGCTGTCGGCGCAGGGCACCCCGCCGCTGGTGATGTGCCACGTCTCGCACGTCTACCCGACGGGTGCGTCGCTGTACTTCACCGTCGTGGCCGCGGCCCGGGAGAACGCCGTCGCCGCGTGGGGAGCGGCGAAGAAGGCCGCGACCGACGCGATCGTCGACGGCGGCGGGACGCTCACCCACCACCACGGCGTCGGCGTCGAGCACCGGCCGTGGCTGGAGCGCGAGATCGGGCCCCTGGGCGTGGAGATGCTGCGCGCGGTCAAGGCGCGGCTCGACCCCGCCGGCATCCTCAACCCCGGCGTCCTCGTGCCGTGACCGCGTACACCGCGGTCGTCAACCCGGCCGCGGGGCACGGCGCCGGCGCGCAGGTCGCCGCGGAGCTCGTCACGTTGCTGCCGCGCGGCACGCTCGAGGTCGTCGGCTCCCGCGACGGCGCCCACGCGCGTGAGGTCGCGACGCGGGCGGTCGGCGACGGACGCGTCGTGGTCGCCGTCGGCGGCGACGGCCACACGGGCGCCGTGGCCGGTGCGGTGGCCGCCGCGGGCGGAGTGCTCGGCATCGTCCCCGCCGGGCGGGGCAACGACTTCGCCCGCCAGCTCGGGCTCCCGACCGACCCCGCAGGCGCGGCCGCGGTACTGCGCGACGGGCACGAGCGCGCCGTCGACGTCATCGACGCCGCGGGCCGGCTCGTGCTCGGGAGCGTCTACGCCGGGGTCGACTCGGTCGCGTCGGAGATCGTCGCGGCGCGGCCGCGGGTGCCGGGCCGCGTCGTCTATCCCTACGCGGCGGTCCGCGCGCTGCTCACGACGCGTCCGGCGGGGTTCCGGCTGGTCCTCGACGGCGTCGAGTGGGCCGAGCGGGGCTGGTCGGTCGTCGTCGCCAACTCGGGCTGGTACGGCGCGGGAATGCACATCGTGCCGTCGGCCGTCGTCGACGACGGGCTGCTCGACGTGCTGATGATCCGCGACTCGTCACGTTGGGCGCTGATCTCGTCGATGCGCCAGGTCTACGACGGCTCGCACGTCGGCCGGCCCGACGTCGAGGTGCGACGGGCGCGGACGGTCGAGCTCGACGCCGACCGCCCGCTGCCGGTTCACGCCGACGGCGAGCCGCTCACGTCCGGGTCGGTCACGGTGACGGTCCGGCCGGCGGCGCTGCGGGTGCTCGCGCCGTCCTGAGCGCGCATGCGGCTCAGCCGGCGCTCGGTGGGCCAGCGCACCGCCGTCGCCCACCCCAGCTTCTCGAAGATCCGGATCAGCCGGGCGGAGATGTCGATCTGGCCGCGCTTCACCCCGTGACGTGCGCACGTCGGGTCGGCGTGGTGCAGGTTGTGCCACGACTCGCCGAACGACGCCAGCGCCAGCCACGCGACGTTGACCGAGCGGTCGCGCGCGGCGAAGGGCCGGTCGCCCCACATGTGACAGATCGAGTTGATCGACCACGTGACGTGGTGCAGCAGCGCGATCCGGACGAGCCCCGCCCAGAAGATCGCCGTCAGCGCCCCGGTGAGCGACCACGTCACCAGGCCGCCGATCACGCCGGGCAGCAGCAGCGAGGCGACCGCGATCGGCAGGAACGCCCGGTCGACACGCACGACGTCGCGGTCGGCCAGCAGGTCGGGGGCGAAGCGCGCGGCGTTCGTGCGGTCGCGGCCGAACAGCCAGCCGACGTGCGCGTGCCACATGCCGCGGGCCAGCGCACGCGGGCCGGTGCCGAACAGCCAGGGCGAGTGCGGGTCACCGGCCTTGTCGGAGAACGCGTGGTGGCGGCGGTGGTCGGCGACCCACCCGGTCACGGTGCCCTGGAACGCGAGGCTCCCCGCGACGGCGAGCGCGATCCGCAGCCCCCGGTTGGCGCGGAAGGACCCGTGGGTGAAGTGCCGGTGGAACCCGACGGTGATCCCCAGCCCGCTGACGACGTAGAACGCCAGCGCGATCGCGATGTCGGTGACCGAGAGCCCCCAGCCCCACGCGAGCGGGACGGCTGCGGCGACGGCCAGCAGCGGGAGCACGACGAACGTGATGACGAGGGCGTGTTCCGGGCCGCTCTTGCGGCCGTCGGTCAGCGGCTGCGGGGAGCGTGCCGGAGGCGGGACGGTGGACGTCGCGGAAGGCGTCATGTGCCCAGTGCACCCTGTCCGGGCCGCCCGCACAGGCCGGGGAGCCCGACTTCACAGCCTCCGGATAACCGGAGTCACCGCTCCGCCACGGCGCCCGGAACGTCCGGTCGCCGCCCCGACCTGCTGCCGGACGCCCGCGCGCCCGTCGCCCGCGAGATCCGGGACCGGTCACGGATCTGTGGCGGGTTCCACGTCGAGCTCCCATTCCGTCCACGCGTCGTACGGCCGGAAGCCCATCGCCTCGTTGATCGCGACCATCCACGGGTTGGAGTCGGCGTTCCACGTGTCGACGGCCCGCACCCCGGGTGCGGCCGCGGCGAGCCGGGCGAGGTTGGCGAGCTTGACCCGCGCGCCCAGGCGGTGGCCGCGGTGGGCGGGCTCGACGAGCGTGTCGCCCTGCCCCGCGTGCCACGGGACCTCGGTCCGGTGGAGGAGCACGGTGAAGGCCACGAGCGGACCGGTGGCGCCCACCCGCGCGGCGGTGACGAGGGCGGTGACGCCGCGCGCCGCGAGTGCCGCGTCGATCTCGCGGATGCGGGCGGCGTCGTAGGCCTCGGGCTCCCAGTGCAGGTCGTCGAACGGGGCGTCGGTCGACATCCGGCCGCTCAGCCGAGCGATGTCGTCGAGGTGCTCGGCCGGCGTCGGACCGTCCCACCCGACCACGGTGTAGCCGGGTGCGGCGGCGACGGCCTCGGCCTCGAGCCGGGCGAGCGCGGCCGGGTCGGCGGGCGGCAGCGGCAGCCTGCGACGTCGGTCGTGCAGCGCCGCGCGGGCACCGACGTCGCGCATCAGCGCCTCGCCCTCGCCACCTCGGCGGACCTCGAGGATCAGCCGGGTCCGGTTGTGCGCGCGGGCGCGTTCGGCGGCGCGCGCGAGCAGTGCCCGGCCGATGCCCCTGCGCCGGTGCGCGGGCAGGACGTCCCCGTCGATGAGCGCGGACCCCACGTTGTCGTGGGTCGGCATCGCGAGCGAGAGCGCGCCGACCGCCTCGCCGTCGCGGCGGGCGACCCAGTGTTCGACGACCCGGCGCGGCCACGGCCGGGTCAGCTCGGCCCGGGTTTCCACCCACGAGGGGGGCGGGTCGGCGGGCCGGTCGTGGGCGGCGGCGGCCGCGCCGACGTCGAACCAGGTCCGCAGGCCCGGCTCGTCGGCGACGCGAGTGATCTCCACGTCCGTGACGGCCGTCATCATGCCGTCACGATCCTGCCGGCACGCGCGATCCGTCCACCGGATTTCCGGCCCCGGCCGGTGTCTCAGGGTCTCCCGCTGACGGGCTCCTGCTCAGAGCCGCACGGGGTAGGCCGGCTCCGGGACCTCGGGGTGGATGCGGTCCTCGACGAAGATCCCGTGCCAGATCAGGAACACCAGCAGCGTCCAGATACGACGGCTGTGGTCGATCGGGCCGTCGCGGTGGGCGTCGATCATGGCCGAGACCGCGGCGAGGTCGACGAGGTGGTCGGCCTGCGAGTCGCGGACGATGTCGCGTGCCCAGCCGTACATCTCGTCGCGCAGCCAGTGCCGGATCGGCACCGGGAACCCCAGCTTGCGGCGGTTGAGCACGTGCGCGGGCACGATGCCCTCCAGGGCCCGGCGCAGCGCGTACTTCGTCGTCCCCGAGCGGTCGGTGCCCGTGACCTTCTCCGAGCGAGGCAGCCCCGAGGCCAGGGCGAACACCTCGGGATCGAGGAACGGCACCCGCAGCTCCAGCGAGTTCGCCATGGTCATCTTGTCGGCCTTGACCAGGATGTCGCCGCGCAGCCACGTGAACAGGTCGACGTGCTGCATGCGTGCCACCGGGTCCCAGCCCGCCGACTCCGCGTAGTGCGTGGCGGTGACGTCGGTGTGGCTGCGCCGCGGGTCGTACTGGCGCAGCACCCCGGCGAGCTGCTCGTCGCGGAAGATCCTGGCGTTGCCGTAGTAGCGGCGCTCCATCGGCAGCGCACCCCGGCGCAGCAGGTCCTTGCCGCGCATGCCCTCGGGCAGCCGGGCCGACGCCCTGCCCAGCAGGGTGCGCAGCGCGCCCGGGACCCGCTCGAACGGCGCGAGCGACAGCGGCTCACGGTAGATCGTGTAACCGCCGAACAGCTCGTCGGCGCCCTCGCCCGAGAGGACCACCTTGACGTGCTGGCGCGCCTCGCGGGCGATGAACCACAACGGGACCAGCGCCGGGTCGGCCACCGGGTCGTCGAGATACCAGACGATCAGCGGCAGGGCGTCCATCATCTCGTCGGGCTTGACCGTCCGGACGACGTGGCGCACCCCGATCGCCGCCGCCGACTCGGCGGCGACGTCGATCTCCGAGTAGCCCTCGCGCTCGAACCCCGTGGTGAAGGTGATCAGGTCGGGGTTGTGCTCCTTGGCCAGCGCCGCGATGGCCGTCGAGTCGATCCCGCCGGACAGGAACGCGCCCACCGTCACGTCGGCACGCATGTGCTTGGCGACGGAGTCGCGCAGCGTGGCCGCGATCCGGGCGTGCAGGGCCGGGCCGGTGCCCGCTCCGGAGTGGAACGACGGGGTGAAGTACCGCTCGGACTCCGGTTCCGCGCCGGGGCGCACCGTCATGTGCGTGCCGGACTCGACGCGGCGGATCGCCCGGTGCAGCGAGCCGGGCTCGGGGGCGTACTGCAACGTCAGGTAGTGCTGCAGGGCGACGGGGTCGAGGTCGTCGGTCAGCCCGAGCTCGCCCAGCAGTCGGACCAGGCTCTTCTTCTCGCTCGCGAACGCCGTGCCCGTCGGGCCCGTGGCCACGTAGAGCGGCTTGATGCCGAACGGGTCGCGTGCGACGAAGAGCACACGCTCCCGGGCGTCCCAGATCAGGAACGTGAACATGCCGCGCAGCCGCGACACCGCCGCGGGGCCCCAGTGGTGGTAGGCCGCGACGATCGCCTCGGTGTCGCCCTCCGTGGCGAACGTCGCACCGTGGGACTCCGCGAGCTCGGCGCGCAGCTCCAGATAGTTGTAGATCTCGCCGTTGAAGACGATCGTGTAGCGGCCGTCGGCGTAGTGCAGCGGCTGGTGCGAGTTCTCGACGTCGATGATCGACAGCCGGTTGAAGCCGAAGACCGCGTCGGCGTCGTTCCAGGTCCCGCTCTCGTCCGGGCCGCGGTGGCGCATGCAGCGCAGCGCATCCGAGATCGGTCCGGTCCGGCCGGACGCGTCGGCTCCGGCGGTCAGCAGTCCCAGCAGTCCGCACATGGCGAGCCAGTATGGCGACCCCCTCCGACGGTGCCGTCGGCAACACCCGGGGGGCGTGCCGGTGGGGTGCTCGGTTAGTCTCTACGCCTGGTCGAAGAACGCGCGTGCGTCGAGTGCGTTGGACGGCGCATCCGGCCTGGTCAGGGCCGGTGCAACAGGTAGGACGAGAGGCAGGAGGCGGCGAGCAGTGGGCCGAGCACAGCGCGGGGTCGACGGTCGCCGCACCGGTTGGCGGCGCGCAGCCAAGCTGGCGGTTCTCGCAATCGCCATCGTTCCCCTGACGACGGGCTGCTCCGTCGAGGAGGTCGTGCGGTTCGGGTGGCCCGAGGGCGTCACCCCGCAGGCCGAGTCGATGCGCACCCTCTGGACGTGGGCCGCCATCGCGGCGCTGATCGTCGGCGTCATCACCTGGGGCGCAATGTTCTGGACGGTGATCTTCCACCGCAAGAAGAAGGGCGACGACGGCACGCCCCCGCGCCAGACCCAGTACAACCTGCCTGTCGAGATCATCTTCACGGTCGTCCCGACGATCATCGTGGCGGTGCTGTTCGGCTTCACGGTCAACGTGCAGAACTACGTCGACGTGAAGAACGACGCCCCGCAGGAGAAGGTCCAGGTCACGGCCTTCCAGTGGAACTGGCAGTTCGACGTCGACAACCACCAGGGCAGCACGGTCGAGTCGCTCGGCACGTCGAGCACCATCCCGATCCTGGTGCTGCCGACCGACCGGAGCATCCAGTTCACGATCACGTCGAAGGACGTCATCCACAGCTTCTGGGTGCCCGAGTTCCTGTTCAAGCGCGACGTCTTCCCGATGCCGGAGAAGAACGACACCGACAACGTGTTCGTCATCGACAAGATCGACAAGACGGGCACCTTCGTCGGCCGCTGCGCCGAGCTCTGCGGCTCCTACCACTCGCAGATGAACTTCGAGGTGCGCGCGCTCCCGCCGAACCTGTTCGACTCGTACATGTCCATGCGCACGGCGAACAAGGACATGACCGTCGCGCAGGCGCTGCAGCAGCTGCAGTCCCAGGGCTGCGACCCGCAGCTGTGCGCTCCGCAGGCCACCACGACCTACCCGTTCAGCACCGACCGGACCCAGCGGTCCGCGTCGGAGCCGCAGAACAGCTAGCGGAGGCGAGGAGACACCGTGAAGGTCGAATCCCGAATCTTCGAGATCACCACCGCCTTCTTCTTCATCGCGGCCATCGTCTACACGATCGTCACGAAGGAGGCCGTCGGGATCGCCTGCCTGTTCCTGACGGGGGGGCTGTCGCTGATCATCGGCACGTACTTCCGGTTCGTGTCGCGCCGGCTGGAGACCCGTCCGGAGGACAACCCGGACGCCGAGGTCTCCGACGGTGCCGGTGAGGTCGGCTTCTTCTCGCCCGGCAGCTACTGGCCCATCGGTCTCGCCGCGGCCGCCGCCCTCGTCGGCGTGGCGCTGGCGTTCTGGTTCATCTGGCTGCTGGTCATCGCCGGTGTGCTGCTGCTGATCATGGTCGGCGGACTCGTCTTCGAGTACCACCTCCGCCCGGCCGACCACTAGGTCGCACGCGTTCACGACGGCCCGGCGCCCTCAGGGGTGCCGGGTCGTCGCGCGTTTCCGGGACGACGGCCCGGCTCCTGCGGTGACGGCACCGACCGGCCGCAACCTCACTGCTCCTGCGCGCGGATATCGCAGCCCTGGGGTTGCGCTCGACGAACCGGGCGCAACCTCACTGCTCTCCTGCCTCGTTCGGGCAGCCGCAGGGTTGCGCGGCGCCGGCCGGGCGCAACCTCATCGCTATCGCGGTAGGCGGGGCGAGCGTGGGAGGACTGCGGCGGGTCAGGTGCGGGGTGGGCCGAGCCAGCGGGTGAGGGCCGCCTGGAGGCCGGCGGTGTCGTCCGGGTCGGCGGCGATCCAGGCGACGTAGCCGTCGGGGCGGACCAGGGTTGCGGGCGGGGTCTCGGCGGGGTCGTGTGCGGGCGGGGTCGTGTCCGGTTCGGGGACGAGGGTGAGTCGGTCGGCCCACGCGGTGGTGATGTCGCGGGAGGCGCCGGTGGGGTCGACGAGTACTGCCCGGCCGGTCCGGAACGCGTCGGCGAGGGTGCGGCCGTCGCCCAGCGGGATGTCGGGGACGCGGGTGCCGAGCAGTGGGTGCCCGCGTCCGAGGTCGTAGCGCTGCCGGTCGCCGCCGATCGTGGAGACGACGTACGTCGCCCCGTCCGGGGTGTCGAGCAGGTCGGCCATGACCTCCCGCAGTGCGTCGGCCCGCGGTCCGCTCGTCGACGACAGCGCCGTCTGGGCCATGCTCCAGCGCAGCACCCCATCGCCGATGGGATGCCGCTCGGCGGTGTAGGTGTCCAGCAGCGACTCCGGCGCGTAGCCGGCCGCGACGAGCGCCAGCTTCCAGCCGAGGTTCGTCGCGTCGCCGAGGCCGAGGTTCATGCCCTGGCCGCCGGCGGGGGAGTGCACGTGCGCCGAGTCGCCGCAGAGCAGGACCCGCCCCCGGCGCGACGACGCGGTGCCACACCGGCCAGATGGCGGGCCGGTCGACGGCCGTGGCGGTGCGGAACCGGAGCGTGCTCATCCGCGAGCGGCCGGCCCGAGCGCGTCGCGGGCGATGATCACCTGCTGGATCTGGCTGGTGCCCTCGTAGATGCGGAACAGCCGGGCGTCGCGGTAGAAGCGCTCGACGGCGACGCCGCGCATGTAGCCCGCACCGCCGTGGACCTGCACCGCGCGGTCGGCCACGCGGCCCACCATCTCCGAGCAGAAGTACTTCGCCGCGGCGGGTCCGGCGACCTTGTCGCTGCCGTCGTCGAAGGCGCGCGCGGCCTGGCGGACGAGGGCACGGCCGGCGTGCAGGTCGGTCACGGAGTCGGCGACCATGCCCTGGACCAGCTGGAACGCGGCGATCGGCTTGCCGCCGGCCTGCCGCGCCCTGGCGTACTCCACGGTCTCGTGCACCAGCCGCGCCGCCATCCCGACGCACACCGCCGCGATGTGCACCCGCCCGTGGGCCAGGCATTTCGCCGCGATCCGGAAGCCGTTGTCGATCCCGGCCTCGCCGCCGACCACGGCCTCGGCGGGGACGCGCACGTCGTCGAGGTGCACGTCGGACGTCCAGGCGCCGAACTGGCCCATCTTGTGGTCCTTCGGGCCGGTCGAGAGGCCGGGCGTCCCCGCGGGTACGAGGAACGTCGAGATGCCGCGGTTGCCCGGGGCGTCGGGGTTGGTCCGCGCGAAGACCATGATCACGTCGGCGACGGGCGCATTCGTGATGTAGCGCTTCGAGCCGTTGATGACCCAGTCGTCGCCGTCGCGGCGCGCGACGGTGCTGAGCGT
Organism: Pseudonocardia sp. D17; assembly: GCF_036984265.1. Lineage (NCBI taxonomy): Bacteria > Bacillati > Actinomycetota > Actinomycetes > Pseudonocardiales > Pseudonocardiaceae > Pseudonocardia > Pseudonocardia sp. D17. Next base: position 128,509 of record NZ_BPRG01000168.1, on the reverse strand, counting down.
CGACGGATCGGACCCGGCCTCCGCCTCGGTCAGTCCGAACGACGCCGTGACCTCACCCGACGCCAGCCGTGGCAGCCACGACTTCTTCTGCTCCTCGGTCCCGCCCTCGATCAGGACGTGCCCGGCGATGCCGTTGTTGGTGCCGAACAGCGAGCGCAGCGCGGGCGTCGTCCAGCCGAGCTCCATCGCGAGCTCGACCTCCTCGGCGACGGCCAGCCCCAGGCCGCCGTACTGCTCGGGGATCGTGAAGCCGTAGAGCCCCATCGCCTTGCACTGGGCGACGATCTCGTCGGGAATCGCGTCGTCGGCGTCGATCTGCTCCTCGAGCGGAACGACCTCCTGCCGGATGAACTCCCGTACCGATGCCAGCACGTCGTCGAGGTCGGAAGCGTCCACCCGGTTGTTCTAACACCTTTCGCGTCCGGCGGCGGGGCGCATGCCGCTCACGGGTGCATCCGGGCCCCCTTCAGCACCTTGTCGACGGCGTTGCGCGGCCCGTGCACGGCGAGCCCGACGAGATCCAGGTCGGCGGCACGGACGGCCCGCACCGCGGCCCGGTTGTCGACGTCGTTGCCGGTCGCGAACAGGTCCGAGGTGAACACCGCGACCGGCATGCCACGGCCGACCGCGCGCTCGCGGGCGGCGGTGAGCACCTCCTTCGAACCGGCCATGACCAGCACCGGCTGACCCAGCATCGGCAGGTAGCCGGTGCCGTCGGCGTCCGCGTAGGGCTCGCCGACGAGCTCGGGCACCGCCGCCGTGACGGCTCCCGCGAGGAACGCGGTGACGTTGAGCGCCTGCCAGCCGGCGAGGTCGTCGCGCAGCAGGACGACGACCTTCGTCGGGAAGCGGGCGGGCGCGGCGGGGGGCGACTCGTTCGTCATGCCCCGACGGTGCGCCCGGCTGCCCCGCCGCGTCTTGTACGTTCCTGACGTGGGCGGTCCGGCCCCACGGGGGTCCGAGGTGACGGCGTGGCGTCCGGCGGTGCCGGGTGTCGCCGAGGTTTTCCATGCCCGGTTCGTCGACCACGCCTACCCCGCGCACACGCACGACGCCTGGACGTTGCTGATCATCGACGACGGCGCCGTCCGCTACGACCTCGACCGCCACGCCCACGGCGCGCTGCGCTCGCACGTCACGCTGCTGCCGCCGCACGTGCCCCACGACGGCCGCGCGGCCACCGCCGACGGCTTTCGCAAGCGCGTGCTCTACCTCGAACCCGACGTCCTCGGCGAGGACCGGATCGGCGCGGCGGTCGACCGGCCCGCGCTCGACGACGCGCTGCTGCGGCTGCGGATCTCCCAGCTCCACGAGGTGCTCGGGGTGCCGGGGGAGGAGCTCGCCGCGCAGAGCCGCCTCACGCTGGTCCGCGACCGGCTGCGTGGGCATCTCACCGGCCGGGTCGGCCCTGCGCACCCGGTGCGCGACCCGGGGCTCGCCGCCCGGTTGCGCGACCTGCTCGACGCCGCCGTCCCCGACGGCCTCTCCCTCGACGACGCGGCCGCCGTCCTCGGGGTCGACCCGACCCACCTCGTGCGTAGCTTCACCTCCCGGTTCGGCCTGCCGCCGCACCGGTACCTCACCGGGCGGCGCATCGACCGCGCCCGCGCGCTGCTGCTCGACGGCCTCCCGCCCGCCGAGGTCGCGACGGCGACGGGTTTCTACGACCAGGCGCACCTGACCCGGCACTTCCGCCGGATGGTCGGCACGACGCCGGGCCGCTACCGGACCCGGCGCGCCTGACCCGCTGGGGGCCGTGCTGAACTGTCCGCACGCGTCTCGCGGTCGTCCGACGGTGGCCGCGGTTGGGCACGGGCGCCGTCGATCGGCCCGCCGCGACCCGACGTGTGCTGGCGCCGCGGCCGGTTGCCCCTCGGTCCTAGCCCTCGACGACGCCCAGCACGAACCCGTCGTAGCCCTTGGCGCCCACCGTCTGCACCACCGTCGCCGAGATCCGGGGATCGGCGGCCAGCGCGTCGGCGAAGCGACGGGTGCCGACGACGGCGGGGTCCGGATCGTCCGGATCGACGACGCGGCCCTCGCGCACGACGTTGTCGACGACCACCAGCGCCCCCGGCCGCGCGAGCCGGATCGCGTGCTCGAGGTACTCGGTGTTGGAGGCCTTGTCGGCGTCGACGAAGACCATGTCGAACGGGCCCTCGACGCTCGGCAGGGTCTCGAGCGCCGGGCCCAGCACGATCCGTACCCGGTCACCGACCCCCGCACCGTCGAGGTTGGCCCGCGCGACCTCGGCGTGCCGGGGCGACACCTCGCAGGTGACGACCTCGCCGTCGGCCGGTACGGCCCTGGCGAGCCAGACCGTGCTGTACCCGCCGAGAGTGCCGACCTCCAGCACCCGACGCGCGCCGACCGAGCGGGCCAGCAGATGCAGCAGCTTGCCCTGCGCGGGCGTGACGTCGATCGGCGGCAGACCCGCATCGGCGTTGGCGCGCAACGCCGCCGCCAATGTCTCGTCGTCGTCGAGGAGTCGCTGCGTGTAGTACTCGTCCACCTGAGCCCACAGGTCGTCGGCAGTCATGTCCCCACGTTCTCACCTACCCTTCGGTCCATGTCGGATGCTTACGATCGGTTCAACGCCGTGCAGGTCGACCGGCCCGAGGATTCCGTCCTGCGGATCACCCTCGACGGCCCGAATCTCAACGCCGTCGGCCGCGACGCGCACGCCCAGCTCGCCGACATCTGGCCGGTGATCGACCGGGACGACTCGGTGCGTGCCGTCGTCGTCAGGGGCGCCGGACGGGCGTTCTCCGCGGGCGGAGCGTTCGACATGATCAGCGAGATGGTCGCCGATCCGCTCGTCCGGACGCGCGTCCTGCGGGAGGCCCGTGACCTGGTCTACAACGTCATCAACTGCTCCAAGCCGATCGTGTCGGCGATCCACGGTCCGGCGGTCGGCGCCGGGCTGGCCGTCGCGCTTCTCGCCGACATCTCGATCGCCGGGAAGAACGCGAAGATCGTCGACGGGCACACCCGGCTCGGCGTCGCGGCCGGGGACCACGCGGTCATCAGCTGGCCGCTGCTGTGCGGCATGGCGAAGGCCAAGTACTACCTCCTGACGTGCGATGCGTTGACGGGGCAGGAGGCCGAGCGGATCGGGCTCGTCTCGCTGTGCGTGGACGACGAGGAGGTCCAGGACAAGGCGATGGAGGTCGCCCGCAAGCTGGTCGTCGGCGCCCCGAGCGCGGTGAGCTGGACGAAGCTCGCGCTGAACAACTGGTACCGCAGCGCAGGCCCCGCGTTCGACGCCTCCCTCGCTCTGGAGTTCTACGGTTTCGGGTTGCCCGACGTCGGTGAAGGTGTTGCGGCGCACCTGGAGAAGCGCGCACCGAAGTTCACCGGTCCGACTCCCTGAACGTGCGCCGGCTGTCCGGCGTCGGGCCGTGCCGGCCGGGCGTGCGTCAGAGCCCGGCGAGCGCGGTCGTCGCGACGGCGACGGCTGCCTGCCGTGTGCGGTCGCGGTCGCCGAGGCCCTGCAGGGTGACGTCGAGCGTGCTCGTCCCCGACCGGACCAGTACACCACCGACACCCTCGGGCAGATCGGCGTCGCTGTAGAAGAACACGGCGCGGGCGCCCAGGCCGTCGACGCTCTCGCCCGGGACACCGACCGACCGGCGTGAGGCGTCGGCCTTCGCGTCGAAGCGCTCGGCGGGCTCCACCCCGAGGGTCACCCCGGGTCCGCCGGGGCGGCTCGCGGTGAACGCGCAGACCGAGCGGCGGGCGCTCTCCGTGCCCTCCCCGGCCGAGACGGGCGCTCCCGTGGCCGAGGCGACGTCGGCAGCGGTGAGCAGGTCGCAGGCCCGGGGCGAGCCCGCCGGGCGGGTCACGTCGGCGGCAGGAGCGATCGACGAGGCGGGTCTGGAGGACGCCGCGGACGGAGCGACCGGTGTCGGTGGCGCTGCCCGGTCCGCAGGCGTCGAGGCCGGGTCCCCGCCGACGCAGGCGGTCAGCACGACGAGTGGCAGGAGGGCGACCGCGACCGAGAACCGGACACGGGTGGACAGCGGGACGCTTCGGGCACCCATCTCGGGACCGTAGCCGGGGGCGCCCGTGGCGCGACCGACGGCCCTCGGATCATCCCTCACCGCCGCGGGCGATCTGTCGGTGACCGCCCACCACCGACGGGCCGCGGAGCCCGCCCCGTGCCGTTCGCTGCGGTGGCCCTGTCCTCGGCGGCCGGGGACCGTCAGGCCGCTCGTCCGTTCCCCACGGGGACCCGCCCCGCGGCCGCCCGCAGCAGGACGGCCACCCAGGTCCGGAAGGGGCGCCATGCCTCGGCGATCCTCGCCAGGTCGGCGGCGTCGGCGGGCCCGTCGAGCCCGTACCGCTCGCCGACGATCTCGGCGAGGTTGTGCTCCGCGTCGACCAACACGTCGGCGACGCCCGTGGCCCGCACGCGGATCAGCGCCGAGGAGAACGGCCCGATCCCGGGCACGGCGCGCAGGGCCGCGTCGGCATCGTCGGGATCCGCGGCCCGCAGCGTCGCCAGGTCGAACGTGCCGGCCTGCGCGGCGCGCGCGACGGCGTGCAGCCGCTGCATCTTCACCTCCGGTATGCCGGGGAAGGCCTCGACGGCGAGGAGCTGCCCCGGCGTGGGGAACGCCGCCACCGGCACCCCGGCCACGTCCAGCACCCGGCCGTGGGCCCGAGCCAGGCGTTCGCGCACCGCGGCGGCCTGCCGACGGGCCCAGCGCAACGACAGCACGCTCCAGGCCGCGGCCTCGTAGGGGGAGTGGAACAGGACGGGGCGAAGCCCGGGTGCGGCGGCCAGCACGGGCGCGACCACCGGATCGGCCGCCGCGACCCGCTCGTACTCGCGGGCGTCGACGTCGAGGGAGACGATGCGCGCAGCCTGCGCGCGGACGGCCGCCACGTCGGCATCCGGTGGTAGGCCCGAGACCGTGCCCACGACATCCGTGCCGTCGACGGTGAGGGCGACGCCGACCTGACCGCTCAGGTCGTCGAGACAGAACGCCATGCGCATGGTGCCGTCGAAACTCGCCTCGGCGCGGTGCCCGAAGCCGAACGTCGCAGCCTCGGCGAGTGAGAACGGGCCCTGCGGGGTGATCCGGAAGTTCGTCATGCCGCAGAGGATGCGCCGGTGGGCCGACATTTCGACGCCGCGACCGCCCGCCTGTGGACAACTGTCGGTGACGGTCCCGACGCGCCGAGAAACGGTCCGGCTTGTGGACAACTCGGTGGCGAGCATTGACAACCGATCTCCGGTCGGCAACCGTCGGAGGTCCGGAGGCATCGGACCCACGGATCCCCGGGACGGCACGGTGGCGAGGACGGGGGCGTCACCGCGCGCGACGTCGAGGGGGCCGCGGGTCCGGTGTTCGGGACCGAACGAGTGGCCATGCGCTGCCGATGAGGCCACCCTGCGTGACCGTCGGGGATCGCATCCGAGATGATCTGCGAGGTTTCCTCCCCGGCAGGCCGAACGCTTCCCACGCGACGGTGATCGTCGGCAGGCCGGGGAGGGAGCCCTCCCGGCTTCGGGTTGGCCCCACCTTCGTCCCTGCGGTCCACCGGCTGGGCGACCGCGCCGCGCACGACGAGGGTGGGAGGTATGACCGGAACAGCCGTACCGTCCCCGGACGCCTCCGCGGACGGCGTCGCGGGCCCGTCGCCGGGTCGCGGTGGTCGCGCCGTCCCCGATCCCGTCCGTGCCGATCCCGTCCGCGTCGGCACCGGCAGACCGGCGCAGCGCCGCGGAGTCGTGGCCAGGGCCGGTCGTGACCTGCGGTACCTGATCGGCGGCCTGCCGCTGGGCGTCGTGGCGTTCGTGGTCGCGATCGCGGGCTTCGCCGCCGGTGTGTCCACCATCGTCGTCTGGATCGGGCTGCCGATCCTGTTGTTCACACTGCGGGCGGCACGTGGTCTCGCGACCGTCGAGCGGCGCAGCACCGAGGCGGTCCTGGGCAGGCCGTTGCCACCGCACCACTACCGGGAGCCGACCGGGCGTGGCCTCCGGCGGATGCTGCGGTCGCTGGCCGAGCCCCAGTCATGGCGCGATCTGCTGCATGCGGTCGTCGGCTTCCCGCTGCGGCTCACGTGCTTCATCGTCGCCGTCGTGTGGACCGCGGTCGCCCTCGGCTCCACGCTCTACGTCACCTGGCAGTGGGCGCTGCCGTACGACGCCGAGTTCAGCGGGCTCTACGGCGTCGTCGCCGGGCAGGCCTCGCGCCTCATCGACGTCGCGATCACGACCGCGGGCGGCATCGTCCTCCTGCTGCTGCTCCCGGTGGTGCTGCGGGTGCTCGTCATCGCCCGGGCCGCCGTCGCGCGCGGTCTGCTCACCAACCAGTCGGCCGCCCTGCGGGCCCGGACCACCCAGCTGGCGGCGAGCAGGCGGGCTGCCGTCGCGGCCGAGGCCCAGACGCTGCGCCGCCTCGAGCGTGACATCCACGACGGCCCGCAGCAGCGGCTCGTGCGGCTCACGATGGACCTCGAGGCGGTCACCCGGCGGCTCGACGACGACCCCGACCGCGCCCGTTCGCTCGTCGCCGAGGCGCTGGAGCAGAGCCGTGAGGCGCTGACGGAGCTGCGGGCGCTCTCGCGCGGCATCGCCCCGCCGATCCTGGCCGACCGGGGACTGGGCCCGGCGCTCGCGGCGGCGGCTGCACGCTGTCCCGTCGAGGTCTCGCTCGACGTCGACCTGCCCGCGGACGGCCGGCTGCCGGGGGAGGTGGAGAACGCCGCGTACTTCGTCGTCACGGAGTCGCTGACCAACGTCGCCAAGCACAGTGCCGCGTCGCACTGCGCGGTGACCGTACGGCTCGACGGCGAACGGGTGCTGGTGCAGGTCCTCGACGACGGGGTCGGCGGCGCGCACCTGGGCAAGGGACATGGTCTGGCCGGGCTGGCCGACAGACTGTCGGCGGTGGACGGCATGCTCGACGTCGACAGCCCACCCGGCGGCCCGACCGTACTGACCGCCGACATCCCGTTGGTGGGTGACGAGGGGGAGTGACGGGTGAGGGTCGTCCTCGCGGAGGACTCGCTGCTGCTGCGCGAGGGCCTGGTCCGGTTGCTGGAGGAGGCCGGGGCGCAGGTCGTCGCCGCGGTGGGGGACGGGACGTCGCTGGTGGCAGCCGTCGTCGAGCATTCGCCGGACGTCGCGGTCGTCGACGTGCGGATGCCGCCGACGTTCACCGACGAGGGGCTGCGCGCCGCGGTCGAGGTGCGCGAGAAGGTGCCGGCGACGGCGATCCTCGTGTTGTCGCAGTACGTCGAGGAGAGCTACGCGGCCGACCTGCTGGCGTCGGGCACCGGGGGCGGTCGCGGGGGCGTCGGCTACCTGCTCAAGGACCGGGTCTCCAAGCTGGCCGACCTGTCCGACGCGCTCGACCGGGTGGCAGAGGGCGGCACCGTGCTCGATCCCGAGGTGGTGTCCGCGCTGCTCACCCGCAGACGACGGCGTGATCCGCTCGCGGAGCTGTCCCCGCGTGAGCGCGAGGTGCTGGCCCTGATGGCCGAGGGCAGGACCAACAACGCCATCGGTCGGGCACTCGTGGTGACGCCCGGAGCGGTGGAGAAGCACATCTCGTCGATCTTCGGAAAACTCGGCCTTCCCCCGTCAGGGGACGACCATCGCCGGGTGATGGCGGTCCTGACCTGGTTACGAGCCTGATCGTCGACGCGCCCCGCTGATCGGGTGACGATCGATCCCCTGGGTGAGGGGCTGTCGCCCGGCACGCGCACCGGGCATGCTCGTCGTCAAGGGGGCCGACCGTTCCGGGGGCAGCGGTGGTGACGGCGGGTGACGAGGGGTGGGTTCGTCCCGACCCGCGTGCGCGCGGCGGACGGCACCGCGCCCGTGCCCGGCGCGGGGAACGCGACGGCGTCCTCGCCTCGTGGGCGCTGGCCCTCCTGCTCGGCTGCGCGGCATGCGGGATGCCGTCGGCGGTCCCGGTCCGGCCACTGGCCCAGCAGCAGGAGCTCGCCCTCCCGCCGGTGCTCCCGCAGCCACCGGCCACGGCGCTGCCCCTGGCGGTGGCCGGGCCGTCGATCGCACCCGTGACGGTGCCGCTCACGCCGGCGCGCCCCGCCGCGGACGGTGCGCTCACGTCGGCGGAGTTCACCAGCGGCCTGCCCGACGACCGTGCCGCCGTCGCGGTCCGCACGGCCATGGCCCAGATCGGGCTGCCCTACCAGTGGGGTGGCAACGGGCCCGCCGCGGGCGACGAGGGGTTCGACTGCTCGGGGCTCACGACCTTCGCCTACGCCGCGGCCGGGATCACGCTGCCGCGCACGGCGGCGACGCAGTACGCCCGCGGCCCGCACGTAGCGCCCGACGCGGCGCTGCAGCCCGGTGACCTGGTCTTCTACGGCGCGCCCGGGGCCGTGCACCACGTCGGCATGTACATCGGCGACGGGAAGATGGTGAACGCGCCGACGTTCGGGCGGCCGGTGCAGACCGCCTACTACCGGTGGTCCGGCGACGACTACCTCGGCGCCACCCGTCCCGCCGCGACCGGTGCGACCACGCCCGGGCTGCTGCCCTCCGCGCCGCCGGAGGGCGCCCCGTCGACCCGTCGGCCGCCGCCCGCGGTGTTCGAGGCCCCGCCTGCGCCGCCGCCGACCGAGGTGCCGGTCCCGTCGACCTCGCTCCCACCGGAGCCGGTGACCGCCGCAGCCGCCGTCGCCGCCGGCGAGACGTCGCCGTCCGGCACGGCGACCACGACCGGATCGTCCGCCTCGGCCCTCACGACGAGCCCCGCCGGTGGGGCAGCGCCGTCGAGCGCGCCGGACACGTCGACGACCGCTCCCGGCGCGGGGTCCCCGCCCGACTCCGCGACGAACCCGGGCGTGCCGAACCCCGTCACGGCTGATCCCGGCGGCGGGCCCCCGGGCAGCCAGGCGAACCCGGGCGGCACCACACCGGCCGCGCCGCCGACCACCACACCGCCGACGACCACACCGCCGACGACCCCGACGACGGCCCTGCCGCCGGCCGCCGCCACGGCCACCGGTGCCGGCACCCCGACGTCGAGTACAGAGGCGCCGACGGCGGCGACGCACCTCGTCGTCGGCGGGACGACCGTCGCGTTGGTGCCCGTGCCCGCGCCCGCCGCAGGTGGTGTCCCGGCGCCGCCCGCCACGGGCGGCCGGATCGTCGAGGACGACGGCCGAACGGTGGTCGTGCTCGCTGCACCCGAGACGCTGACCGGGCTGGCTCCAGGCGCGACGCTGACGATCCGCGGCATCGACACGGTCCGCACCTGGACGGTCCGGGCCGTCGGCGCCCGCGACGCCGCGGTGCTGGGGCCCGACCTCGTCGCGGCGGGCGGGCTGCTCGTCGTCGCGGGAGCCGCGGGAGCCGCGGGAGCCGCGGGAGCCGCGGGAGTTGCCGGGGCCGCGGCCGCGCTGGTCGTCGTCGCCACCTGACCGTCACGAACGCCCCGTACGCCGACGAACGCAGGTCAGGTCTCGGCGCCTCGGTCGCGACGGCTCGGCCGACTCACCCGACGCCCGCACACACCCGGCCGACCCGTCGACCGGCGGCGGAAGCGCATCCCGCAGCACGGTCGGAGGGCCGGGCCGCACGTGGCTCACCAGCCGGAGGGTCAGGGCTCTGCGGGCTCGTCGTTGCGCGGTCGCCCGCGACGGCGAGGGCCCGTGGCCCCGGAGGGCAGCCTGCCGGCCTGGCGCAGCGCCTCGCGGAGCAGGAAGTCGATCTGCGCGTTGGTGCTGCGCAGCTCGTCGGCGGCCCAACGGGCGAGGGCGTCGTGGACCGCCGGGTCGAGCCGGAGCAGGAAGCTCTTGCGATCGGGCATCGTCGTCCGGTCAGTGGTACAGCGAGCCCGCGTTGACGATCGGCTGTGTCGCCCGGTCGCCGCACAGCACCACCATCAGGTTGCTCACCATCGCGGCCTTGCGCTCCTCGTCGAGCTCGACGATCTCGCGCTCCGACAGCCGGGCCAGTGCCATCTCGACCATCCCCACGGCGCCCTCGACGATCCGCCCCCGGGCCGCGACGACGGCCCCGGCCTGCTGGCGTTGCAACATCGCACCGGCGATCTCGGGCGCGTAGGCGAGGTGGGTCAGCCGCGACTCGATGATCGTCACGCCCGCGGACTCCACGCGGTCGCCGATCTCGCGCGAGAGCCGCTCGGTGATCTCCTCGGCGTTCTGCCGCAGGGAGAGCCGGTCGTCGTCGTGCGAGTCGTAGGAGTAGCTGGTGGCGATGTGCCGGATCGCGGTCTCGGTCTGGGTGTGCACGAACGCGACGAAGGAGTCGACCTCGAAGACCGCGCGGGCGGTGTCCTCGACCTGCCACACGACCACGGCGGCGATCTCGATCGGGTTGCCGTCGAGGTCGTTGACCTTGAGGACGTCGCTCTCATGGTTGCGGATGCGGGTGGAGATCTTCTGCCGGCTGGTGAGCGGGTTGACCCAGCGCAGCCCCGACGTCCGGACCGTGCCGACGTAGCGGCCGAAGAACTGCACGACCTTCGCCTCGCCGGGCGCGACCGTGGTCAGGCCGCGCAGCGTGAACAGCCCGGCGACCAGCGCGACGACGCCGAGGCCGATCAGCACCCCCGTGCCGGCCGCGATCGCCGCGATCCCGGCGCCGACGAGTACCAGCCCGACGAGCAGCCCCACGAAACCGTTCGGCCCCCAGGCCCTGTGCTCGCGGACGGCCGGGTCCGGCATCCGCACCGGCGTGACGTCGAGTTCGGCGCTACGGGTGTCCTGCGCGCTCATGATCTTCCTCCCCCGGGCCGGGGTGTCCGGCCGCTATCTAGATGATAGCTATTTTCCGGCGGAACGTGCTATCACTTTTTGCGACGGGGGTCCTACCCTCTCCGGATGGACGCCGACGACGTGCGCCAGGCCGCTGCCGCGAGCGCGACGCTGCTCGAACCCGCTGCCGAGCGGGACTGGTCGGTCGCGGCGAGCGGCGTCGACATGTCCGTGGCCGGGGTGGTCGCGCACGTCGGGCAGACGCTGCTGCAGTTCGCGGCCGACCTCGCCGCCGGCGGCTCGCCGGTCGCGGCGCTGCACGTGCGGCTCGACCCCGCGGTCCCGGCTGCCGAGCTGCTGGCCACGACGGCGGTCTGCGCGGAGGTGCTCGCCTGCGTCGTCGAGACGATGCCGCCCGAGGTCCGCGGGCATCATCCCTTCGGCGCCGCCGATCCGGCCGGCTTCGCCGCGATGGGTTGCCTGGAGCTGCTGGTGCACACCGACGACGCCGCCCGCGGGCTCGGGCTCGTCTTCGAGCCCGACGCCCATCTCGCCCAGCACGTCCTGCACCGCCTGTTCCCGGCGGCGCCGCGAGGGGCGCGCTCCTGGCCCACACTGCGCTGGTCGACGGGCCGCTGCGCCCTCGACGCCGACCATCCCCGGTTGCAGGAATGGCGCTGGCACAGTGCCCCGCCGGACGGTCGTCCCGTCTGAACGCCCGCACGCCGCCACGGCATCCGGTCGCAACCTGACGGTCGTCTCGCATGCGGTCGGCAGCAGTGGGGTTGCGCGCCACCGACCGGCCGCAACCCCGCTGCTCTCTCCCAGCCCGAGGAGAGCAGTGGGGTTGCGGCTCGGGGGCGGCCCCGGGCGCGAGGGGCCGGGGCGCCGGTGCCCGGGTCAGGCGGGCGCGCCGGCCCGGTCGACGCGGCGGTGGTAGCGCTCGCCCAGCCGCCCGCCGAGGGTCGCGGTCAGCAGGGTGACGATCGCGACGACCACGAGCAGGACGATGCCGCCGATGGTCAGCGCGCCCGTCGGCAGCGCGATCGAGGGCAGCACGATGCGGTCCATGACGTCGTACTCCGCGCCCGCGACCGCGCCGGCGATACCGAGCACGATCGTCACGATCAGACCGAGGACCCAGGTGGCCGTGCCGTTGCGGGCGCCGTCGAACCGCGCGAGCCGCCCGGCGACGTACCCGCCGCCGAGGTAGGCCAGCCCCATCACGACGACGATCGTGATCGCGCCGACCAGCCCGACGGTCTCGGGCGCGGGGTTGGCGGGGGACCCGGAGAGGTCGAGGGAGAATCCGGGGGCCGCGGCGAGGCCCGCGGCGATCCCGAGCAGGATGACCGTCAGCCCGACGGCGACGATCCAGCCGAAGAACGCCGCACCGAACTTGACCCCGCCGAACCGCTCGTGCTGCCGCTCGCGCGCCATGATGAGAGCGCTGCGCCCGGCATAGTGCCGGTCGAGCTCGGAGCGGGTGTGGGCGTCGGGTTCGCCGGAGCGGGCCGCGGGCGCGGTGCGGAACGCCGCGCGGTCGACCGGCACCGCGACGCCGTCGTCGCCGTGCGGGGTCGCGCGGTCGAGGGGTACCAGCCGGCGCCTGCCGAACCTCTCCTTGACGACGCCCCACGGCACCGTGGAGCCGTCGGCCGGCGGATGCACCCCGGAGAGCGTGCCCAGCCGGACACCGTCGCGGCCGTGGACGGTCCGGCCGACCCAGCCGGCCGGGCCGCGCCCGTCCCCGGCGCCCGGCGCGGACCCGTCGACCACGGCCCCCGGAGCGGCGCCGGCCTGCGGACCGCCGCCGTCGACCGGGCCTCGGCCGGCCACGGTCTCGGGAGCGGCGCCGATCGGCGGACCGGATCCCGGCGCGGCGTCGGCTCGTGCACCGGAGGGACCCGGACCGGTATCGCGGGGAGGCCTGGCCGGGCCGGGTGCCACGTGTGGACCGGGCGCCGTCGGAGGGTCGACGGCGGCGTGCCGTGCCCCCGGCCTGTCGTCGGGAGGTGTCGCGTCCTGCATATCGGGTGGCGGCGGGTCGTGCGGCGACGGTGCCGCGCGGTGCCGCGGCTCGTACGGCGTCTGGTTCGGCGTCGTGGTCATGGGGGACACCTCCTGATCCCCACGTTCCCGATGGTGTCGCCGCTCACACCCGACGCACGCGCAGGTCACCGGATCGGTGGGCGGCCGGGAGGCCGCAGGCCGCGGCGACGGACATGGGACGATGGAGGTCACCCGCAGCGAAGGAACCTGAGTGACGACGTACGCCGACCGCACGTTCACCCCGCCGGAGCGCATCCGGAACTTCTGCATCATCGCCCACATCGACCACGGGAAGTCCACCCTGGCCGACCGGATGCTGCAGCTCACCGGGGTCGTCGAGGAGCGCGCGATGCGGGCGCAGTACCTCGACCGGATGGACATCGAGCGCGAGCGCGGCATCACGATCAAGGCGCAGAACGTCCGGCTGCCGTGGAAGGTCACCGGCGAGGACGGCTCGGAGCAGGACGTGGTCCTGCACCTCATCGACACCCCCGGCCACGTCGACTTCACCTACGAGGTCTCCCGCGCGCTCGAGGCGTGCGAGGGCGCGATCCTGCTGGTCGACGCGGCGCAGGGCATCGAGGCGCAGACGCTCGCGAACTTGTACCTGGCGCTGGAGAAGGACCTGACGATCGTCCCGGTCCTCAACAAGATCGACCTTCCCGCCGCCGACCCCGACCGCTACGCCGCCGAGATCGCCCACATCGTCGGCTGCGAGGCCGAGGACGTGCTGCGGGTGAGCGCCAAGACCGGCGACGGCGTGCGCGAGCTGCTCGACGAGGTCGTCCGGCAGGTGCCCCCGCCCGTCGGCGACCCGGACGCACCGGCCCGGGCGATGATCTTCGACTCCGTGTACGACACCTACCGCGGCGTCGTCACCTACATCCGGGTCGTCGACGGGAAGATCACCCCGCGCGAGCGGATCCGGATGATGTCGACGGGCGCGACGCACGAGCTTCTCGAGGTCGGCATCGTCTCGCCGGAGCCCAAGCCGTCGGACGGCCTGGGCGTCGGCGAGGTGGGCTACCTGATCACCGGGGTGAAGGACGTCCGGCAGTCGAAGGTCGGTGACACGGTCACCAGCCAGCGGCACGGCGCGAGCGAGCCGCTCACCGGCTACCGGGAGCCGCGGCCGATGGTCTACTCGGGCCTCTACCCGGTCGACGGCTCGCAGTACCCGGACCTGCGCGAGGCGCTCGACAAGCTGCAGCTCAACGACGCGGCGCTCACCTACGAGCCGGAGACGTCGGCGGCGCTGGGCTTCGGGTTCCGGTGCGGCTTCCTGGGCCTGCTGCACCTGGAGATCACCCGTGACCGGCTGGAGCGCGAGGCGGGGCTCGACCTGATCTCGACGGCGCCGAACGTCGTCTACCGGGTGGTGCGCGACGACGGCGCCGAGCAGCTGGTCACCAACCCGTCGGACTGGCCGACGGGGCGGGTCGCGCAGGTCTTCGAGCCGGTCGTCAAGGTGACGGTGCTGGCGCCGTCGGAGTTCGTCGGCACGATCATGGAGCTGTGCCAGAACCGGCGCGGGCAGCTCGGCGGCATGGACTACCTGTCCGAGACGCGCGTCGAGCTGCGGTACACGATGCCGCTGGCCGAGATCATCTTCGACTTCTTCGACGCGCTGAAGTCGCGCACCCGCGGCTACGCGAGCCTCGACTACGAGGAGGCGGGCGAGCAGGAGTCGGACCTGGTCAAGGTCGACATCATGCTGCAGGGCGAGCCGGTCGACGCGTTCTCGGCGATCCGGCACAAGGACGACGCCTACTCCTACGGCACCTCGATGACGACGAAGCTGCGCGAGCTGATCCCGCGCCAGCAGTTCGAGGTGCCGATCCAGGCGGCCATCGGGTCGCGGATCATCGCGCGCGAGAACATCCGCGCGATCCGCAAGGACGTGCTGGCCAAGTGCTACGGCGGCGACATCACCCGCAAGCGGAAGCTGCTGGAGAAGCAGAAGGAGGGCAAGAAGCGGATGAAGACCATCGGCCGGGTCGAGGTTCCGCAGGAGGCCTTCGTGGCGGCGCTGTCGACGGACTCGTCGGCGGACAAGGCGAAGAAGTAGGACCGGGGCCCGGGTGGCGACCGCGCCGCCCGGGCCGTCCGGACCTCAGGCCGAGGTGTCGGCCAGGTGCGCCAGCAGGTCGGCCAGCTGGGCGCGTTCGCGGGGGTGGGCGCCCAGTGCGGTGCCGATCCGGCGTTCCACCATCCCGCACACCCGTTCGACCACGCCGCGCCCTTCGGCCGCCAGGTGCACGAGCACGCGGCGCCGGTCGACGGGGTCGTGGCGGCGGTAGGCCAGCCCTGAGGCGACCAGCCGGTCGACGACGCGGGTCGCCGTCGGGGCCGGCAGAGCGGTGTGGCCGGCGATCTCACCCATGCTCCGGCCACCTCCCCTGGCCAGCATCAGGAGGACCCGCCAGCCGTCGCGGCTGACCCCCTCGGACGTGGTCGCGGGGACCAGTGCCGTGGCGACGGCACGGTCAACGCGGTCGAGCAGCTCGACCAGGCCGGGTACGCGCGGCGCCGGGGCGGCGGCGACAGCCCCCGGCGCCGATCGACTGAATGGCTCAGACACGGTGACCGACTGTACTTGACGATTGAGCTATCTCGGCCACTTTGCTGGGAAGATGCCGGGAAAAGGTCGTTTTCGGTGTCAGTGAGTGAACACGATCTTGCCGGCTGTATTGCCCTCGAGCATCGCGCGGAAGCCCTCGGTCGCCTCGCTCATGGGCAGCTCGAGGCCGATCTCGGGGTCGATCCCGGCGTTCGCGACGAACTGCAGCAGGTTCGCGAGCTCGTCGCGGGTGCCCATGGTCGAGCCCTCGACCCGGATCTGCAGGAAGAACAGCCGCTGCAGATCGGCGTTCGCGTCGGGGCCGCTCGTCGAGCCGCAGCAGATGATCGCGCCGCCCGGGCGCACCGAGCGCATCGAGTGCCCCCACGTCGCCTTGCCGACGCTCTCGAAGACCGCGTCGACCCGCTCGGGCAGCCGCGCGCCCGACTCGAACGTCGCGTGCGCGCCGAGCTTCTCGGCCAGCGCACGCTTCTCCTCGCTGCGGCCGGTGACCCAGACCCGCATGCCGGCGGCCCGGCCGAGCTGGACCAGCGCCGTCGACACGCCGCCGGAGGCGCCCTGCACGAGCATCGTCTGGCCCGGCTGCAGGCCGGACTTGGTGAACAGCATCCGGTAGGCCGTCAGCCACGCGGTGCCCATGACGGCGGCCTGCGCGGCGGAGAGCCCGGTGGGGCGGGGCACGGCGTTGCGCGCGGGCACGACGACCGTGTCGGCCATCGTGCCCTGGTACTTCTCGGTCAGCAGCGTGCGCCGCGGGTCGAGGGTCTCGTCGCCGCGCCAGGCCGGGTCGCCGATCACGGAGTGGATGACGACGTCGGTGCCGTCCTCGAGCGTGCCGGCGCCGTCGCAGCCCAGGATCATCGGGAACTGCTCGGGCTTGATGCCGACGCCCCGCAGCGTCCACAGGTCGTGCATGTTCAGGCTCGCCGCCCCCACCTTCACCGCGACCCAGCCCTCGGGCACCTCCGGATCGGGTCGCTCCCCGACGGTGAGCGAGTCGAGGGGGGAGTCGGCATTCGGCGCGGCGGCGTAGACGGCGAACATGCCCAGAACCTAGCCAACACGGCCCGGGTCTACCGTGTGACGTGTGCGGGCGGTGGCGGACTGGTGGGACGCGGTCGAGCTGTGGGTGACCCAGCTGGCCTTCCCGCTGCAGGTCGTGCTGGCCGCGGTCGTCGTGCTGCCGGTGTGCGCGGGCCTGGCGATCCTCGTCGACCGGGTGTCCGGCGTCGTCGAGACGATCTACGACGCGCTGCCGCGCGCGAACCGGCTCGGCCGGGCGCCGGAGCCGCTGCTGGACCCGGTGGCAGGTGCCCCGGCCGACCTGCTGCCGGCGCGGACGGACGAGCCCTGAGGTGACCTCACCGCGTCGCGGCGGATCGGTGCGCGTCGCGCTGGTCGCCCTCGCCGTGCTCGCCGGGCTGGTCGCCGTCGGACTGGTCACCGGGCGCAGCGGGACGCCCGCGGCGGACCCGGGCTCCGCGTCGACGGGCTGCGTGGTCGTCTCATCGCAGGTCCCGGGCGCGTCGGCGTCGAAACTGCCGGTCCAGCCGCTGTGCGCGCTGCCACCCGAGGCCGCCACCGTGTACTCGCAGATCAGGTCGGGCGGTCCCTACCGCTACGACCGCGACGGCGTCGTCTTCGCCAACGCCGAGAGGTTGCTGCCCGCCGAACCGCGCGGCTACTACCACGAGTTCACCGTCCCGACGCCCGGCGAGACCGACCGCGGGGCGCGCCGGCTCGTCACGGGTGCGGGCCAGGAGCTGTACTACACCGGCGACCACTACGGGAGCTTCGTCGTCGTCGACGGGGCGGCGACGGGCGGCTGAGGGACCGGCGCCGAGCAGGACCCGGACCGTCACCGGACGGACACGGCAGGTCCACCCGGGCGATGCTCTGGCGAACCGGGCCCGGCTCAGTGATGATGACCACATGACGGTGCAGTCGTGAGCGTTCTCCAGTGCAGCCCGCGCGAGGCGGGGCAGGTCGCCGACACGGCCCGGCGTTGCGGCGCACGGGTGGTCGAGGTCGACGGGCCCGCCGACCGGAGCGGCTTCTACGCGGCGGTCGCGGCGCAGCTCGACGTGCCCGACTGGTTCGGGCACAACCTCGACGCGCTGCGCGACGTCCTCACCGACCTGTCCTGGCTGCCGCCGGGCGAGGTCGTGCTCGTGTGGGACGACCCGGCGACGCTCGCGGCCACCGACGCCGACGGGCACGAGCGGCTGCTGGACGTGCTGGCCGACGCGGCGGTCGCGACCTCGCACGGCGAGCGCCCGCTGAGGATCGTGCTGACCGGCCGGACCTGACCCGCCCCGGCGGCGGGCTCAGGCCGCGGCCAGCGCGACGAGCGTCTCGGAGCAGCCGGCGTCGACCCGCAGCGTCGCGAGCGGGTCGCCGCGCGTCGCGCCGCGGTTGACGATCACGACCGGGACGTCGAGCGCGCGGGCGCGTTTGACGAACCGCAGTCCGGACATCACGGTCAACGACGACCCGGCGACGAGCAGCGCACCCCCGCAGGCGGCCAGTCCTTCGACCAGCCCGTAGGAGCGCTCGACCCGCTCGCGCGGGACGTTCTCGCCGAAGAACACCACGTGCGGCTTGAGCACACCGCCGCACGCCGCGCAGTCGGCGACGACGAAGCCGTCGGTGTCGTCGAGCACCGCGTCGCCGTCCGGGGCGGCCTCCGCGGCGACCGCGGCCTCGGCGAAGCCCGGGTTGAGCGCGGCCAGCCTGGCCTGCAGCACGTCGCGGGCGGTGACGGCGCGGCAGTCGAGGCAGACCACCTCGTCGATCCGTCCGTGCAGGTCGACGACGTCGCGGCTGCCGGCGGCACCGTGCAGCCCGTCGACGTTCTGGGTGATCACCGACCGCAGCACCCCGGCGTCCTCCAGGGCGGCCAGCGCGTGGTGTCCGGCGTTGGGCACGGCATGGCGCATCCGCGACCAGCCGACGTGGCTGCGGGCCCAGTAGCGGCGGCGGGCGGCGGGCCCCGAGCGGAACTCGCCGAAGGTCATCGGGGCGCGTGCGGGCGAGTTCGGCCCGCGGTAGTCGGGGATGCCGGAGTCGGTCGACAGACCCGCGCCGGTGAGGGCGACGAGCGGGCGCCCCAGCAGCAGTTCCAGGGCCGCGGTGGGATCGTGCGACACCGCGGGCGCGGCGGGAACGGCGGTCACGACGTCCAGGGTAGGCGCCGCGGCGAGGTGTCGCGTTCCTACAAGACCGCGGGCCGGTGCCCGAGCAGCATGGTCGTCATGGACCACACCGACCACATGCGCCAGAGCATCGACCTCGCGGTCTCGGTCATCGGTGGGACACCCGTCGAGCGATACGGCGACCCGTCGCCGTGCGCCGAGTTCACCGTGCGCGAGGTCGTCAACCACATCGCCTTCGGGCTCGTCCTCGCCCAGCGCTCGGCGACCCGCGAACCGTGGGACGAGAGCTGGAAGATCGAGGACGGCGCGCCGTTCCTCATCGGCGTGCCGGAGTCCGAGTGGGCTGCCCGCTGCGCCGAGGAGGGCGAGGCCACGGCCAGGGCGTGGGCCGAGCCCGGGGTGTGGGACGGCGACTCGCACATGGGTGGATCGCCGATGCCCGCGGCCGTGATCGGCCAGATGATGACCTCCGAGTTCGCCGTCCATGCCTGGGACGTCGCCGCCGCGACCGGGCGCGACCTCGACGTCCCCGCGGCGCTGGGCGAGGCGGTACTGGAGGGGATCCTCGCGGTCGCGCCGATGGGCCGCGAGGGCGGCTGGTTCGGCGCCGAGGTGCCGGTCCGTCCCGACGCGCCCGCGTTCGAGCGGGCGGTCGGCGCCAGCGGCCGCGACCCCGGCTGGACCCGCGGCTAGGTGCTAGGTCAGTCCGGCACGACCCAGGAGGGGCTGCGCTTCTCGGCGAAGGCCCGCATCCCCTCCTGGCCGTCGGGACCGGCGAAGTACGACGCCGACAGCTCCTGCATCTGCGCGAAGTCCTCGCGCATCGACGACGGCCGCTCGGCGCGCAGCATCTCCTTGGTTCCGGCCAGCGCCGCCGGCGCGCCCAGCTTCAGCGCGGCCACGTAACGGTCGACGGCCGCGTCGAGCTCGTCGGCCGGGACGGACGCGTTGATCAACCCGATCGCCGCGGCGCGCGGTGCGTCGAACACCTCCGCGGTGAGGAACAGCTCGTGCGCCGCGCGGGGGAGCAGCCGCGGCAGGACCGTCACCGAGATGACGGCCGGCACCAGCCCGAGCCGGACCTCGGTGAACGCGAACGTCGCCCGGTCGACGGCGACCGCGATGTCGGCGGCGGCGACGAGGCCGACGCCGCCCGCCCGCGCGGCCCCGCCGACCCGGGCGACGACCGGCTTCGGCGAGCTCCACACCGTCTCGAGGATCGCCGGGACCTCGTTGATCCCCTGCTGGTCGGCGCCCGCGCCGCGGGTCTCCTTGAGATCCATGCCCGAGCAGAAGACGGACCCGGTGTGCGACAGCACGATCACCCGCGCGGTCTCGTCGGCGATCGCGCGCTCCAGCCGATCGAGCAGCTCGCGGCGCAGCTGGGCGGACAGCGCGTTGCGGTTGCCGGGGGAGTCGAGCGTGATCGTCGCGACGCCCGCGGTGACGTCGAGGTGGACGAGCTCCGAGGGGGCGGCGTCGGCGTCGGGAGGGGTCATGGCCGGACCGTAGCCGACGCCGTGCGCGCCGGTCCCACGCCCGGACACACGTCACGATCACCCGTGGCAGGCTGCGGGGATGGCCGACGTCACCGAGGACCCTGCCGACGACCCGAACGCGTTCCTCCACTCCGCCATGCCCTTCGCGGCACTGATCGGCGCCACCGCCGTCGCGGCGGGACCGGACGAGGTGCGGCTGCGCCTGGACTGGCATCCCACCCGCACGACCACGGCCGGGGTGCTCCACGGCGGCGCGCTGATGGCGTTGGCCGACACCGCGGGCGGCTGGGCGGCGTTCCTCAACCTGCCGGACGGCGCGACGGGCACGGCGACGATCTCCTCGGCGACGAACTTCCTGCGCCCGGTGGTCGAGGGCTACGTCGAGGCCGTCGCGCGGCCGCTGCACCGCGGACGCACGACGATCGTCGTCGACACCGAGCTGCGCGACCCGCGGGATCGGCTGGTCGCCCGGGTCACCCAGACGCAGGCGGTCCTGCCCTGACCGTGAGGCCTCCCGATCGGGCCGACGACCCGATCGGGCCGACGACGACGCGACACAGCCGAGGAGGCGACCGGTGACCAGCACCCCCCGGGACGACACCCGACACCTCGCAGCGGCCTCCCGTCGGGCCGCTCCGCCGTCACGACGTACTACACCTGCGTGTACCCGGGCGTGACGATCGACGGGCAGGGCCCCGGGCCGGCCGCCGGTCCGGGGCCCTGCGCCCCGAGGACCGAGGACCGAGGACCGAGGACCGAGGAGCGGGCGAGCTGCGGCCGCACCGCGACTACGGCGTGACCCGCGAGGGCCCGACCGTCTACACCGAGTGCTCGACGATCTGGAACCCCATCCACACCGACATCCGGGTCGCCCACGCGTCGGGGCTCCCGGACATCGTGGTGCACGGCACCGAGACCATGGCCCGGGCGGTCACCGCGGTCCTCGACGACCAGGACCTCGGGCGGTGGACCGTCGGCCGTCTCGCGACGCGGTGCACGGGCATGGGCGTGCCCGGCGAGACCGTCACCGTGCACCGCACCGACCCACGGCCGGACCCGGCCGGGCACGTGATCGGCTTCCGCTCGACCCGCTCGGACGGCGCGACCGTCCTGCAGGGCAGCGTCGAGCTGGTCCCGCGCGGCTGACCTCGAGGTGCGACGGTCAGCGGGTGAAGAACGCGTCGGCCCGCCGGTTCCACAGCAGGACCAGGATCAGCACCGCGATGGCGATGGTGCCGATCGCGCCGGAACCGGGGCCGGTGCGCCCGTAGGTGAACAGGGTCGCGAGCGCGCCCGCCACCTGCAGCACCTCCAGCACCGACACCAGGATCCGGGCGCCGTTGCCGCCCTTGCCCAGCCGCGAGGCGACCGCCGCGGTGACGATGCCGACGAGCAGCACGAGGATCCCGATCGCGACCACGGTTCCGCGCCCGACGGTGAGGTCGACGTCCGGGGCGACGGCGGCCGCGACGACCAACAGCATGACGCCGATGAGGATCTGCAGGACCGCCGAGATCCATGTCAGGACGACGACCACGGTGACGCTGCCGGGACGTGTGACGTTGGCGGTGCTCATGACGAGACGCTCCTCCGATCGCGTGCGGAGTCCCGCGGCGGCGGAGCGTGCGTTCTCCCGGCGCCGGGAGTGCTGGCAGCAGTGCACTCGCCGGGAACGACCACACCGTTACGGTTGGTCCGCCCGAGGTCCGGGCCGGTCGCCCGGCCCGGACCCGGCGACGGGCGACGCCCCAGCGACCGCCCGTCGGCTCGTGGAATCGCCCGCGCCCGCCCGGCCGTTACGGCCGCCGCGCGAGCGGCGCCGGGTCAGGCCGCGGCGGCGTCGCGCCGGGCGACCTCGGCGCGGACGAGCGGGATCACCTCGCGGCCGAACTCGCGGGCGTCCTCGAGCAGGTCGTACCCGCGCGCGGAGAGGATCCGGACGCCGAGGTCGTAGTAGTCGAGCAGGGCGGCGGCGACCGTCTCTGGCGTGCCGACGAGCGCCGTCGAGTTGCCCGCGCCGCCAGTGGCCGCGGCGGTGACCGTCCACAGTGCCCGGTCGTGACGTTCGCCCGACCCGGCCGCGGCGAGCAGCCGCTGCGAGCCCGCATTCTCCGGGGCGGTGAGCGAGTGCCGGCGCGTGAGCGGTGTCGTCCCGCCCGCGGTGCGCTCCCGGATCCGCGCGACCGTGGCGTACGCCTTCTCCCAGGCCTCCTCCTCGGTGCGGCCCAGGATCGGCCGGAACGCCACCTGGAACGTCGGCGCAGGCCGGCCGGCGGCCCGCGCGAGCGCGGTGATCGTCGCGATCTGCTCGGCGGTGCCCGCGAGCGGCTCGCCCCACAGCGCGTAGATGTCGGCCTCCTCCGCGCCCACCCGGTACGCCGCCTGCGACGACCCCCCGAAGCTGATCCGCGGCCGGGGCTTCTGCGCGGGCTCGACGTCGAGGACGAAGTCGGCGATGTCGTAGTGCTCGCCGTGGTAGTCGAACGGCTCTCGCGACGTCCATGCGAGCTTGAGGATCTGGATCGCCTCGCGGGTGCGGTCGTAGCGGCGGTCCTTGGGCAGGGTGTCGCCCTCCCGCTGCTGCTCGTGGTCGTTGCCACCGGTGATCACGTGCAGGGTGAGCCGGCCATCACTGATCTGGTCGAGGGTCGCGACGGTCTTCGCGGCGAACGTGGGCGCCGAGACGTTGGGCCGGTGGGCGAGCAGCAGCTGCAGCCGCTCGGTGTGGTCGGCGATGTAGGCGGCGGCCTGCGCGGGGTCGGGGCTGCCCGACGAGTACGCCGTGAGGACGCGGTCCCAGCCGCTCTCCTCGTGGGCGCGAGCGAGCGCGAGGGTGAAGTCCTTGTCGAAGGCGGGGCCGGACCGGGCGTGGGTCTCGGTCCCGTCGTTGGTGGCGCCGATGCCGAGGAACTCGACGGGCATGGGTGTGCTCCTGGATGGTCGGGGACGGGCAGGGGGGCTGTCAGCGGGACCGTCGACAGGCCGCCGACCACACGCGACCGAAGTCGACGTGCCGGCGCGTCACCAGTGCCGTCCCCGGGCCGGGAGTCACCCCTCCACTGCAGCACCGCGGCCGCGCCCGGTCAACCGCGTGCCCGGTGTGACGATCTCGCGGTACCGACGACGGTGCGCACCCCGGTCGCGACGCCTACCCTCGAAGACGATGTCCGGTGACCGGAACGACGCGCGCCGGGGCCCCCGCATGCCCGTGACGCTGCTGGCCCGCCGCCGCCACGTCGACTTCTGCCGGACCAGCGCGGCGTTGACGGGCTGACGCGCCCCCCGCCCACCCGTCCCCGGCCGCAAGGACCGTCATGCCCCGTCGTCCCTCCTCGATCGCGATCGTCGGCGCCGGGCCACGCGGCGCCGGCATCCTGGAGCGCCTCGCCGCGAGCCTGCCCGAGCTGTTCGGCGACGGCGAGCTCGACGTCCACCTCGTCGACCCCTTCCCGCCGGGTGCGGGCCGCATCTGGCGGCACGCGCAGTCGCCGCTGCTGGCGATGAACTCGATGGCCGCCGACGTCACGATGTACACCGACGACTCCGTCGTGTGCGCCGGGCCGATCGTGCCCGGGCCGTCGCTGTGGGAGTGGGTGCAGCGGGTCCGCGCCGGTGAGCTGCCGACGGAGACCGCCGACGCCTACGGCCCGGCGCTGTGGGCCGAGCTGGAGTCCGTCGACGCCGCCACGTTCCCGAGCCGTCGGCTGCAGAGCCGTTACCTCGGCTGGGTGCTGCGCGACGTCGTCGCCTCGTTGCCGTCGCGGGTGCGCGTCCACGTCCACACCGGCCGCGCGACGAGGCTGACCGAGACCGGCGACGACCAGTGGCTGACCGTCGAGGGCGAGGACGTCCCGATCCGCGCCGACTCGGTCGTGCTCGCCTCCGGGCACCTCGACGCCGTCCCCACCGACGACGAGCGCGCCCTCCTCGCCCGCGCCGTCGACGCCGGGCTGCGGTACCTGCCGCCGGAACAGACGACCGACACCGACCTGTCGGTCGTCCAACCGGGGGAGACGGTGCTGGTCCGCGGCCTGGGACTGGCGTTCGTCGACCTCGTCGTGCTGCTCTTCGAGGGCCGCGGCGGCCGGTTCGTGGCCGACGACGACGCCGTCGGTGGGCTGCGCTACATCGCGTCGGGGCAAGAGCCCGTGCTCGTGGCGGGAAGCCCCCGCGGCGCGCCCTACCACTCGAAGACGCACTACGCGCTGCGTGCGGGTCGGCCGCCACTGCCGCGCTACTTCGGCCCCGACCAGATCGGCGTGCACACCGCGACCGGGCCCGTCGACCTGCGGGCGACGTTGTGGCCGCTGATCGCCAAGGAGATCGCGTGGGGGTGGTACCACGAGCTCGTCGCCGGGCACCCCGACCGCGTCACCCTCGACCTCGACGCGTTCACCGCCCGGTTCGACGCGCTCGACTGGGCCACCCCGCAGATGGACACCTTCCTCGCCGAGCTCGCCCCCGACCCGCTCGACCGTCTCGACCTCGACGCGCTCGACCGCCCGCTCGACGGCGTCACCGCGCCCGACCTCGACAGCCTGCAGCCGCTGGTCGTCGCACGGATCGCTGAGGACCTGCGCCAGCACGTCGATCCCCGGCACACGCCGCACCTCGGCGCCTTCGTCGCCATGCTGTCGATCTACGGGGAGCTCACCCGGCTGCAGGGCGAGAGCGCCTTGACGCCGGAGTCGCAGGCCCGCGACGTCTCCTGGTGGCAGGGGTTCTTCAACGGCGTCGCCAGCGGCCCGCCCGGCTTCCGGGTGCGCCAGATCCTCGCGCTCGCCGACGCCGGGCTCGTCCGGTTCCTCGGGCCCGGGATGTGGGTCGAGCAGGTCGGCCCCGAGGAGGGTGACGCAGGGCCGGGGAGCGCGGTCTTCCGGGCCGGCAGCGCCGCCACACCCGATACCGTCACCTCGACGATCCTCGTCGACGCCCGGCTCCCCGACCCGAGCGCCTCCCGCAGCACCGACCCGCTGCTGGCGTCGCTGCTGCGGTCCGGCGACGTCGTCGAACACGTCCTGCGCGCCGCCGATGGGACGGTCCTGCGCAACACCGGGCTCATCGAGGTCCGGGCCGCCGACGGTGCGGTCGTCGACGCGACCGGCGCCGCCCACCCGCGCCGGTTCGCCGTCGGGCCGCACACCCAGGTGAAGGTCGCGGGTGCGTTCACCCGGCCAGGGATGAACGCACAGAGCCTGCGCTACAACGACGCCGTCGCCCGCGCGATCCTGCGCAGCCTGCCGGTCGAGGAGGCCGCGGCGGCCTGACGCCACTCGCGATGTCGAGATGCCCGTCGGCCCGGTGCCCGACGACGGGCCGGCCGTCCCGCAGGCGCGCCCGAGGTCAGCGGCGGCGGCGCGGCGCCGGCGGGACCTTGGGGAGCTCGCCGGTGAGCAGCGACCGTCGCCGGGGGCGAGGGATCGCGCGGAAGGCCGTCGTCTCCGGGTCGAGATCGGCGTCGTCCTCGGGGACCCGCGGGTCGGGCACGGTGAGCTTCTCGAACGCCTGGGTCAGGTGCGCGAGGGGCAGCGCGCGCGTCGGCTCGTCGAGGTCGGGCACCGCGTGCCGGTCGGGATCGGGACGACGCAGGTGGTCGGCACCCTCGGCGCGACCCCGGGATCGTCCGCGCCGCGGCCCGTCGCCGGAGTGCCGGGCACGGCGCCCCTCGGACGTGCCGGGGTCGTTCGACGACGGTCGGCGCGCGCCCGTGGCGGGGAACGCCGTCGTCTCCGGGTCCTGCTCGTCGCGGGGCCGCCCGGTCCGCGACGGGGCGTCCGCAGCCCGGCGGCGTCGCGCGGGCGTGCCTGCCCGCTCCGGGTCCGGCCGGGTGTGGCGTGGCGGACGGGCGTGATCGCCGCTCTCCTCGGCATGCCGGCTGCGGGCGAGGTGGTCCGCGGGGTCCGCCGTCGTCCTGGCGCGGTGCCGCGTCGGGCGCGCGTCCCGACCCGTCCCGGCGCCGACCTCGTGGTCGTCCGGGTGCCGGCTGTCGACCGGGCGGCCCTCGGTCCCGCGTCCTCGTGCCTGCAGGCCTCCGACCGGACGGCCGTTGACCCGGTCGCCGTGTGCTCGGTCGCCGGCGGCTCGGTCGGCGTCGAGCCGGGTGCCGTTGGTCCGGGTGCCGTTCACGGGGTTGGCGGCGACGGGGTCGGCTCCCCGGCCGGTGCCGGCCGGGCGGCCGTCGACGCGGATGGGGCAGATCGGGCGGTCGTCGACGCGACCGGCGTCGATCGGGCGGTCGTGGCTCCGGCCGCCGTCGCGGAGGGCGGCGAACCCGGTGCCGTCGCCCGGGCGGTCGTCGACGCGGGCGGCGTCGTGTCGGCCCCGGTCGGCGTGGGCGACGCTTGGGCGGTCCTGGCCCCCGTCGCGGTCGACGCGTCGGGCAGCGACCGCGGTGCCGTTGCTCGGGCGGTCGTCGGTGCGGCCGGCGTCGAACCGGCCCCGGTCGGGGCGGGCGGTGCCAACAGGGCAGTCGCCGGCGCGGTCGTCGCCGGTGGCCGCGGGGCGGTCGGTGCGTGCGGGCGCGTCGTCGGCGGGGCGGCCTGCACGGTCGGCGCGAAGACCGGTGGGTCGCGCCTGGTCCGCGGGGCCACGCCGCGGCTCACCGAACCCGACGCCGGTGGGGCGCAGCCCCGGCCGGTCGACGTCGTCGGCCCGGTGACCGTCGAGGGCGCGCCGGCTGCGACCGGACCGCTGGTCGCCGGCTCGCCGGTCGGCGCCGGTGCGGTCGTACGGCCGAGCTTCGCCCGGAGTGCGGTCGTCGACGTGCGCGGCGCGGTCGGGTCGGCCGTCGCGACGCGGCGAGGGGCGGTCGGGGCCGGTGCCGTTGTCGCTGCGGAACCCACGGGGGTGGCCGTTGATGCGGCGTGCGGCGCTGTCGTCGTGGGCGGGGTCGCGGCGGTCCGGAGCGGTGCCGTTGTCGCTGCGAACGCCGAGGTCGTGGCCGTTGACACGGCGTGCGCTGCGGTCGGGCGCCGGGGCGCCGGGGCGGCTCGCGGGACGCCCGTCGGGGACGGGACCGTCGTGGTCGGCGCAATCGTGCCGGGTGTCGCCCGGACGGCGTGACCCGCCGCGGTGGCCCGCCTGCCCACCGGCTCCGAGCGGTCCCCGCGGAGATGGCGCGGGGCGCCCGTCCGGGGCGAACCCGTTGTGCCCGTTGTTCTCGGCCGACCGGCCGCGGTCGCCGGGCCCGTCGCTGCGGACCGAACGCGGGGCGCCGGGGCGCGTCTCGTTCGGCACGGCGCCGGCGGCGGGCGCGCGGCGGCCGTCGCCCACCGGGAACCCGGGCTCCTCGCCCCGGCGATCGCCGGCGTCGACCCCGGCGGAGCGTGGACCGGGCGTGCGCGACCGTGACGTGACGGCCCGGGTCGCCTCGGCCGGGTTCTCGCCGTTCCCGGCGCCACCGCTGCGGGGCCGGCCGTCGGGCGAGAGCAGCGAGGTGTCCTCGACGTGGGAGGGCCGGGGGCGCGGCGCGCCGGACGCCGCGGCGGCGAACACCGCCGAACGCTCGGCCGGGAGGAGCCGGGGGGCCGCCTGTCCGCGGTCGTGGTCGGGCGGCTGCGGCGCGCCCGGCCCTGTCGTACGGGCCGCGAGCGGGAGGGCGACGAACCGCCGCTCCGCGGCCGGTGCCGGCTCGGCCACCGGGCGGGGCCGGACGAAGGGGACCGGCACGGGATCGGTGGGGGTGCCGGGCCGCGCGGCGGACCGGATCGGGACCAGCACCGTCTCCTCGGCCGCCGCGATCGCCGATACGGACGCGGCGGCCGCGGGGACGGGCGCCCCGATCGCCGGCACGGGCGCCGCGATCGCCGGCAAGGGCGACGCGGGCGCGACCGTCGCGCCCCGCCCCGCGGTGCCCGGTCCTGCAGTGCCCGGTCGCGCAGTGCCCGGTCGCGCAGTGCCCGGTCGCGCAGTGCCCGGTCCCGCGGCGCCCCGCCCCGCGCCCTGTCCCGCTCCGCCCTGTCCCACTCCGCCCTGTCCCAGTCCGCTCTGCGCCGCCTCGGGATGGTGCAGCTCGTACAGATGGGCGTAGCCCTCGCTGCGGTCCAGCAGTTCCTCGTGCGTACCGCGTGCGGTGATCTCGCCGTGCTCGACGAAGAGGATCTCGTCGGCATCGGTCACGGTGACCAGGTTGTGGGAGATGATCACCGTCGTGCGGCCGGTCATCAACCGGCGCAACGGCTCCAGCACACGGCGGCTGGACTCGGCGTCCAGGCCGGTGGTCGGCTCGTCGAGCAGCAGGACGGGCGCGTCGCGGATCATCGCCCGCGCGATCGCGATGCGCTGGCGCTGCCCGCCCGACAGCATCCGGCCGCGCTGGCCGATGCGGGTGTCGTAGCCGTCGGGCAGCCGGGTGATGAAGTCGTGGGCGTCGGCGGCTGCCGCGGCGGTGGCGACGTCCTCGTCGGTCGCGTCCGGGCGGCCCCACCGGATGTTGTCGGCGATCGAGCCGTCGAAGACGAGCGTCTCCTGCAGCACGACGGTGATGTTGCGGCGCAGGTCGGCCAGCCGTAGCCGGCGGATGTCGACGCCGTCGAGGCTGACCGTGCCCTGGTCCGGGTCGTAGGTGCGCATGAGCAGCTTGGTCAGCGTCGACTTGCCCGCGCCGCTCGCGCCGACGACCGCGACCTTGCGCCCCGGCGCGATGGTCAGGTCGAGGTGGCTGAGCACCTGCCGGTCGGTGCCCGGGTAGGCGAAGCTCACGCCCTGGAGAGCGATCCTGCCGGTCGCCCGGCCGATCCGGACCGGCTCGGCCGGGTCCTCGACGAGCGGCTTCTCGTCGAGGACCTCGATGATGCGCTCGGCGCTGGCGCTCGCGGCGAAGATCGAGTTGGTGAGCCCTGCGAAGCCCTGGACCGGGCCGTAGAGCTGGGTGATGTAGGCGAGGAAGACGAGCAGGCCGCCGAGGGTGATCCGGTTCTGCGAGAGCTCCCAGACGCCGATGCCGATGACGACGAGCGTCCCGATCGACTCGACCAGCGCGCTGATCGGGGAGAACATCCCCTCGATCTTGATGGCGCGCATCTGGGCGCGGAAGTTGCCGAGGTTCTGGTCGCGGAAGCGGCGGCCCTCGTCGGCGGCGCGGTCGTAGGCCTGGACGAGCGCGACGTTGCCGAAGCTCTCCTCCGCCACCGCGCTGATGGAGCCGGCCCGGCGGCGGCTCTCACGCGCGGCCGACTGGATCCGTTTCGCGAACACCCGCGCGACGAGCAGGAAGAAGGGCGCGGCGACGAGTGCCGCGAGCGCGAGCTGCCAGTTCAGGACGAACATGGCGCCCGCGTAGAAGACGATCTGGAAGCTGTAGGTCAGCGCCATGTTGACGCCGGTCAGCATGAGCTGCTCGATCGAGGAGACGTCGCCGGTCAGCCGGGAGAGCAGGTCGCCGAGCTGGCGGGTCTCGAAGTAGCCGGACGAGAGCCGGTGCAGGTGGTCGAACACCCGTTGCCGCACGGCCATCACGAACTTCTCGCCGACCCACGCCGTCATGTACTCGTCGGCGAAGTTGATCAGCCCACCGATGACGGTGATCGCGAGGAAGGCGCCCGCGATGAGCGGGAAGAGCCGGAAGTCGTGGGGGGTGAGGACGTCGTCGACGAGGATCTTGAACAGGTAGATGTTGACGGTGCCCAGCGCGGGCCCGACGCCGACCAGTGCCAGGCTGAGCAGCATCCGCCCGCGGAACGGCTTGGTGTCGGGCCAGAACCGGCGGAAGATGTGCCGGATCGGGACCTTGGCGGCCTCGCGGACGTCCGCGATCGTGCTGCGCTCGTACGGACCGTCGTCCTCGCCGTCGTCGTCCTCGCCGTCGTACGGCTCGCGGTGCGAGTCATCGTCGCGGTCGCGGTCGCGGTCGCGGTCGCGGTCGCGGTCGCGGTCGCGGGTGTCGGGCCGGTCGCGGGCGCCGTGCGTGTGGTCCCGGTGCTCGTGGTCGTGCTCGTGCTCGTGGTCCGGGATCTCCGAAGCCCGGCGCGGCGGGGACGGGCGTCCCCCGGCGGCGGTGGTGGACATCGACGAACTCCGTTCATGCCGACGGCCCCGCGCCGCTGGGGCTTCGCGCGGGGCCGCCGGAACCGCTACTCAGCCAGGCTGAGTCAGGCGTGCTGGTCTCTGCTGGGGCGAGAGATCAGCGGCCGCAGTGGTCGCGGTGGTGCTGGCGCTTCGACTTGCGGGCGCACGGGTCGTCGTGGTGGTGGTGACGACGGCCGTGGTGGTGTCCGTGGTGGTGGTCGTCGTCGTGGTGCGACGGCGGCTTCGGCAGCCCACAGGTCGGCTTCGGGGGCGCCGGCTTGTGCGAACGACGAACAGACATTGGCACTTCCTTTCGAACTCGTGCAGCGCGCGATTGGCGCCGCTGCACACTCTTTCGTATTCCGCACAGCCACGTTTCAGCCGACACACACATTCACCTGCCCGTCGCAACCCCCCGAACAGGTCACCCGGTCGGTGGCCAACGTCTCCCCGACCCATGGTGCGGTGGCACCGACGGCCCCCGTGGCGCTCTCCGCCGGTGCCGTCCGCGGCGGCGTTCACGCTGCTCTACACCGTCTTCGGCATGCAGTGATCATGGTTCGCCACGGACCGCCGCCCGTTGCGCCGAACGAGTGGACGCCGCACGGGTTGGCGTCCGTTCGGGGACGTGCGGGCGGCGTCGGAATGACGTGGCACCACGAAACTTTTCCGCGCGGGCGCCCTCTCCACCACCGATCCGAGTCGGCCGAATGCGCTCCGTGAGACCGTCCGTTTCGTCCCGCGACTGTTCGTCGGAATCGCGCGCGCAAACGGATGCGTGGAAATGCGCCGAACGGCGCAACGTGATTTGTCAGCCCGCGTCGACGAATGCGGAGGGTGTAACACTTGCGTGGATCGTGACGCCGTGGCGGGCGAGCAGGGTTGCGGCCACGAGAGGGTGGTCGCCCAGCGGCTCGGCGACGACGGCCGTCGGGTCGGCGGCGAGAGCCTGGTCCCGGACGCGGTCGAGCAGCCGGCCCGGGGCGAGGAACCACGGCAGGACGGCGATCCGCCGCGCCCCGCCGTCGCGGAGCCGGGAGATCGCCTCGGGGACGGTCGGTCCCGCCGAGGTGGCGAACGCGGCCGACGCCCGCGGCAGCCCGGCGGCGAGGGCGCTGACGGCGTCGTTCGCGGCGGCGTGGCTCGATCCGGCGGCGGCGAGGACGACACCGGTCCGCGGGGCGTCGGCGGCGGTGACGGCGGCGGCCAGGCGCGCCCGCGCGGCGGCGAGCAGTGCGGCGGGCTCGGCGCCCAGCACCGGGGAGACGGCGACGTCGAGGCGTGGCAGCCGCGTCGAGGCGGCCTCCACGGCGGCGGGGACGTCGACCCGGGCGTGGAACGCGGTGCCCAGCAGCAACGGCACGACCACGGCGCGCCGGTGCCCGTCGGCGGCGACGGCGTGCAGCACGTCGGGCAGCCGGGGGGCGTTGAAATCGAGGAACGACAGCCGGACGTCCAGTCCCGGCGCCTGGGCGGCGGCCTCGCGCACGAGGCGGTGCATCGTCGCCGCCGAGCGGCCGTCGCGGCTGCCGTGTGCGACGGCGACGAGCGCGGGCTCAGACACCGGCCGCGAGCCCGCGCACGCGCAGCACGCGACGCTCGATCGGCCGGAAGATCAGCAGTTCGATCCCGATGCCCACGATGAGGATCAGGAAGATCGCGGCGATGACCTTCGGCATGTCGTTGAAGTCGCTGCCTTCCTTGAGGAAGGCGCCCAGGCCGATGCCCAGCAGCGGTCCGGCCGCGATGATCTCGGCCGCCATCAGCGACCGCCAGGAGAACGCCCAGCCCTGCTTGCAGCCGGCCAGGAAGCCGGGCAGGGCCGCGGGCAGCAGGATGTGCCGCGCGGTGGCCAGCCCGCTCGCGCCGATGACCTTGCCGACACGCGGGAAGATCGGCGGGATCTGGTCGATGCCGGACACCAGGCCGTTGGCGATCGAGGGGATCGACCCGGCGAGCACGACGAAGTAGATCGTGGAGTCGGTCAGCCCGAACCAGAGCACCGCGGCGGGGACCCAGGCGACCGACGGCAGGCTCTGCAGGCCCGACAGCAGCGGGCCGATCGCCGCGCGCACGACGCGGACGCGGGCCACGAGCAGGCCGAGCGGCACGGCGATGACCAGCGCCATGGCGAAGCCCACGAACGCCCGGCTGATCGAGGTCCAGAGGATCGACAGGACCTGCCCGTCGCCGACGACGGTGGCGAACGAGTCCCACACCGCCAGCGGCGCGGGGATCTTGAACTCGGGCACGATCGCCGACGCCCAGATCACCTGCCACACGCCGATGAACAGCGCGAACGCGACGATGGGCGGCACCCCGGTCCTCAGGAACCGGCGCCACCACGGCACCCGGCGGACGGTGGGCGTGTCGAGGGCGTCGAGCCCGGCGAGCTCGGCGGCGGACTCGTCGTCGGCGAGCGGTGCGCCGGCCGGGCGCGGTGCGGTCTCAGGCTGCATGGCTCGCGATGACCTGGCGCAGCCGCCCGGTGATCTCGTCGTGGAGCCGGTCGCGGTCGTCGCCGACCGCCCACTCGCCGACGACGGTGCCGGGCCGCGACGACAGCAGCACGACGCGCTGGGCCAGCCGGACCGCCTCGCGGACGTCGTGGGTGACGAAGACGATCGTGGTGCCGGTGGCCCGCCACACCCGCAGCAGTTCACCCTGCAGGGCGTCGCGGGTGATGGCGTCGAGCGCGGCGAAGGGCTCGTCCATCAGCAGGACCCCGCCCCCGGCGCCGTCGGGCCCCGTCGCGGCGGCGAGCGCACGGGCCAGCGAGACGCGCTGGCGCATGCCGCCGGAGAGCTCGTGCGGACGCTTGTCGGCCAGGCCGTCCAGCCGGACCAGCGTGAGCAGCTCGGCGGCGCGCGCCCGCCGCGCCGACCGGGACAGCCCCGAGAGCTGCAGCGGCAGCTCCACGTTGCGGCCCGCGGTCAGCCACGGCAGGAGCGCGGCCTCCTGGAACATGAACGAGGGGGAGCCGGCCGGCCTGGTCAGCGTGCCCGCTGTGGGCTCGTCGAGCCCGGCGACCAGGTTGAGCAGCGTCGACTTGCCACAGCCCGACGCGCCGAGCAGGCACACGAACTCGCCCGGCGCGACGGCCAGGTCGACGTTCTGCAGCGCCGTCACCGCGTCGGAGCCGCTGCCGAACGTCTTGCCGACACCCTCGAGCCGCACCGCCTCCGGCTGCCCGGGGGCGGCCGGCGTACGGGTCGCGGTGGTCTCGGTCCCGGTCGTGGTGGTGGTCATCGGGCCGTCACCCTTCTCGTCTGGGGTGGGGGCGGCTCCCGGTGGGGAGCCGCCCCCGAGGGTCAGGAGCTCTTCGGCCTGTCGAGGCCCGCGGCGTCGACCGGGGGCTTGCCCGCGGCCTTCAGCACCGCGTTCACCGCCGTGACGTCGAGGAAGCCGTGCAGGTCGGTCTCCTTCTGCGTCGCGCCCGCGGTCACGCTGTCCTTGGACAGCTGCGGGAACGTCGCGGCGAGGGGATCGAGGCCGAAGGACAGCTCCGTGAAGGCCCGGTCGACGATGTTCGGTGCCAGCGCCGAGCCGGAGAGCTGCTTGATCGCGTTGTTCGCCGCGGTCTTCGCGCCGGCCGGATCGCTCGCGATGAAGTCGATGGCCTTCTGCTCACCGCGCAGCAG
Organism: Pseudonocardia sp. D17; assembly: GCF_036984265.1. Lineage (NCBI taxonomy): Bacteria > Bacillati > Actinomycetota > Actinomycetes > Pseudonocardiales > Pseudonocardiaceae > Pseudonocardia > Pseudonocardia sp. D17. Next base: position 94,866 of record NZ_BPRG01000168.1, on the reverse strand, counting down.
CGCCTCGACGGCGTCGGGGTGCTGCTGCAGGAAGGCGGTGCGGACGATCACGACGGTCGTCGGGAACTGGCCGTTCGGCCACAGCGTGCGCTCGTCGACGAGCACCGAGGCGCCCGCGTCGACGAGCCGGGAGCTCCAGGGCTCGGGCAGCCAGCCGCCCGCGATCTGGCCGGACTTGAACAGGTCGAGCGTGCGCGGGTTGTCCAGGTTCTGGACGACGACCTTGTTCGGGTCGGGCGCCGTGGCGATCTCGAGGTTGTTGGCCTTGAGCCACTTCTTCAGCGACACGTCCTGGGTGTTGCCCAGCTGCGGCGTCGCGATCGTCTTGCCCTTGAGCTGCTCGGGGCTGGTGATGTCCTTGGAGACGACGAGCTGCGCGCCCCCCGACGCGGCGCCCGCGATCAGCCGGACGGCCTCGCCGTTGGACTTGGCGAACGCGTTGATCGCCGGGCTGGACCCGATGAACGCCACGTCGAGCGAGCCGCCGAGCAGGGCGTTGACCTCGTCGGGACCCGCGTTGAACGTCTGCGTCGTCAGCTTCGTGGAGCCGAGCTCCTGCGCGAAGTAGCCCTTGTCGACGCCGATCAGCGCCGGCGCGTGGGTGATGTTCGGGAAGTATCCGAGGCGCAGCTCCGCGGCCGGCGACGTGGCGGCCGCCGACCCGGAGCCGCTGGACTCGGAGTCCGAGGCCCGCGAACAGGACGCCAGCACCCCCACCGCGGCGAGGGCGGCGAGGACGGCGATGGGAACTCTGGAACGCAGGCGCATCGGACGGGACTTCCTTTCGGGGGATGGGAAGAGCGGGGACTACGGTCCGGGGGTCGACGGCGCCCGGCTGGGCAGGTCGACCAGGACGAGTGGGTCGCCGACGAGCCCGGCGGCGAGGGTGTTGCCCGTGGGTGGGTCGATGAGCAGGAACCCGCCGGTGGCGCGGATGTCGGCGTAGTCGTCGACCGGCAGCGGGTCGGCGGTGCGCAACGCGACCCGGCCGATGTCGTTGATGGCCAGCTCGGCGGGCTGCTCGAGGGCGAACGTGTCGGTGTCGAGCCGGTCACGCAGGTCGCCGACGATCACCTGCGTCGTGCGAGTGCCGTGCTTGAGCAGTAGCCGGGCGCCGGGACGCAGTGGCTTCTCGGCGAGCCAGCACAGCGTCGCGTCCAGTTCGTCGGTGACCCGCGGCGGCGCGTCGGCGGCGGCGATGACGTCGCCGCGCGACAGGTCGATGTCGTCGGTGAGCAGGATGGTGACGCTGCGCCCGGCGGCCGCGGCCGCCAGCGGTCCGTCGGCCGTCTCGACCGATGCGACGGTGGTCCGGTGCCCACCCGGCAGCACGACGACCTCGTCGCCGGGCCGGACCGTGCCGGAGGCGACCTGGCCGGCGTAGCCGCGGTAGTCGTGCAGGTCCCCCCAGCGCGAAGCGTCAGCGGAGCGCGCATCAGCAGCGGTACGGGGACGGATCACGTACTGCACGGGGAGCCGGAACGGTGCGTCGGCCTCCGGGCCGGTGACGGGCACCGACTCCAGGTGGCCGAGGAGCGTCGGGCCCTCGTACCAGGGGGTGTGCGGGCTGCGCTCGACGACGTTGTCGCCGACCAGCGCCGACACCGGGATCGTGACGACGGCGTCGTCGGCGAAGCCCAGCGACCGGGCGAGCCCGGCGAAGTCCTTGGCGATGGCCTCCAGGACCGCCTGGTCGTAGTCGACGAGGTCGATCTTGTTGATGGCCAGGACGAGCCGCGGGACCCGCAGCAGGGCGAGCACGGCGGCGTGCCGGCGGGTCTGCTCGACGACGCCGTTGCGCGCGTCGACCAGCAGCACCGCGAGCTCGGCCGTCGACGCGCCGGTCACCGTGTTGCGGGTGTACTGCACGTGGCCCGGGGTGTCGGCGAGGACGAACTCGCGGGTCGGGGTGCCGAAGTAGCGGTAGGCGACGTCGATCGTGATGCCCTGCTCGCGCTCGGCGCGCAGGCCGTCGACCAGCAGGGACAGGTCGGGCGTCGTCAGGCCCTTGTCGACCGAGGCGCGCTGCACGGCCTCGATCTGGTCGGCCAGCACCGACTTGGTGTCGTAGAGCAGCCGGCCCACCAGGGTGGACTTGCCGTCGTCGACGGATCCGGCGGTCGCGAACCGCAGCAGGTCGCGGGTGTTCTCACCCATCAGAAGTACCCCTCACGCTTGCGGTCCTCCATCGCTGCCTCGGACAGCCGGTCGTCGGCACGGGTGGCGCCGCGCTCGGTCAGCCGCGACGCGGTGACCTCGGCGATCACCTCGTCGAGCGTCGTCGCCGTGGACTCGACGGCGCCGGTGCAGGAACCGTCGCCGACCGTCCGGTAGCGGACGGTCCGCCGCTCGAGCGTCTCGTCGCCCCGCGGCCCGCCCCACGGGCCCTCGGCCAGCCACATCCCGTCGCGGCGGAACACCTCGCGCTGGTGCGCGTAGTAGATGGACGGCAGCTCGATCCCCTCGCGCTGGATGTAGCGCCAGACGTCGAGCTCGGTCCAGTTGGAGATCGGGAAGACGCGGACGTGCTCGCCCGGCGCGTGCCGGCCGTTGTAGAGGTTCCACAGCTCCGGACGCTGCTTGCGCGGGTCCCAGCGGCCGAACGCGTCGCGCAGGCTCATGACGCGCTCCTTGGCGCGCGCCCGCTCCTCGTCGCGGCGGCCGCCGCCGAACACGGCGTCGAACTTCTTCTCGACGATCGAGTCCAGCAACGGAACCGTCTGCAGCGGGTTGCGGGTGCCGTCGGCGCGCTCGACGAGGCGCCCGTCGTCGATCCAGTCCTGGACGTGCGCGACCTCGAGCCGCAGCCCGAGCTTCGCGACGAGCGCGTCGCGGAACTCGATGACCTCCGGATAGTTGTGCCCGGTGTCGACGTGCAGCAGCGGGAACGGCACCGGTGCCGGCGCGAACGCCTTCACCGCGAGGTGCACCAGCAGCGTCGAGTCCTTGCCGCCGGAGAAGAGGATCACGGGCCGGTCGAACTCGCCCGCGACCTCGCGGAAGACGTGGATCGACTCGGACTCCAGCGCGTCGAGCGCGTCGACCGTCGGGATGCTCACGGAGGCGCTCACTGGACGTGCAGCCCGCACTCGATCTTGCCGGTGCCCGCCCAGCGCCCCGAGCGCGGGTCGGCGCCCGGCAGCGGCCTGGCCGTGCACGGCGCGCAGCCGATGGACGGGTACCCCTCACCGACCAGCGGGTTCACCAGGACTCCGTGCTCGGCGATGTAGGCCTCCATGTCGTCGTCGCTCCAGGCCGCGATCGGGTTGACCTTGACCAGGCCGAACTTCTCGTCGTAGGTGACGAGGGGGGTGGCGGCCCTGGTCGGCGCCTCGACGCGGCGGACACCGGTGACCCAGGCGTCGTAACGGGCGAGGGTGGACTGCAGGGGCGCGACCTTGCGCAGCGCGCAGCACTGGTTGGGGTCGCGCGCGAACAGGTCCTTACCCCACTCGGCGTCCTGCTCGGCGACCGTCTGCGCCGCCGTCGCGTTGACGATCCGCACGTCGTAGACGTGTTCGACGGCGTCGCGGGTGCCGATCGTCTCGGCGAAGTGGTAGCCGGTCTCCAGGAACAGGATCTCCACGCCCGGCCTGGCCCTGGCGGCCAGGTCGACCAGTACCGCGTCCTGCATGTTGGACGCGACGACCAGCCGGTCGCCGAACGTCTCCGCCGCCCAGGCGAGCACCTGCTCGGCGGTGGCGTCGGGACCGAGCTCGTCGGCCCCGCGCTCGGCCAGCGCGCGCAGGTCGGTCTCCGTCGCGACGCTCATCGCTTGGTCACCTCGGGCACTCCGATCCCGATCATCTTCACGGTGAAGGTGCGCAGGCAGTCGGCGCAGTACCACGCGCCGTGCGGCACCTTCTCGGTCTGTTCGGCGGGGCGGAGGTCCTCCTCGCCGCAGTACGGGCAGTAGAACGGCACTGCCCTCGTCGGCGCGCTCACGCGACCTCCTCGCCTGCGTTCGTCCGCCGCGTCCGCGGACCCGCCGTGCCGAGCGCGAGCTCGGTCACGTGAGGGCGTCCTCGTCGGCGCGCAGCACCCACTGTGCGAACCGCTCGCCCTCGGTGCGCTGCGCGACGTAGTTGCGCACGATCCGGTCGACGTAGTCGCCCAGCTCGGCGCTGGTGACCTTGAGGCCGCGCAGCTTGCGGCCGAACCCGGCGTCGAGACCCAGCCCGCCGCCCAGGTGCACCTGGAAGCCCTCGACCTGGTTGCCGTCGGCGTCGGTGACGATCTGGCCCTTGAGCCCGATGTCGGCGACCTGGGTGCGCGCGCAGGAGTTGGGGCAGCCGTTGAGGTGGATCGAGATCGGGACGTCCGGGTGGACGTCGGCGAGGCGCTGCTCCAGCTCGTCGACCAGCCGGATCGCCCGCTCCTTGGTCTCGACGATCGCGAGCTTGCAGAACTCGATGCCCGTGCAGGCCATGGTCGCTCGCCGCCACGGCGACGGATCGGCCTGCAGACCGAGGCCCGCGAGCTCCTCGGTGAGGGCCGCGACGCTCTCGTCGGGCACGTCGAGCACGACGATCTTCTGCTGCGGGGTGAGCCGGACCCGGCGCGAGCCGACCGACTCCGCCGCCTTGGCGAGCGCGACCAGCGTCGTCCCCGAGACCCGGCCGGACGCCGGCGCCACGCCGATGTAGTTGCGGCCGTCGGTCTGCTTGTGGACGCCGATGTGGTCGATCGGGCGCTCCGGGGTCGCGGGTGCCGGGCCGTCGACGAGCGGGCGGCCCAGGTACTCCTCCTCCAGGACCCGGCGGAACTCCGCGGCGCCCCAGTCGGCGATCAGGAACTTGATGCGGGCGCGGTGGCGCAGCCGGCGGTAGCCGTAGTCGCGGAAGACGGAGATGATCCCGGCCCACACGTCGGGGACCTCGTCGAGCGGGACCCAGGCGCCCAGCCGCTGCGCGATCTTCGGGTTCGTCGACAGCCCGCCGCCGACCCAGACGTCGAAGCCCGGCCCGTGCTCGGGGTGCACCGAGCCGATGAACGAGACGTCGTTGACCTCGTGCGCGACGTCCTGCTGCCAGGAGATGGCGGTCTTGAACTTGCGCGGCAGGTTGGAGAACTCGGGGCTGCCGATGTAGCGGTCGAGGATCGTGCGGATCGCGGGCTCGGGGTCGAGCACCTCGTCGGCGGAGATCCCGGCGACGGGGGACCCGAGGATGACGCGCGGGGTGTCGCCGCAGGCCTCGGTGGTGAGCAGGCCGACGCCCTCCAGCCGCTTCCAGATCGCCGGCATGTCCTCGATGGCGATCCAGTGGTACTGGACGTTCTGCCGGTCGGTGACGTCCGCGGTGTCGCGGGCGTACTGCTCGGAGATCTCGCCGACGACGCGCAGCTGCTCGGTGGTCAGGGCGCCGCCGTCGATGCGGACCCGGAGCATGAAGTAGCGGTCGTCGAGCTCCTCGGGCTCGAGCGCCGCGGTCCGGCCGCCGTCGATCCCGGGCTTGCGCTGGGTGTACAGACCCCACCAGCGCATCCGGCCGCGCAGGTCGGACGGGTCGATCGCGTCGAACCCCTGCTTGGAGTAGATGTTCTCGATCCGCGCACGAACGTTGAGCCCGTCGTCGTCGCGCTTGACGCGCTCGTTCGGGTTCAGCGGCTCACGGTGGCCGAGCTTCCACTGGCCCTCACCGCGCTTCGGGCGCGCAGGGGACTTCGCGGGCGGGGTGGTGGGCGGCAATTCGGGGCCTCCGGAGGAGGGCAGGGCTCACCGACCCCCGGGAATCGTGCGGCAGCGAACGACAACCGGAGCGCGGCTCACCCTGCGCCGGTGATCGATCCGTGGTGGGACGGCGGCGCGCGGGCTCAGCTCGCGCGACAGATCGCGCTGGTGACACGCTGCAGATCGACGTGGCGACGGGCCACGAGCCGCAGGGTCAGCGCATTCACGCGTTCAGGGTGCCATGTCCGGACGGCTGAGGCCAAAGACCGTCTGGCCCCTGGGAGTGTCCGGTTAATTGTCCGGACATTTCAGGGTGGGTACTCCGACGTGCTGATCCACGCGAGCGGGGGACCGGGCCGCCCGTCCCGGCCGCCGCGGATGTGACGTGATCGGTCGCACCGGCGCCTCGCCGACGCGGTCTCGGCCCGTTCGTACCCCGATGTCCGGCACCGTCCTTTTCGGACGCGCCGACTCTCAGCGCACTCCCAGACTCGCCTGGTGCCGCTCTCAGGGACCGCGGTTAGCGTCGGCCCGCCGGCCGCGGGGCACCGGCCTGGATTGGGTGTGCGAGCGGTGGGAGTTCGAGTTGGCCGAGTCACCCGTCGAGGAGACGGCGCCCGGTGTCGCCGGTGCGGCGGACACGGCGCCGATCGGGGCCGGGCCGGCAGCGGGCGGGTCGCCACCGGGGGCCGGTGCGGCCCGGCGGCGGGCGCTCGCGCCGCGGTCCTGGTCGCGTCGGGTGCGCTGGATCGTCGTCGCGGCGGTCGTGGTCGTCGTCGTGGGCGTGGTGCTGGCGGTGACGCTGCCGGGCTCGTCGGCGGGCCCGGCACCCACGCTGGTGCGGGCCCAGGTGGGGACGCTGCGCACGACCGTCGGCGCCACGGGCACGATCGCGCCCGCACAGCGCGCCGACCTCGACTTCGGCGTCTCCGGGCAGGTGACGTCGGTGTCGGTGACCGTGGGCCAGCAGGTCGCCGCGGGGGCCACCCTCGCGACGGTCGACTCCGCCGGCCTGCCCGGACAGGTCGCCCAGGCGAACGCGAGCGTCGCGAGCGCGCAGGCGAAGGTTGACGCCGACTCCGGGGCGAGCGCCGCCCAGCGCAACGCCGACGCCGCCGCCCTGTCCGCGGCCCAGGCCCAGCTCGCCGTGGCCCGGCGCAACCTGTCCCAGGCGACGCTGACCGCACCCTTCGCCGGGACGGTCGCGGCCGTGAACGTCACGGCCGGGCAGCAGGTCTCCGGCGGCGGGTCGGCAGGCGGGTCGTCGGGAGGGTCATCCGGTACCGGATCGGCGGTGGGGGGCGGTGGCGGCGCCGGGGCGGGCGGCGGGTCGTCCGCGGCCGGGTCCTCGTCCGCGACGGCGGACGTCGTCGTGATCAGCACCGGGACGTTCGTCGTGAACGCGACCGTCGACGACACCGAGGTCGCCTCGCTCAAGGCCGGGCAGAGCGCGCAGGTCGTCCCGACGGGCACCACCACGCCCGTGGCGGCCACGGTCTCGACGGTCGGGCTCGTCGCGTCGTCCAGCTCCGGGGTGGCGAGCTACCCCGTGACGCTGACGGTGACCGGCGACGCGTCGAGCCTCCGGGCCGGTGAGACCGCGCAGGTCACGATCACCACGTCGCAGACCGACGGCGCGCTGCTCGTGCCGTCCGCCGCGGTGCGCGGGTCCGGCGCGAACGCGTCGGTGCTCGTCGACTCCGCCGGCTCGGAGAAGACCGTCCCGGTGCAGGTCGGTGCGACCGACGGCGCCCGCACCCAGATCCTCTCCGGGATCACGGCCGGGACCGAGGTCGTCGTGCCCACCGGGACGCCGGGCGCGACGGCCGGCCGCGGGGGCGGGGGCTTCGGCGGGTTCGGCGGCGGCGCCGGGTTCGGCGGCCGCGGTGGCGGTGGTGGCGGCGGCGGTGGCGGCGGCGGCCGCTTCGGCGGCGGCGGTGCCGGGGGCGGCGGCGGTGCCGGGGGCGGCGGCGGTGCAGGGGGCGGCGGCCCGCGCCCGGTCGTGGGCGGTGGCTCGTGACCACCGCCGCAGGCTCCCCGCCCGGCCGCGCCGAGGCCCTCATCGAGCTCGTCGGCGTCGGCAAGACCTATCGCAGCGGCCCACTCGAGGTCGACGCCCTGCGCGGGGTGGACCTGCGCATCGACGAGGGCGAGTACGTCGCGATCATGGGACCGTCGGGCTCCGGGAAGTCGACGTTGATGCACGTACTGGGCTGCCTCGACGTCGCCTCGACCGGCAGCTACCGGCTGGCGGGCGCCGACGTCGGGCAGATGGACGAGGAGGAGCTCGCCGCCGTCCGCAACCGGCGCATCGGGTTCGTCTTCCAGCAGTTCAACCTGCTGTCGTCGATGCCGGCGTGGCGCAACGTCGAGCTGCCGCTCAGCTACGCCGGCGTCGCGCGCGCCGAGCGCAGGGACCGGGCCCTCGCGGCACTGGCCCGGGTCGGCCTCGCCGCGCGCGCCGAACACCGTCCCGGTGAGCTCTCCGGCGGCCAGCAGCAACGCGTCGCGATCGCGCGGGCCCTGGTCACCGAACCCGCCCTGCTGCTGGCCGACGAGCCGACGGGCAACCTCGACTCCGCCGCGACCACCGACGTGCTCGCGCTGCTCGCCGAGCTCAACGCGCTCGGCCGCACCGTCGTGCTGATCACGCACGAGGAGGACGTCGCCGCGGCGGCCTCGCGCGTCGTGCGGATCCTGGACGGGGAGATCCACTCCGACACCGGTGCGGGGGTCGCCGCGTGAACTGGCGCGAGACCATCCGGACCGGCTGGGACGCCGTCCGGTCCCACCGGCTCCGGTCGGGACTGACGATGCTGGGCATCCTCATCGGCATCGCGGCCGTGATGCTCACCGTCGGGCTCGGCCAGGGCGCACAGCGGACCGTGACGTCGCAGATCAACGCGCTGGGCAGCAACCTGCTCGTCGTCACCCCGGGGAGCACGACCGGGGCGAACGGGCTGCGCGGCGGTGCCGGGAGCGCCTCCACCTTGACCCTCGCCGACGCCACCGCGCTCGCCTCCCACGACGTCGCGCCCGACGTCGCCGCCGTCGCGCCGACCGTCCAGCGCTCCGAGGCGCTCACCGCCGGCACGGCGAACTGGACGACGACCGTCGTCGGGACGACGCCCGAGTACGCGGGCGTCCGCGCCCGGACCGTCGCCGAGGGCCGCTTCCTCACCACGGACGACGTCACCGCGCACTCGCCCGTCGTCGTGCTCGGGTCGGTGACCGCGTCGGAGCTGTTCGGCGGCGGGCAGGCCGTCGGGCGGACGGTGAACGTCGCCGGGGTGCCGATGACCGTCGTCGGGGTGCTCGCGTCCGCGGGGTCGTCGGCCGCGACGAACCAGGACGACCAGGCGATCCTGCCCTTCACCACGGCCGCCGACCGGATCATCGGCGGCTCGGCGCGCACCGCGGTGCAGGCCATCTACCTGCAGGCGGCGTCGAACGAGGTCCTGCCCGGCGCCTACCAGGAGGCCGACGCCGAGCTGACGGCGCTGCACCGGATCACCGACCCGGCCGACGCCGACTTCACCATCACCAGCCAGCAGTCGATCCTCGACACGGCCAACGCCATCACCGGCGCCCTGACCGCCGTGCTCGGCGGCATCGCCGCGATCTCGCTGCTGGTCGGCGGCATCGGGGTCATGAACATCATGCTGGTGTCGGTCACCGAACGGATCCGCGAGATCGGCCTGCGCAAGGCCCTCGGCGCGACGCCGTCGGTGATCCGCCGGCAGTTCCTCGTCGAGGCCGGGGTGCTGGGGCTCGCGGGCGGCGTCGCCGGCGCGATCCTCGGCGGCCTCGCCGCCTTCCTGCTCTCCCACGCCATCGGACAGCCGATCGTCGTGTCCGTGCCGGTGACGATCGGCGCGATCGTCGTCGCGATCGCGATCGGGCTGGTGTTCGGCGTGTACCCCGCGAGCCGTGCTGCACGGCTCGCCCCCATCGACGCACTGCGGAGCGAGTGATGACCGCTGCCCTGGGCAGGACCGGGGTCCGCCGCCGGGTCTGGATCGCCGCCGCGGCGGTGACCGTCCTGGTCGTCGCGCTCGTGATCACGGGCGTGGCGAACGCGAGCGACTCGGGCGACTACCGGACCGCCGTCGCCCGCACCGGAGACGTCGCCGCCACGCTGGACGCCGCCGGGACCGTCACGCCCACGTCCGAGGCCGATCTCTCCTTCCCGATCTCCGGGCAGGTCACGACGGTCCCGGTGACGGTCGGGCAGCAGGTCGGCGCGGGCGCGGTGCTCGCGACGCTCGACACGACGTCGCTCGACGCGCAGGTCGCGCAGGCCCGCTCGCAGCTCGCGGCGGCGCAGGCGCGGCTCGCCGCGGACCGGTCGGGCCAGGCGTCGGCGGCGGGCGCCGGTGGTGCGGTCCCGGCCTCGTACGTCGTGTCCACCGAGCCGGCCGGCGTCGGGGCCGGAGCCGTGCCGTCGGCGGACCTCGGTCCGGTCGACGGCGTACCTCCCGGTGCCGTCCGGGTGACCGCGGTCGCGGCGGCCGACGTCGTCCCCGCCGCGGCGCCGGGCGGCATCCCCGCCGCGCAGACCGCCGTCCTGGCCGACCAGCGCAAGGCCGATGAGCTGCTCGCGGTCGCCCAGCGGGACCTCACCGTGTCGACCACCGCCTGCGCGCCGGTGCTGGCGCCGGGCTTCACCGCGGTCACCCCGGCGACCGGGACGACCGCCCCGACGACGACCGTCCCGACGACGACCGTCCCGACGACCGTCCCGACGACCGCCCCGACGACAGCGCCGACGACTGCGGCCCCGGCGACGACGGCTCGTCCCACCACGGCTCCGAGGACCGCGCCGTCGTCGTCGAGGGGCGCGCACGCGTCGGACGCGGTGTTCACGACGGGCACGTCCGGCGTCGTCGACGCGTCGGCGGCCTCGGGGCCCGCGGCACTGCTCGTGACCTGCCAGGCCGCGATCAGGACGGTCATGGCCGACCAGCAGGCCGTCGCCGCCGCTCAGAAGACCCTCGCGTCCGACGAGGCCGCGCTCGACGCCGCCCTCGCGGCCGTCGCTCCGGGTTCGGGCTCCGGCACGGGCGGCTCCGGGACGGGCGGCTCCGGGACGGGCGGCCCCGGCACGGGCGGCTCGGGCACGGGCGGCACCGGGACGGGCGGCTCGGGGACGGGCGGCTCGGGGCCCGGCGGGCCCCGGACCGGCGGGTCCGGCGGGTCCGCCGGGTCCGGGACCGGTGGCACCGGGACCGGGGGGCCGGGCGCGGGCGGGACCGGCGGACCCGGGGGACCGGGCGCGGGCGGGACGGGCGCGGGTGCCGGGGGTGCAGGTGGAACCGGCGCGGGCTCCGGCGGTGCCCCGGGAGCGGGCGGAGCGGGCGGGGCGGCGGGTGCGGGCGGACCGGGCGGTGCTTCCGGAGCCGGCGCTGCTTCCGGAGCCGGCGCTGCCGGTGCCGGGGGCGGCAACGGTGCGGCCGGTCACGGTGCGGGCGGTGCGGGCGGTGCGGCGGCCGCGAACCGCGGCGTCGCCGGGATCCAGGCCTTCGCCGGTGCGGGTGCCAGGGCCGGGGGCGCGGGCTCGGGCGGTGGCCGGACGACCGTCGTCACCGCGGCCCAGCTCGCCGCCGACCAGGCCCAGGTCGACGCCGACTCGGCCGCGCTGACGACCGCGCAGCAGAACCTCGACCAGGCCCAGCTCGTCGCCCCGATCGCGGGGACGGTCGCGGCGGTGAACCTCACCGTCGGCCAGCAGGTCGGCGGGGGCACGGGCGCGGCGCAGGTCGTCGTGCTCGGCCAGGGCGCCGACGACGTGACCGTCCAGGTCCCGGAGAGCTCGATCGGCAGCGTGCACGTCGGCGACAGGGCGACCGTCGTGTCCGACGGCTCGGCCCAGCCGATCACGGGTTCGGTGGCCTCGGTCGGCCTGCTGCCCGGCGGCACGGGTTCTCCTGTCACCTACCCCGTGACGATCGCGCTCACGGGCACGCCGCCGGCCCTGCCCGCCGGCTCGGGCGCGACGGTGACCCTCACCGTGGCGTCGGCGACCGCGGTGCTCACCGTCCCGACCTCGGCGGTGCACACCGGCCCGGCCGGCAGCACGGTCGAGGTGCTGCGCGGCGGCAAGCCGGTGGCGGTGCCGGTGCGGATCGGCGCGTCCGGCGCGACGTCGACCCAGATCCTCTCGGGCGTCGGTCAGGGCGACCAGGTCGTGCTCGCCGACCTGTCGCAGCCGCTGCCCACCGGCGGCGCCCCCGGTCTGCGGACGCTGGGCGGTGGTGGAGGCGGTGGTGGAGGCGGCGGAGGTGGCGGCCCCCGATCCGGCGGCTAACCTCGACGGAGTGCCCGACCCAGAGGTCCCGACGCCGTTCGGCGTGTACGTCCACGTGCCGTTCTGCGCGTCACGCTGCGGGTACTGCGACTTCAACACCTACACCGCCGACGAGCTCGCCGACTCCGGCGCGTCTCCCGACGGCTGGCTCGAGGCGGTGCGCCGCGAGCTCGCAGGGGCGGCGGCGGTGGTGGGGGACCGGCGGGTCGACACGGTGTTCGTCGGGGGCGGCACCCCGTCGCTGATCGGAGCGCAGCGTCTCGGCGCCGTGCTCGACGCCGTACGCGCCGAGTTCGGCCTGGCCGAGGGCGCCGAGGTGACGACGGAGTCCAACCCGGAGTCGACGTCACCGGAGTTCTTCGCCGGGCTGGTCGACGCCGGCTACACGCGGGTGTCGCTGGGCATGCAGTCGGCCGCGCCGCACGTGCTGGCGGTCCTCGACCGGCGGCACACCCCGGGCCGCGCCGTCGCCGCCGCCCGGGAGGCCCGCGCCGCGGGGATCGGGCACGTCAACCTCGACCTCATCTACGCCACGCCCGGCGAGACCGACGACGACCTGCGCGCCTCCCTCGACGCCGTGCTCTCCGCCGAGGTCGACCACGTCTCGGCGTATTCGCTGATCGTCGAGGACGGCACGGCGCTGGCGCGACGGGTCCGCCGAGGCGAGCTCCCCGCCCCGGACGACGACGTCGCCGCCGCGCGCTACGAGATCCTCGACGACACCCTGTCGGAGGCGGGTCTGCGCTGGTACGAGGTGTCCAACTGGGCGCGCGACGACGCCGCCGCGTGCCGGCACAACCTCGGCTACTGGCTCGACGGCGACTGGTGGGGCGCCGGACCCGGAGCCCACTCGCACCTGGCCGGGCGGCGCTGGTGGAACGTCAAGCACCCGGCCCGCTACGCCGCGATGCTGGCCGCCGGTGAGGCACCGGAGGCGGGGCACGAGGTGCTCGGCCCCGAGGAGCGGGCGACCGAGCGGGTCATGCTGCGGCTGCGGCTCGCGACGGGCCTGCCGCTCGACCTGCTCGACGCCCCCGGCCGGGCCGCCGCGGGTCGCGCGGCCGCCGAGGGCCTGCTCGACGGCGCGGCCCTGGAGACCGGACGCGCGGTGCTGACCCGCCGCGGCCGCCTGCTGGCCGACCGCGTCGTCACCGACCTGCTCACCGCGGTCCCGGTATGAACCGACGGCACGTGCCGGGGACGTCGGGGTGAGCCCGCGGCGCAGGGTGCTGGTCGCGGTGCTGGTGCTCGTGCTGGTCGTGGTGGGCGTCGTCGTCGGCATCAGGGCGGCCGGGGGCCCCGGTGAACCGACGGCGGGCAGCCGACCCGCGCAGGACCGCCCCGGCACGGTGCTGCTGGTCCCCGGCTACGGTGGCAGCCGCACGTCACTGCTGGCCCTGGCGCGCAGGATCGAGGCGACCGGCCGGCAGGCGCAGGTGCTCACCCTCGTCGGCGACGGCACGGGCGACCTGTCCGCGCAGGTCACCGTGCTGAACGCCGCGGTCGATGCGGCGCTGGCGGCGGGCGCGCCGTCGGTCGACGTCGTGGGCTACTCGGCGGGCGGGGTCGTCACGGGCCTCTGGCTCGCCCGCGACGACGGCGCCACCAGGGCCCGCCGGGTCGTGACGCTGGGCGCCCCGCTGCACGGCACGACCCTGGCGACGGCCGGCGTCTCGCTCGCCCCCGACGCCTGCCCGACCGCGTGCCGCCAGCTCGTCCCCGGCTCGCCCGAGCTCACCGAGATCGAGAAGGCGGACGTGGGGTCGCAGGTGCCGTGGCTGTCGCTGTGGACGACCGACGACGACACCGTCACCCCGCCGGACTCGGCGCGGCTCGCGGGCGCGCTGGACACCTCGGTCCAGGCGGTCTGCCCGGGCGCGCGGGTCACGCACTCGGGCCTGCCCACCGACCCGGTCGTCACCGGCGCCGTCCTGCGCGCACTGGGCACCGGCCCGTTGACGGTGCCCGGCCCGGCGGACTGCGCGACCCTCCGCGCGGCGGGCTGACCAGCGCCCACGACCTTCTAGCTGGTCACGTCCTTCGTCGTGAAGTTGGCCCACGCCGCCCCGAACGCGACGACGATCCAGCCCAGCTGCACCTCCACACCCGTCCGGACGGCGTCGAGCAGCGGCGGGTCGCGGAAGAGGTCGATCCACGCGAGCCAGTGCTGGGTCGGCAGGAAGGTGCGGACGGCCTCGGCGGCGTCGAGCGGCTGCAACGCCGCGCTCGTCACGACGACCGCGAGCACCCCGAGCGCGGCGGCCAGCGGCGAGTCGGTGAGCGTGGAGAAGAAGATGCCGACGGCTCCGAGGGTCAGCATGCACAGCGCGAGGTAGCCGACCGTGCCCGCCGTGCGGCCGACGAGCTGCAGCGGCGTCAGCGTGGCCCCCGACAGCGACGTGATCGTCCCCGCACCGCCGATCTCCGCGCCCGGTCCGACACCGAACGCCAGCACGCCGACCACGTACGACGTCACCGTCACGAACACGACCGCGAGCAGGGTGAACGCCGCGACCGACACGAGCTTCGCGACGAGCAGCCGCAGCCGCCCGACGGGCCGGACGAGCAGGTAGCGCAGCATCCCCGCGGACGCCTCGCCCGCGACCGCGTCACCCGAGACGATCGCGACGGTGATCGGCAGGAACACCGGCAGCACCAGGGCCAACGCCGCCGCCGGGAAGAGCTGGCCGTCCGAGAGCACGGCCGACAGGAACGCGCCGCCGCTGCCGGGCGGCGGCGCGAGCCGGGTCGTGGCGAGCAGGACGGCGACGACGGTCGGCAGCAGGCACAGCAGCGCCCAGCACAGCCACACCCGGCGGCGGCGCAGCATGAGGGCGAGTTCGGTACCGATCATGCGTGGCGCCCCGTCCCGGGTCCCCGTCCGTCGAACCGGTCGGAGCCGCTGCCGGTGACCTCCAGGACGACCTCCTCGAGCGTGCGCCGTTCCCGGTCGAGCGCGTCGACCGGGACCCCGGCCCCGACGAGCATCGCGTTGAGCTCGGCCGGATCGTCGCCGCGCACGGTGAGCATCCCGCCGTCGTGCGCCTCGACCCGCCCGTCGAGCAGCGCGAGCGCGGCGCCGGGATCGGGGGTGCGGACCCGGATCCGGCCGGTGGGGGCGCGCAGGGCGTCCAGGTCGTCGGCGAGGACGAGACGGCCCGCGTCCATCACCCCGACCCGGGTGCAGAGCACCTCGACCTCGGCGAGCAGGTGGCTCGACAGCACGACGGTGGTGCCCGCCTCGTTGAGGGCGACGAGCAGGTCGCGGATCTCGTGGATCCCGCGCGGGTCGAGGCCGTTGGTCGGCTCGTCGAGCAGGAGCAGCCGCGGCGCGCGCAGCAGGGCCGCGGCGATGCCGAGCCGCTGGCGCATGCCCAGCGAGTACGCGCGGACCGGCCGTCGGTCGATGCCGCCGAGCCCGACCCGCTCCAGCGCGTCGGCCACCCGTGCGCGCCGGGTCCGACGGCGGCCCCCGGGTCCGGCCGCGTCGAGCAGCCGCAGGTTCGCCCGCCCCGAGAGGTGCCCCCACGCCGCCGGGCCCTCGACGAGGGCGCCGACCTGCGGCAGCACCGTCGACGCCCGGCGTGGCATCGGCTCCCCGAGCACGGTCGCGCCGCCGGACGTGGCGTGCACGAGCCCGAGCAGCATCCGCACCAGCGTGGTCTTGCCGGACCCGTTGGGCCCCAGCAGCCCGAACCGCACCCCGGCGGGCACGTCGAGGTCGACGTGGTCGACGGCCACGACGCGGCCGAAACGCTTGGTCAGCCCGGCGGTGCTGATCACAGGAGGTCCGCTCACCGGGGCTGTCCTGCCAGCTCGGTGACGGCCCGGGCGAGCACGTCGGGGGAGACGGTGCCGACGAGCAGCGCCCCGCGCCGCCCACCCGCGCGGACCGCGACCGACAGCAGCGGCGTCGACACCCCGACCGCGCGTCCCGTCGGGACCTCGATCGGCACGGCCCCCGCACCCGAGGCACCCTGCACCGCCTGCGCGGCGACGCGCCCGGTCAGCGGGACGAGCACGAACCCGGACAGCCCGGGGCCGTACACGCCGACGCCGGGCAGGTCGGGGTAGCGGGGCCTGCGGTCGCGGTCCGCCAGCCGCGCGGGCGGGGCGGCGGCGCCGAGCACCCGCAGCGCGCCGGTGAGGTCGACGGCCCGCACCTCGGCGGCGGTGCCGCCCGGCGGCAGGACCGGGGTGAGCACGTCGTCGGCGGGCGCGGTGAGGTCGACCGAGGTCAGCTCGCTGATCAGGACCGGCCTGCCGGGGTCGGCACGGCCCGCGACCTCGACGCGCAGCGGCAGCCCGGTGGGCGCGTCGGCCCAGACGTCGACGTGCGCGACGGTCGTGTCCGGATCGACGGGGGTCACGCGGAGGCCCGCGGCCGACCGGCCGGCGACGCGGCGCGCCGGCAGCGCGGTGACGGGGTCGGCGGCCGCGGCCGCGAGGATGCGCCGGGCGAGGTCGGGCGGGAGCAGGTCCGCGGCCCGTGGCAGCCGCAGCGACGTGCTGCCGGTGACCCGGGTCAGCCGCCCGGAGCCGAAGTCCCACAACGTCTCGGTGTCGCCGAGGTGGTAGGTGTCGCGCTCGCCCGCGGGCGTGAGCTCGTCGACGCGCCAGCGGTCGGGGCCGGCGTGGAACGCGCGGATGCGGGTGGTCCGGGTGAACAGCGCCGTCGCCTGCTCCAGCTGCGGCAGCTCGGGCAGCCCGAGCCGGCCGGACGCCTCGGCGACCCCGGTGTAGGGCCGGCCGGCCGACGCCAGGACCAGGTCCCGCAGGGCCGCGGGGCCGGGGGCGCTCGTCGCACCGGCGGGCCAGGCCACCGACCCGGCCGCGACCAGTGCCGCGGCCCCGGCGCCGACGAGCAGCGCCCGCCGGCTCAGCGCCGGCCGGCCCGGGGTGCGGGAGCTCGCGGGGACCACGACAACCGACGCTGCCACAGCAGGCGTCGGAACGGGGTGAACGTCCGGTGACGTCGGCGGCCCGGCGACGTCAGCGGCCGAGGTAGGCCCGTCCGCGCGGCGAGAGGCGGTAGCCGACGGGCAGGCTCTCGGTCAGCCCCAGCTCCTTGAGCTTGCGGACGTCGCGCTTGAACGGCAGCGTCTCGCGGCCCATCCGCGCGGCCAGGTCGGGCGCCCGGACCTCGGGGTTCTCGGCGATCAACGTCAGGGTCCGGGCGGTCCACGGCCCGTGTGCCGACGCCCGGTCCAGCCGCGCGAGCCGCGCGTCGAGGGCGGCGCGGGCG
Source organism: Pseudonocardia sp. D17 (assembly GCF_036984265.1). Lineage (NCBI taxonomy): Bacteria > Bacillati > Actinomycetota > Actinomycetes > Pseudonocardiales > Pseudonocardiaceae > Pseudonocardia > Pseudonocardia sp. D17. Next base: position 77,643 of record NZ_BPRG01000168.1, on the reverse strand, counting down.
TCGTCGTCGGTGAGCGTCTCGGAGTCGACGGCCTCGACGCCCGTCACCTCCAGCACCCCGACGGCCGTCCGCAGCCGCGACCCCGGCTTGACCCGGGGTCGGTCCCACCGCCGGTAGGCGCGGGTGACCCGGCCGTCGACGACGGCGTCGAGCACGGGGCGGCGCAGCAGCACGGCGCTCAGTCTGCCGCGGTGCCGTGGGCGGCGTCACTGTCGTGGTGCCGCCCGTCGGGAGAGGCGGCGAACCGCGCGGGAACACCTAGACTGAGAGGAGAGAACGGGCGTGTCGACAGCCGGGGGAGGTCGCGGTGAACGCCGAGGAACGGCGGTTCGCGGTGTTGCAGGCCATCGTCGCCGACTACGTCTCCACGCAGGAGCCCGTCGCGTCGCGCACGATCGTCGAGCGGCACAACCTCGGCGTGTCGAGCGCGACCGTCCGCAACGACATGGCCGTCCTCGAGGAGGACGGGCTCATCGCCCAGCCGCACACCAGCGCAGGCCGGATCCCGACCGACAAGGGCTACCGCCTGTTCGTCGACCGCATCGCCGACGTCAAACCGCTGTCCTCGGCCGAGCGCCGCGCGGTGCAGACGTTCCTCGACGGCGCCGTCGACCTCGACGACGTGCTGCGTCGCAGCGTCCGGCTGCTCGCCCAGCTCACCCGGCAGGTCGCCGTCGTGCAGTACCCGACGCTCACCCGCTCGACCGTGCGGCACGTCGAGATCGTCTCGCTGACCCCGGCCCGGGTGATGCTCGTGCTGATCACCGACTCCGGGCGCGTCGACCAGCGTGTCGTCGACCTCGGCGACGTGGTGTCCGACGACGACATCGCCGCCGTGCGCGGCCATCTCAACGCCGCGCTCGTCGGTCATCGGCTGGCCGCGGCGTCGGCCGCCGTCGCCGAGCTGCCCGACAAGGTGCCCGGCGAGCTGCGCGAGGTCGTCATCACGCTGTCGACGGTGCTCATCGAGACACTCGTCGAGCATCCCGAGGAGCGCATCGTCCTGGGCGGCACCGCCAACCTGACGCGCAACGTCGCCGACTTCCCCGGCTCGCTGCGCCAGGTGCTGGAGGCGCTGGAGGAGCAGGTCGTCGTCCTCAAGCTGCTGGCCGCGGCGCAGGACCCCGGGCTGGTCACCGTCCGCATCGGCGAGGAGAACGAGGTCGAGGACCTGCGCGGTGCCTCCGTCGTCTCCATCGGCTACGGAGCGGGGACGGTACTGGGCGGCATGGGTGTGCTGGGTCCGACACGAATGGACTACCCCGGCACGATCGCGGCGGTGCATGCCGTCGCCCGTTACGTGGGTGACATCCTGTCGGGGCGCTGACGTCCCGGGGTTGAGCCCGTCCGGCTCGACTTCCATGACACGTACTCTGTAACCGACTCACATCTGCGACTCGTCGAGCGAAGGACCATGGGGAACGCAAGGGTGGCACGCGACTACTACGGGATCCTCGGCCTCGAGCCGGGCGCCGGTCCCGACGAGATCAAGCGGGCGTACCGCAAGCTCGCTCGGGAGCTGCATCCCGACGTCAACCCCGACGCCGCTGCGCAGGAGCGATTCCGCGAGGTCAGCACCGCCTACGAGGTCCTCACCGACCCGGAGAAGCGACGCATCGTCGATCTCGGGGGCGACCCGCTCGACAACGGCCGCGGCGGTGGCGGCGGCGACCCGTTCGGCGGGGGCTTCGGCTTCGGCGACATCATGGACGCCTTCTTCGGCTCGGCCACGGGCGGGCGGGGCCGCGGCCCGCGCAGCCGCGTCCAGCCGGGTGCCGACGCGCTCATCCGCATGCAGCTGTCGCTGGAGGAGTGCGCGAGCGGCGTCCAGCGCGAGTTGACCGTCGACACGGCCGTGCTCTGCTCCGACTGCAGCGGCTCCGGCTGCGCACCCGGCAGCGAGCCCACCCGGTGCGACATCTGCGGCGGGTCCGGCGAGGTCCAGTCGGTGCAGCGCTCGTTCCTCGGGCAGGTCGTCACGTCGCGGCCCTGCCCCACGTGCCGCGGCTTCGGCGAGGTCATCTCCGAGCCCTGCCGGCAGTGCGCGGGCGACGGTCGGGTCCGCTCCCGGCGCAGCGTGGGCGTCCGGATCCCGGCCGGTGTGGCCGACGGCATGCGCGTGCGGCTGGCCGGGCAGGGCGAGGTCGGCGCGGGCGGTGGCCCGGCGGGCGACCTGTACGTCGAGGTCGAGGAGATCCCGCACGAGGTCTTCACCCGCGACGGGGCCGACCTGCACTGCACGGTCACCCTCCCGATGACCGCGGCGGCGCTGGGCACCACCGTCCCGCTGCCGACGATCGACGGCGTCGAGGAGCTGCACATCGAGCCGGGCACGCAGGCCGGGACCGTCCGCACGCTGCGGGCCAAGGGCATGCCCCGGCTGCGGTCCAACGGCCGCATCGACGGTCAGGGCGACCTGATGGTGCACGTCGACGTCGCCGTCCCCACCAAGCTCGACAAGGAGCAGACCGAGCTGCTGCGCAAGCTGGCCGAGCTGCGCGGCGAGGAGCAGCCGGACCTGGCCGTCGGCGCCCGCAACGGGCACGGCCTGTTCTCCCGGCTGCGCTTCGGCGGCCGCTGACCGCGAAGGAGACGCAGCCGCAGTGGGCACCGCGCCGCTGTTCCTGGTCGACGAGCTGCCCGCCGGACCCGACGCGGTCCTCGACGGCCCCGAGGGCCGGCACGCCGCCACGGTGCGGCGGCTGCGCCCCGGCGAGGAGATCATGCTCGCCGACGGCCGCGGCGGCCTCGCGCGCGCGGTGGTCGACACGGTCGGGCGCGACCGGCTCGACGTGCGCGTCCTCGACCGGGCGGAGCTCGAGCCGCCGACGCCGCGGGTCACGCTCGCGCAGGCGCTGGTCAAGGGCGAGCGCGGGGAGCTGGCCGTCGAGCTCGCGACCGAGGCCGGCGTCGACGCGATCGTGCCGTGGCGGGCGGCGCGCTGCGTCGTCCGTTGGGAGGACGGGGCGCGCGGGGACAAGGCGCTGGCCCGGTGGCGCGCCACCGTCCGGTCCGCGGCCAAGCAGGCTCGCCGGGCGTGGGTGCCGGAGGTCGGCGCGCCGGTGTCGACGCGGGAGCTCGCCGCGCTCTGCCCGACGTTCGACCGGACGCTGGTGCTGCACGAGTCCGCCACCGAGGGCCTCGCGTCGGGCCTGTCCGGCGCGCCCGCGGAGGTGCTGCTCGTCGTCGGTCCCGAGGGTGGCGTGGCCGACGAGGAGATCGCGATGCTGACCGCCGCGGGGGCCCGCGCGGTGCGGCTGGGCCCCGAGGTGCTGCGCGCGTCCACCGCGGCCGCCGTCGCCCTCGGCGCCATCGGTGCCCTGACCAGCCGCTGGACCCCACACGGCTGACCGTGCGACCTCGGCTGGCATCCGGGTGACGAATGTCCCGCCGTCGCGGACGTGGGGCTATATTTCGCGCAACTTCCGGTCGGTCGCGCGGCCGGGAAGAACGCGGGTGGCGCACACCCGTCGGGCCCGCCGGAGAGTCCCCTCGTCCGGCGGCGCCACGCCGCGGTGGGTGTCCCCCCACATTCATCGCGGCGTGGCATCCCCGTCCGCCCGGCCTCCCGCCGACCGGCGATGATCTCCGTGTGAGCACACCCATCCGGTTGGCCTACGGCAGCGACCCGTCCCAGTTCGGCGAGCTCAGCCTGCCGCCCGACGGCGTCGACGTGCGCGGCACGGTCGTCGTCGTCCACGGCGGGTTCTGGCGCGCCCGCTACGACCTCGCGCTCGGCCGTCCGCTCGCGACGACGCTGGCCTCGGCCGGGTTCGCGGCGTGGAACGTCGAGTACCGCAGGGTCGGGCTGGGCGGTGGCTGGCCCGCCACCTTCGAGGACCTCGCCGCGGCCGTGGACCTGCTCGGCGACCTGACGGGCAGCGACGGCGGCGCCGTGGCGGCGGGGCGGATCGACCTCGAGCGCGTCGTCGCGCTCGGCCACTCCGCGGGCGGGCACCTCGCGGCGTGGCTGGCCGCGCGCCCCGGGCTGCCGGCGGGCGCGCCGGGAGCCGGGCCGCGCGTCCGGCTGCGTGGCGCGGTCAGCCAGGCGGGGGTCCTGGACCTCGAGGACGCGGCCCGCCGGGAGGTCGGCAGCGGCGCGGTGGACGACCTGCTCGGCGGCGGCCCCGACGACGTCCCCGACCGTTACGCCCTGGCCTCGCCCGCGGCCCGGCTGCCCGTGGGGGTGCCGGTGGTGTGCGTGCACGGCGACGAGGACGTCAACGTCCCCCTGCGGCAGAGCGAGCGCTACGCCGCCGCGGCGCGGACCGCGGGTGACCCCGTGGAGCTCGTGGTGCTGCCCGGCGTCGACCACTTCGCGGTGATCGACCCGTCGACCGCGGCGTGGGGCGAGTGCGCGGCGGCGGTCGAACGGCTCTGTTCCTGACGGTCCGGTGGCGGTCCGGCGAGTTGTCCACAGGCGCCGCGGGCGGGGGTTCCGCGCGACACGATCATCGTCATAGCGTGGGCGGCGCCGCGGCGGCGCCCGACCGCGCGCGGCAGACGGGACAGCTCATGGCCGTGCTGCAGGACCTGCTCGCCGCGCTGCGCGAGAGGCGGATCGAGGTCGTCGACCTGACGGCGCCGCTGCACCCGGGGACGCCGGTGCTGCAGCTGCCGCCCCCGTTCGCGAACACGATCCCGTTCTCGCTGTCGGAGATCAGCCGGTACGACGAGCGCGGCCCGGCCTGGTACTGGAACGACATCCACACCGGTGAGCACACCGGCACGCACTTCGACGCGCCCGTCCACTGGGTCACCGGCCGCGAGGGCGAGGACGTCTCGCAGGTCCCGGCGCACAAGCTGGTCGCGCCGGCGGTCGTGCTCGACTTCTCGGCGCGGGCCGCCGCGGATCCCGACTTCCTGCTCGAGGTCGAGCACGTGCAGGCCTGGACGGCCGAGCACGGCCCGCTGCCCGACGGGGGATGGCTGCTCTACCGCACCGGCTGGGACGCCCGCGCCGAGGACGCCGCCGCGTTCCTCAACGCCGACGAGACGGGTCCGCACACCCCCGGGATGTCGGTGGCCTGCGCGCGCTGGCTGGCCGAGGAGACGGCGCTGCTGGGGGTCGGCGTGGAGACCGTCGGGACCGACGCGGGGGCCGCGCACGGCTTCGAGCCGCCGTTCCCGTGCCACTCGTTCCTGCTCGGCGCGGGCAAGTACGGGCTCACCCAGCTGCAGAACCTGGCCACCCTGCCGCCGATGGGTGCGGTGCTGGTAGCCGGCCCGCTCCCGATCGTCACGGGCTCGGGCAGCCCGGCCAGGGTGCTGGCGCTGGTGGAGAGATGACCGTCACCGTCGCCGAGCTCGTCGGCACGGTGCTGGGCCGGCTCGGGGTCGGGCACGCCTTCGGCGTCATCGGCAGCGGCAACTTCCACGTCACCAACGCGCTGCGCGCCGCGGGCGTGCCGTTCACCGCGACCCGGCACGAGGCGGGCGCGGCCACGGCGGCCGACGCGTACTCGCGCACCACGGGCGTGCCCGCCGCCCTGTCGGTGCACCAGGGCTGCGGTCTCACCAACGCGATGACGGGCATCACCGAGGCCGCGAAGAGCCGCACCCCGATGCTGGTGCTCGCGGCCGACACCGGCGGCGCCGCCGTCCGGTCGAACTTCCGCATCGACCAGGACGCGCTCGTCACGGCCGTCGGGGCCGTCGCGGAGCGGGTGCACAGTCCGGGCAGTGCGCTCGCCGACACCGTCCGGGCGTACCGGACGGCCGTCGAGCAGCGCCGCACCGTCGTGCTCAACCTGCCGCTCGACGTGCAGGCCGGCACCGTGCCCGACCTGGGCACGCTCGCCGACCTGCAGGTTCCCGAGGTCGTCCCGCTCCCGCCGCCGCGCCCGGCCGCGGAGGCGGTGTCCGCGCTCGCGGCGGTCCTCGCCGGCGCCCGGCGCCCGGTCTTCGTCGCCGGCCGCGGGGCGCGGGCGGCCGGCCCGCAGCTCGCCGCGCTCGCCCAGCGCTGCGGGGCGCTGCTCGCCACGTCGGCGGTCGCGTCGGGCCTGTTCACCGGCGATCCGTGGGCGCTGGGCATCTCGGGCGGGTTCGCCACCCCGCTCGCGGCCGAGCTGATCTCGGCCGCCGACGTCGTCGTGGGGTGGGGCTGCGCCCTCACCATGTGGACGATGCGGCACGGCGCGCTGATCGGCGCCGACGCCACCGTCGTGCAGGTCGATCTCGACGCCGACGCGCTCGGTGCGCATCGCCCCGTCGACCTGGGGGTCCTGGGCGACGTGGCGGCGACCGCCGCCGACGTCGCCGTCGCGCTCGACGGCGCCGACCGCCCCGGCTACCGCACCACCGAGGTGCGGGCCCGGATCGCGGCCGAGGGCCGCTGGCGCGACGTGCCGCTGGATCCGCCCGACCTCACCGGTCCCGAGGGCATCGACCCGCGCGTGCTCTCCACGCTGCTCGACGACGTGCTGCCCGCCGAGCGCACCGTCACCGTCGACTCGGGCAACTTCATGGGCTACCCCGCCGCCTACCTCGACGTTCCCGACGAGGCGGGGTTCTGCTTCACGCAGGGCTTCCAGTCGATCGGCCTCGGGTTGTTCACCGGGATCGGCGCGGCGCTCGCGCGACCCGACCGGCTCGTGGTCGCCGCGCTCGGCGACGGCGGCGCGCTGATGGCCGCCGCCGAGCTGGAGACCGTCGCGCGGCTCGGGCTGGCGATGGTGGTCGTGGTCTACGACGACCGTGGTTACGGCGCCGAGGTCCACCACTTCGGCCCGCACGGCGACGACCTGGCCACCGTCGTCTTCCCGGAGACCGACATCGCCGCGATCGGTCGCGGCTACGGCTTCGACGCGGTGACGGTCCGGGCGCCCGGCGACCTCGACGGCGTCCGCGCGTGGGTCGCGGGCCCTCGCGCCAGGCCCCTGCTCGTCGACGCGAAGATCGCCTCGGACGGCGGCTCGTGGTGGCTCGCGGAGGCGTTCCGCGGGCACTGACCCCTCGAGCGCGACCTCACCGCTGTCCCGACGCGGATTCAGGACCGTGAGGGTGCGGCGGGCTCGGGGCCTCGGGCGGCCCCCGCGGCCGGGTCGGCCGTTAGGGTTGCCGGGTGCTGGTCACCGCGTCCCGGTCCATCCTGCTGCTCGTCGACCTGCAGGAGCGGCTGATGCCCGCGATCGACGACGGGCAGGCGGTCGTCGGGCGCGCCGCGCTGCTCGCCGAGGCCGCCGACCTGCTCGACGTGCCCGTCGCGGCGACCGAGCAGTACCCGCAGGGGCTCGGCCCCACGGTGCCGGAGCTGGCGGCGTTCCCGCAGCTCGTGATGCCCAAGACCGCGTTCTCCGCGGTCGCCGAGCCGGGCTTCGACATGCTGTTGCCCCCCGGCCGCGACGAGGTCGTCGTGGCGGGTGCCGAGGCGCACGTCTGCGTGCTGCAGACGGTGATCGCGCTGCGGGAGCGCGACGTGCGGGTGGTGCTGGTCGCCGACGCGGTCGGGTCGCGGCGGCCGAGCGACCGGGCGGCGGCGCTGGAGCGGGCGCGTGAGCACGGCGCCGAGGTCGTGACCACCGAGATGGTCCTGTTCGAGTGGATGCGCGACTCCCACCATCCCCGGTTCCGCGAGGTCTCCAAGCTGCTCCGGTAGTGCCCGACCGCTCGCCGCGCGGCCCGTAATCGCACGGCGGACTGTCGGTGCCCGGCGGTAGCATCGCCTCGTCGCCGGGCAGCGGCGGCGTCGCAGGGGCGGCGCCGGGGAGCGTCGTCCGGCGGCCGTGGAGCAGAGGACCCGCCGAGGCGGGGCGAGCAGAGAGCAGGCGGCACGAGACTTGACCGGAACCGAGCCGAACGCAGTCCAGTCCAGGATGGCTCTGCCGGACACCGCGCTGCTGGCCCTGCTGGGCTCGCGCGACGAGAGCCTGCGCGCCGCCGAGGAGCTCCTCGACGCCGACGTCCACGTCCGGGGCAACGAGCTCACGCTGTCCGGCGAGCCGGCCGACGTGGCGTTCGCCGAGCGTGTGTTCACCGAGCTGGTGACGCTGGCCCAGCGCGGCCAGCAGGTCGGCAAGGACACGGTCCGGCGCACCGTCGAGATGTTGTCCGACGAGAACGCGGCCGACCGGGAGCGGATGGGCGAGTCGCCCGCGGAGGTGCTGAGCCTCGACATCCTGTCGCGGCGGGGCAAGACGATCCGGCCGAAGACGCTGAACCAGAAGCGCTACGTCGACGCGATCGACTCGCACACGATCGTCTTCGGCATCGGCCCCGCCGGTACGGGCAAGACGTACCTGGCGATGGCCAAGGCGGTGCAGGCGCTGCAGGCCAAGGTCGTCAACCGGATCATCCTGACCCGGCCGGCCGTCGAGGCGGGGGAGCGGCTCGGGTACCTGCCGGGCACGCTCTACGAGAAGATCGACCCGTACCTGCGCCCGCTGTACGACGCGTTGCACGACATGATCGACCCGGAGTCCATCCCCAAGCTGATGGCCGCCGGGACGATCGAGGTCGCGCCGCTGGCCTACATGCGCGGGCGCACGCTGAACGACGCGTTCATCATCCTCGACGAGGCGCAGAACACCACGCCGGAACAGATGAAGATGTTCCTGACGCGGCTGGGGTTCGGCTCGAAGATCGTCGTGACCGGCGACGTCACGCAGATCGACCTGCCGGGCGGCACCCGCTCCGGGCTGCAGGTCGTGCGCGACATCCTCGACGGCGTCGAGGACGTGCACTTCGCCCAGCTGACCAGCACCGACGTGGTGCGGCACCGGCTGGTGAGCGACATCGTCGACGCCTACGCCCGCTTCGACGCGGCCAACGAGCGGCGTGGCCTCGCCAGCGCCCCCCGCACCGGTCCCGACCAGCGGCGCCGCGGCCGGCGCTGACCGACCGGGGCGCGGTCCCGATCGGCGGATGCGGCGATCGGGACTTCCGCGCCCCCGACTACCCTCGGAGTACCGGGACGGTCGGTCCCGGGCACCAGGCGCAGGGGAACCGAGTGAGTATCGAGGTCGCGAACGAGTCCGGCATCGCCGTCGACGAGTCGCTGATCGTGTCCGTGGCCCGCTTCGCGCTCGACGCGATGGGCGTCAGCCCGGCCGTCGAGCTGGCCATCACCGCCGTCACCACGGAGGCGATGAGCGAGCTGCACGAGCGCTGGATGGACGAGCCGGGCCCCACCGACGTCATGGCGTTCCCGATGGACGAGCTGGCCGAGGAGACCCGCCGTCCCGACGCGCCCGACATCGGCCCGGCCCTGCTCGGCGACGTCGTGCTCTGCCCGGCGTTCGCCCGCGAGCAGGCCCGCAAGGCCGGCCACGGGCTGCCCGACGAGCTGCACCTGCTCACCGTCCACGGCGTGCTGCACCTGCTCGGGTACGACCACGCGGAGCCGGAGCAGGAGCGCGAGATGTTCTCCCTGCAGGACCGGTTGCTGGCGGAGTGGCGGGCGGCGCGCGAGCGGGTCGCCCGCGAGGAGGCCCAGCGCCGCACCGACGCGCGGGTCCTCGGCACCGCCGGGCTCGAGGACGGCTGACGGGGTGAGCAGCACCGTCACGATGATCGTCATCGTCGTGCTGCTGGTGCCGCTGGCCGGTGTCTTCGCCGCCGCCGACGCCGCGCTCGGCTCGGTGTCGCGCGCCCGCGTCGACGCGCTCGTCCGCGCGGGCCGTCCGGGGGCGCGGGCGCTCTCCCGGGTGGTGGCCGACCGCCCCCGCCACGTCAACCTGCTCCTGCTGCTGCGGCTGATCTGCGAGACCGCGGCGACCGTGCTGCTGGCGGTCGCGCTGGCCCGCAGCATCGGCACCCCGTGGCTGGGCCTGCTGCTCGCCGCGGTCATCATGGTCGTCGTCAGCTACGTGCTGATCGGCGTGGGCCCGCGCACGCTGGGCCGTCAGCACCCGTACCGCGTCGGGCTGATCGTCGCGATCCCGATCCGCGCGCTGGCGACCCTGCTGTCGCCGCTCGCGACGCTGCTGATCGTCGTCGGCAACGCGATCACCCCGGGGCCGGGCTTCCGCGAGGGCCCGTTCTCCTCGGAGGTCGAGCTGCGCGAGCTGGTCGACATGGCCAGCACCCGCGGCGTCGTCGACGAGGACGAGCGGCAGATGATCCACTCCGTGTTCGAGCTGGGCGACACGCTGGCCCGCGAGGTCATGGTCCCGCGGCCGGACGTGGTGTGGGCCGACCGCGACACCCCCGTCGACAAGGTGGTGCGGCTCGCGCTCAAGAGCGGCTACTCGCGCATCCCGGTACTCGGCGACGGGATCGACGACGTCATCGGCGTCGCCTACCTGAAGGACCTGGTCGCCGCACAGCACGGCGTGCGCGGCACCGCCGACGCGCAACTCGTCGACGTCATGCGGCCCGCGACGTTCGTCCCCGACAGCAAGCAGGTCGACGAGCTGCTCAAGGAGATGCAGCGCAGCCGCAACCACATGGCGATCGTCGTCGACGAGTACGGCGGCACCGCGGGCGTCGTCACGATCGAGGACATCCTCGAGGAGATCGTCGGGGAGATCAGCGACGAGTACGACGCCGACGAGATCGCGCCCGTGCAGGAGCTCGACGCCCGCCGCGTCCGGGTGGCGGCGCGGCTGCCGGTGGAGGACTTCGGGGAGCTGTTCGCCGTCGGCGTCGACGACGACGGGAACTCGCCGCTGACGCTGGAGCTGGAGGCGGCCGACGTCGACACCGTCGGCGGCCTGCTCGCGCAGCGGCTGGGCAAGGTCCCGTTGCCCGGGGCGGAGACCGAGATCGCCGGGCTGCATCTGCTCGCCGAGGGCGGCAAGGACGCGCGTGGCCGGGTCCGGATCACGACGGTGCTGGTCAGCCCGGTCGACCCCGACGCCGACCTGCCCCTGCAGCTGCCGCCGTCGCGCGAGGACCGGCGCCGGACCGAGCCGGGCCGGGACGACCGCGTCGCCGGCGACGGGACGCCACCGGAGCTGCCCGACGGCGTCGCGGACCGCTCCGGCGAGTCCTCGGCGGCCGGCGGCAACGGGCACGACCCGACCCACGACGCACGCACCGGGACGGGCGGAAGTGCCACCCGTCGGGAAGGAACCGATGTCCGACCTCGATCCTGAGGACGCCAAGATCGTCACGTTGGCCCGCTCGTCGCGGGCGCGCACCGGCGCCGCCGAGGGGGCCGCGGTCCGCGACACCGACGGTCGCACCTACGCCGCCGCGACCGTCGGGCTGCCGTCGCTGCAGCTCACCGCGCTGCAGGCCGCCGTGGCCGCAGCGGTGTCCAGCGGCGCGCCGGGCCTCGAGGCCGCGGCCGTCGTCAGCACGTCCGACGCCGTCGACGACGCCTCGGTCGCGGCCGTCCGCGACCTCGCCCCCGCGGCGCCGGTGATCCTGGCCGACGCGTCGGGCGCCGTCGTGCGCGTGCTGGCCCCCGAAGCGGCCGGGACGGCAGAGGCGTCGGAGTGAACGCTCCCGCGGCGCTGCCGCCGACGCCGCGTGCCGACGTGGTCGTCGTCGGCGGCGGCATCGTCGGCCTGGCCACGGCGCACGCGGTCGTCCGCACCGGCCGGTCGGTCGTGGTGCTGGAACGCGAACCGCGGCTGGCCGACCACCAGACCGGCCGCAACTCCAACGTGATCCACTCCGGGCTCTACTACGCCCCGGGCGGGGCGAAGGCCCGGCTGGCGGTCGCGGGCTGCGCGGAGACCGTCGCCTTCTGCCGCGCGCACGACCTGCCGCACCGGGTGAGCGGCAAGCTGGTCGTCGCGACCGAGCCCGACGAACTGCCGCGGATGGCCGAGCTGGCCCGCCGCGGGAAGGCCAACGGCGTCGAGACCCACGAGCTCGACGCGGCGGGCATGCGGACCCACGAGCCGCACGTGCGCGGGCTCGCCGCGCTCCACGTGCCGTCGACGGGCATCTGCGACTTCCGGCTGATCGCGGAGAAGATCGGCGAGCTGGTCGGCAAGGAGGGCGGCGAGGTGCACACCGGCCGCGCCGTCACCGGGATCGCCCGCCGGGCGTCCGACGTCGTGGTGCGCACCGTCGGCGGCGACGTCCTCGGCCGTCAGGTCGTGGTCTGCGCGGGCCTGCGCGGCGACGAGCTGGCCCGGGCCGCGGGTGCCGACCCCGGCGTGCGGATCGTGCCGTTCCGCGGCGAGTACGCAGGCTTCTCCGAGTCGGCCGCCGAGCTGGTCAAGGGCCTGATCTACCCGGTGCCCGACCCGGCGTTCCCGTTCCTGGGCGTGCACGCCACCCGCGGGATCGACGGGCACGTCCACGCCGGCCCCAACGCCGTCCTCGCGATGGCCCGGGAGGGCTACTCGTGGGGTGTGGTGAAGCCCAAGGAGCTGCTGGGCTCGCTGGCCTACTCCGGGACGATCGGTCTCGCCCGCAGGCACTGGCGTTACGGCCTCGGCGAGGTGCGCCGATCCCTCTCGCCGAAGGCGATGGTCCGGCGGCTGCAGCGGATGCTGCCCGAGGTGCGGGCCGAGGACCTGTCCCCGGCCGGTGCCGGCGTCCGCGCGCAGGCCGTCCGGCCCGACGGGTCGCTGGTCGACGACTTCCTGTTCGTCGAGCAGGGCCACGGGGACGGTGCCGTGCTGCACGTGCTCAACGCGCCGTCGCCGGCCGCGACCGCGGCGCTGCCCATCGGTCGCGAGATCCTGCAGCGCCTGACGGGCGAGACCCTCGGGCCGCTGACCGGGCGGGCCGCCGCGTGACCGGCTTCGGCACCTGGCCCGACGACCACCGCTCCGGCTTCGCCTGCTTCGTCGGCCGGCCCAACGCCGGCAAGTCGACGCTGACCAACGCGCTGCTCGGGCAGAAGATCGCGATCACGTCGAGCAAGCCGCAGACGACCCGGCACGCCATCCGCGGCATCGTGCACCGGCCCGACGCGCAGCTCGTCGTGGTCGACACCCCGGGGCTGCACAAGCCACGCACCCTGCTCGGGTCCCGGCTCAACGACCTGGTCCGCGAGACCTGGGCCGAGGTCGACGTCATCGGGTTCTGCGTGCCCGCGGACGTGCCCGTCGGCCGTGGTGACGAGTTCATCGCCGCCGAGATGAAGGCCGTGGCCGGGCGGACCCCGGTGCTCGGCGTCGTCACCAAGACCGACCTCGCGAAGCCGGAACAGGTCGCCGAGCGGCTCACCGAGCTGACGGCGCTCGACATCGGGTTCGCCGAGGTCGTGCCGGTCTCGGCGGTCGACGGCTTCCAGGTCGGGCTGCTGGCCGACCTGCTGGTGGCCCGGCTGCCCGAGGGGCCGCCGCTCTACCCCGACGGCGAGCTCACCGACGAGCCCGAGGAGATCCTCGTCGCCGAGCTGGTCCGGGAGGCCGCACTCGAGGGCGTGCGCGACGAGCTGCCGCACTCGATCGCGGTCGTCGTGCAGGAGATGATCGAGCGCGAGGACCGCCCGAAGGACTCCCCGATGCTCGACGTGCACGCCACCATCTACGTCGAGCGGCAGAGCCAGAAGGGCATCGTCATCGGGCGTGGCGGGGAGCGGCTGCGGCACGTGGGCAGCGCCGCCCGTCGGCAGATCGAGGCACTGCTCGGGGTGAAGGTCTACCTGGACCTGCACGTGACCGTCGCGAAGGACTGGCAGCGCGATCCGCGCCAGCTGCGCAAGCTCGGCTTCTGAGGACGCCGCGGGGCCTCGGTCGTCCGGGGCCCCGAGCGCGTCAGTTGTAGGGGACCGACGACGCGGCCGCGCCGATGATCCCGAAGATGAACACGAAGAACAGCACGAACAGCGCGATGAACACGACGCTGATGATGATCCCGGCCATCGCGAGGCCGTCCCCGGACTCGCCGCTGGACCGGATCTGGCTCTTCGCGACGAACCCGAAAACCAGGCCGAGCACCGGGAAGACGAACGCCAAGATCAGCGACAGGATCGCCATGGTGTTCGTCGGCGGCTGGACGGGATACGCCGGCTGCTGGTAGGCGGGGTAGGCGCCGTAGGCGGCCTGCTGGTCGTAGCCGGGGTACTGCTGCCCGTAGCCCGGGGGCGGGTACGCGTTGGGGTCCCAGCCCTGCTGCGGAGCGCCGTAGCCGGGCTGCGCGGACCCGGGGCCGCCGTAGGGGTCCTGGCCGTACGGGTTCTGGCCGTACGGGTTCTGGTAGGCGTTGGGGTCCCAGCCCGGCGTCGGCCCCGGGCCGGGGATCGAGGTCGTCGCGTCGTCGTGCGACGCCTTCTTCTCGAAGCTCACCGGGTCGCCCGTGGTGCCCCACGGCGTCGCCGTCGGGTCCTGCGCCGGCGAGCCGTGCGCGTCGCGCGACGCCGCCGTCGGGTCGTTTCCGGACTGGTCCTGCGACATCGCGCTCCTCGGGTGGCGTGGACCACCGATCCTATTCCTCGACGGGCCGCGCGTGACGGGCCATCCGGACCAGGGCGTCGCGGACCTCGCCCGGGGTGTCGGCGGTGGCGCCGAACGGGATCCGCGCCGTCGCGCCGGCGCCGCCGGGCCCGGTGACGTGCACGTCGAACCCGTAACGGTCGACGCCGGTCATCAGCGCCGACTCCGCGTCCGGCTGCCCACCGAGCACCCGGCTGATGTCGACGAGCGCGTCGGCATGGTCGGAGTTCATGTGGTCGAGGATCCCGTCGCGGTGCGCCAGCAGCGGGTCGGGCCGGGCCGCGGCGTAGGCGGCGGCGTCGACCCAGCTCATCCGGGCGAAGCCCCCGACGAACCGCACCGCCGTGACGTCCAGGCGGTACATCCGGAAGTCGTGGAACCCGGTGAACCCGGCGTGCGGATGCGCGGCGCGGTAGCGCTCCAGCGCGGCGGCCGCCGCGGCCCCGTCGAGCCGGGTGACGACCCCCAGCAGCGTCGCCCGCGCGCGGTCCAGGGGATCGCCGACGCCGACGTCGGTGACCAGCAGCGACGCCCGGCCGTCCGCGGCCAGGTTGCGGCTGTGTTCGGCGAGGTCGGACAGGCACAGCAGGGGGCGGCCGGCGTCGTCGCCCGCGTGCGCGACGACCGACCCGAACGGTGTGCCCGGCGGGTCGAGGGCGATCGTCGACAGCAGCGCCGACGACGTCGCGGCCAGCAGCGTCCGGGCGCGCTCGGCGTCGTCGGGTTCGGTGGGCCGGGACTGCGTGGGTTCGGACACGGGAGGATCGTCGTACACGGGCGCGGCGCGGTGGGCGACGGGCCGCGGCGCGCCACGTACGCTCGCCCGGTGGGGCTGTACCGCGACACCGGGGTGGTGCTGCGCGTGCAGAAGCTGGGCGAGGCCGACCGGATCGTCACGCTGCTGACGCGCCGGCACGGGAAGCTGCGCGCCGTCGCCAAGGGCGTGCGCCGCACCCGGTCGCGCTGGGGGGCCCGGCTCGAGCCGTTCAACCACGTCGACGTGCAGTGCTACACCGGCCGCAGCCTCGACGTCGTCACGCAGGCCGAGACGGTCGACGCGTTCGGTGCCGGCATCGTCGACGACTACGGCCGCTACACGGCGGGCTGCGCGATCCTCGAGACCGCCGACCGGCTCGTCTCCGAGGAGGGCGAGCCGGCGCTGCGGGTCTACCTGCTGCTCGTCGGTGCGATCCGGGCGATGGCGGGCCGCGAGCGCGACCCCTCGCTCGTCCTCGACGCGTTCCTGCTGCGCGCCATGAGCCACGCCGGATGGGCGCCGGCGATCACGGAGTGCGCCAAGTGCGCCGAGCCTGGCCCGCACCGCGCGTTCAGCGTCGCCGGCGGGGGAGCGGTGTGCCCGCGGTGCCGCCCGCCGGGCTCGGTGCTGCCCTCCGCGGAGACGTTCACGCTGCTCGACGCGCTCCTGCACGGCGACTGGGACGCCGCCGACGCCTCGGCGCCCACGACCCGCCGCGAC
The DNA here is from genome assembly GCF_036984265.1 of Pseudonocardia sp. D17. Lineage (NCBI taxonomy): Bacteria > Bacillati > Actinomycetota > Actinomycetes > Pseudonocardiales > Pseudonocardiaceae > Pseudonocardia > Pseudonocardia sp. D17. The sequence continues at coordinate 61,881 of NZ_BPRG01000168.1, read as the reverse complement.
ACCTCCGGCCTGGTCGCGGCGCACCTGCAGTGGCACCTGGAACGCCAGCTCCGCTCACTGCCCCTGGTGGAGCGCCGCGCCCCCCTGTGAGCCGCTCACGAGCCGAAGATCGCCGTGACGGGCGTCTCATATCGAGATCGCCGCTGTCCGGTTCCGGGGTTAGCCTGCGGCCTCACGCAGTGCAGTGCACGATCAGCAGGGGGCAATGTGGCCGACACGAACGGGACGACCGGCGCGACCGACACCGAGGAGGCCCCGGCGTCGGTACGGCGCATGGACACCCCGGAGTCGGCGGAGCTGACGAAGATGGCCGCCGTCTTCGAGGACCTGCAGTACGTGCTGCAGTGCTGTGAGCACCTGGTGTCGACGCTCGCGAACAACCCCGAGCCCGTCGTCGTCGAGGCGCTCTGGACGGGCGCGCTCGTCGCCTACGTGCGGTGCTTCTCCGGCCGCACCGAGGTGCTGAAGGACGCGGATCTGGCCGAGCTGAAGATGGACGGCCAGGTCGGCGAGTTCCACGGGCTGATCAAGAAGCTCCGCGACCACTACGCCTCCCGGCACACCAACCCCCGCGAGACGTTCACCGTCGGCGTCGCCCAGAACAACGCGGGCGCCCCGACGGGTGTCGCCGTCGTGTCGGCAACCCAGCCGATCGTCGACGACACCGCCGTCCGCCAGCTCGGCCGGATCGCCTACGGGCTGTCCGGGCTGCTCGACGCGCGGATGCAGGAGGCCCAGCAGAAGGTGCTGGCAGCGGCATCCGCGATGAACCCCGCGCAGCTGAGCTCGCTGCCGCTCGTGCACATCGACGCCTGACCCGCGAACTCGGGTCCGGGGCGGCTCCCTGCGCCGTCCCGGACCCGCACCAACGGCACCGGCGGCGGGCAGGTTCCGCCGCGCACCGGCACGGGCCACGATGGGCGAGTGGTCGTCGAGGAGCGGGTCGGGGGCAGGCCGACGCTCGTCGTCGCGGTGCTGACCAGCCCGGAGCGCGTCTCCGAGGTGTGGCCGGGGCTGCTCGACGAGGTCTGGGCCCTCCTCCGCTCCGCGGGGGTCGTGAGCGGTTGCCGCAACGTCATGCTCTACCGCGACACCGTCGCCGGGCTGCACATCGAGGTCGGCGTCCTGGCGCCGGGCGGAGTACTACCGTCGGGCCGGGTGGTGGCGTCCGGTCTTCCGGCCGGGCCGGTCGCGACGACGGTCCACCGCGGGCCCTACACCGGGCTCGGCGCCGCCCATCGGGCCCTCGGGACCTGGTGCCGCGCAGCGGGTCGGCAGCCGGCGGGGTCGCGCTGGGAGGTCTACGGCCCGCACCGTGACGACCCCGCCCAGCTGTCCGTCGAGGTGTCCTGGCTGCTCGCGGACGTCCCCGGGTAGGAAGGAGCCGCCGGCGGCTGCTCGTCACGGGTCGCGGCGCTGCCGCGGGCGCGCCCGCTCCGACAGGACCGCGGCTGCGGCTCAGTCCACCAGCTCGGCGCGCAGGGCCGAGGCGTGTCCCGCGACGAGCATCAGCAGCGTCCCCAGCGGCTTCTCCTGCAGGCCCGCGACGGGGAAGGCGTAGCGCAACGTCACGTCCCAGCCGTTGTCCCCGCGCACGACGCGGGGGGTCCCGAACAGGCCCTCGCCCGCGCCCATCGCGACGCGGGTGGGCACGTCGAGCTCCAGCGACAGGTCCCAGGCCACGACGCAGGTGACGTTGAGGACGGGCAGGCCCTCCTCGAGCTCGAGCCCCTGCACGACGCACGGCACGGCCCCGTGCACGAACGTCACCGCCCCGTCGTCGTCGACCTGCACCTCGTGGAAGCGCTCCAGTGCCCGCCGGGCGAGATCGAGCATGTCGGCGATGTCGGTCACGCGCCCGCCCCCTCGGACCTGTCGACCGCCCCGCCGAACCGGCGGTCGCGCCGCGCGTAGATCTCGATCGCCTCCCAGATGTGGCGACGGTCGAAGTCCGGGAAGAGCGTGTCGAGGAAGACCATCTCCGCGTAGGCGGACTGCCAGAGCAGGAAGTTCGACGTCCGCTGCTCGCCGGAGCTGCGTACGAACAGGTCGACGTCGGGCATGTCCGGCTCGTCGAGGTACCGGGCGATCGTGCGTTCGTCGATCTTGTCGGGCTTGAGCCTGCCCTCGGCGACGAGCCGGGCGATCTGCCGCACGGCGTCGGCGATCTCGGCCCGCCCGCCGTAGTTGACGCACATCGTCAGGGTGAGGACGTCGTTGTGCCGGGTCTTCTCCTCCGCGACCTCGAGCTCGCGGATCACGCTGCGCCACAGCCGCGGGCGCCGGCCGGCCCAGCGGACGCGCACGCCCATCGCGTGCATCTCGTCGACCCGGCGGCGGATCACGTCGCGGTTGAAGCCCATCAGGAAGCGGACCTCGTCGGGTGAGCGCTTCCAGTTCTCCGTCGAGAACGCGTAGGCGGACAGCCACTTCACGCCGATGTCGATGCACCCGCGGGCGACGTCCATCAGCGACGCCTCGCCCCGGCGGTGGCCCTCGATCCTGGGGAGCCCGCGGGCGTTGGCCCAGCGGCCGTTGCCGTCCATGACCAGCGCGACGTGGTTGGGCACGAGCTCGGGCGGGATGGCAGGCGGCCGGGCGCCCGACGGGTGCGGGGCGGGTGGCTGGAAGGGCACGACGCCACCCTACGGACGTCGCCGCCCGCCGTGGTCAGCGCCGGGCGGCGGTCCCCGCGCAGTCGCGGCAGACGCCGAAGATCTCGACGGTGTGGCTCACCTCGGTGAACCCGTGCTCGGCCGCGAGCTTGTCGGCCCAGCGTTCGACGTCGGGCCCGTCGATCTCCACCGCCGTCCCGCACTGCCGGCAGACCAGGTGGTGGTGGTGCTCGCCGGTGCCGCACCGACGGTAGACGGCCTCGCCGCCGCCCATCCGCAGCACGTCGACCTCGCCGCTGTCGGCCAGCGCCTGCAGTGTGCGGTAGACCGTCGTCAGGCCGATGCCCTCGCCGGAGCGGCGCAGCGCGTCGTGGATCTCCTGGGCCGAGCGGAAGTCGTCGAGCTCGTCGAGCAGCGCGGACACCGCGGCCCGCTGCCGCGTCGAACGCATCCGCACCACGGGCCGCGGATCGGTCACGCGTCCTCCTCGACGTGGGCGACGGCGTCGACGACGATGTGGGCGAGGTGGTCGTCGGCCAGTGAGTAGACGACCTCGCGGCCGTGCCGGGACCCGCGCACGACCCCCGCCGACTTGAGCACCCGCAGGTGCTGGCTGATCAGCGGCTGGGTGACGGCCAGCGCGTCGACGAGGTCGTGCACGCAGCGCGGGGACTCCAGCAGCTGCAGCACGATCGCGATGCGCACCGGCGCGGCCAGCGCACGCAGGAGGTCACCGGCCGCGGCGAGGGTGTCGGGGGTGCGGACGGGGGCCGGCGCGACGCTCGTCCGCTCGTCGTGGTCGACGTGCTCGTCGGCGCTCGCGGCCGAGCCGGTGGTGATCGACATGTTCCTCGTCCCTGTCAGTACGGGCCGGCCCCCATGGTAGGCGCCCCGACAGGACTAGATTCGCACCTCGTGCTGCTGGTGTGCCGCTTCGACGTCCCTCCGGCCGACGCCGGCGCCTTCCTCGCGCGCGGGCGCACGGCCCTCGAGCTGCTCACGGCCGCGCCCGGCTGCCTCGGGGGCGACCTCGGCCGGGCGATCGAGGAGCCGACGCGCTGGGTGCTGCAGGTGCGGTTCGCCTCCGTCGACGCCTACCGCCGCGCGCTCTCGCCGTTCCCCGTGCGCGAGCACGTCGTCCCGCTGCTCGCCGAGGCCCTCGCCGACGAGCCCGCGACCTTCGAGACCCTGGTGAGCGGCGCCGGCGGCGCGGCCGTCACGCACGAGAGCCTCCTGGCGTGACGGCCCCGTCCCGGGCCGGTCAGCCCTCGGCCGGTGGTTCCGCGCCGGTGTAGAACGCCGTCACGCGCTCGGCGGCCGGGCGGGCCTGATCCTCCGGCGTGCCGGCGGCGACCGACGCGCGGCACCAGTCGTCGCTCACCGCGGTCAGGAACGCGACGCCCTCCGGCGAGGTCGTCCACGCCTGCGCGGCCTCGGGATCGACGCGCTCGCCCGAGGCGATGTGCAGTCCGAGGCCGTAGAGCCCCAGGTCCCAGCCCAGGCCGACCGCCCCGGGCCCGAACATCGCCCAGCGCTCGTCGTCGACGTGGGCGATGTGGTCGATGGTCAGCCGCGCGTGTCCGTCGCCCTCCGCGGTGACCGCGACCTCGATCCAGCTGACCTCGCCGCCGAACTCCCAGGTCGCGGCGAAGGAGTTCGGCGCGTCGCACCGCTCGACCGTGCCGTTGGCGTTGCCCTCGAGCTGGTAGCTCCCGCCGACCTTCAGCTCGCCGCTGATCGGCAGGAACCAGCGGGGGATGCGCTCGATGTCGGTGCAGGCGTCCCACAGGTCGGCAGGCGTCGTCGGGTAGACGCGGCTGATCGTGAGGACCCGGGCCTCGCCCGCCTCCAACGTCCTGCTGCCGATCGCGCGCCGCACCGCGCTGACCTCGTGTCGGACGTCCGTCGTGTCGTTCACTGCTGTCTCCGTTCGCGTCTGCCGCGGGCGATCTCGGTCGCCAGCGCGTCGAGGTGAGGGGTCCAGAACCGGCGGAAACGTTCGAGCCACACGTCGACCTCCTGCAGCGCCTCGGGCCGCACCGCGTAGAGCCGGCGGGTGCCGACGGGCCGCACGCTCGCGAACCCGTTCTCCCGCAACACCTTCAGGTGCTGCGACACCGCCGGCTGGGAGATGCCGAACTCCTCCCGCACCGTGGCGGTGACCTCCCCGGCGCTGCGCTCGCCGTCGGCGATGAGCTCGAGGATGCGCCGCCGGACCGGGTCGCCGAGGACGTCGAACGCGTGCACGCCCCGAACTCTAACAGTCACGCCTTATATAAGCGAGTGTCGATACACACGGGTTGTGGGGACGCGGCGCGTCCTGCAGGTGCAGCGGCGAACGAACGAGCCGCGCGGTGGCCGGGAAGGGCGCGCGGGGTTGTCAAGGGGGGCCGGGTGCGGTTGGGGACGGGTGTGGGCTCCGCGCAGTTGTCCACAGGGGACGGTGGTCGGGGTGGCCGGGGAGCTCCGGCGGCGGCACCGTCGCAGGTGTGGACGTTCACGGACTGACCAGCCGGTCCGCCCTGCTGGCCGCAGGCGTGTCGGACGACGAGCTCGCCCGGTGGTGTGCCAAGGGCGAGCTCGTGCGGATCGCGCGGGGCGCCTACCTCCCGGCCGCCGAGGCCGAGGGGATCGACCGGGCGGCGAGACACGCCCTGGAGGTCCGCGCGGCGCTCGCGCGGTTGCGGATTCCCGTCGCCGCGAGCCACGTGTCGGCCGCCGTGCTGCACGGTCTGCCGGTGTGGGACGTGCCCCTCGACAGGGTGCATCTCACGCGCGCGTCCCCCGGCTCGGTTCGCCGGTCCGCCCGCCTGCACCTGCACGGCACCGGCCTCGCCGACGACGAGACGGAGCTGCTCGCCGGCTGCCACGCCACGACCGTCGCCCGGACCGTCGTCGACATCGCCCGGACCGAGCCGTTCGAGCAGGCCGTGGCCGTGGCGGATGCCGCCCTCCGCGCGGGTCTCGTCGCGCCCGCGTCCCTGGCCCACGCGCGTCGACGGGCACGGCACCGGTGCGGTGCGACGGCCGCGGGCCGCGTGGTCGAGTTCGCGGACGGACGGGCCGAGAGCGTGGGCGAGTCGCGCAGCCGGGTGGCGCTGCGCCGCCACGGCCTGCCGAGGCCGGAGTTGCAGTGGGAGGTCCGTGGGGGCGGTCGGCTGATCGGCAGGGTCGACTTCGGGTGGCCCGCCCGTCGTGTCGTCGGCGAGTTCGACGGTCGCGTGAAGTACACGCGCGGCTCGCGGGACGACGCCGCCGCCGTCGTCTGGGCGGAGAAGCGCCGTGAGGACGCCCTGCGTGCGGTCGGGCTGCGGGTCGTGCGGTGGACGTGGGCCGACCTGGCCGACTTCGACGCGGTCGCGGCGCGCCTGCGCGCTGCTCTCGGCATCTCCTGACCCGGGGCGGTGCCGCCTGCCGCGCGAGTTGTGCGGCCGCCGCGCGGGCTGCTGGGCGTGCGCCGACCGCACGATCCGCGCGACGCCGGGACAAGACGCGCGCCGCGCCCGCCGGCGGGGGAAGGGGTGCCGGGAGCGGCGGGCGGCGCCTGGCTAGGCTGTGGACTTCCGTTTCGGGACTCTTCCTGGAGATACCAGCTGTGGCCAGCAAGCCGACCTCCGCCAAGATCGAGACCATCGTCGCGCTCGCGAAGCGCCGCGGATTCGTCTTCGCCTCCGGCGAGATCTACGGCGGTACCCGCTCGGCGTGGGACTACGGGCCGCTGGGTGTCGAGCTCAAGGAGAACATCAAGCGCCAGTGGTGGCGCACGATGGTCACCGGCCGCGAGGACGTCGTCGGCCTCGACAGCTCGGTGATCCTGCCGCGCCAGGTGTGGGTCGCGTCCGGCCACGTCGGGGTGTTCAACGACCCGCTGGTCGAGTGCCTGAGCTGCCACAAGCGCTTCCGGGCCGACCAGCTGGCGGAGGAGTACGTCGAGCGGACGGGCAAGACCGCCTCCGAGGACGACCTGTCCGACGTCCCGTGCCCGAACTGCGGCACCCGCGGCCAGTACACCCCGCCGCAGGACTTCAACATGATGCTCGAGACGCACCTCGGGCCGGTGAAGACCGACGAGGGCCTGCACTACCTGCGCCCGGAGACCGCGCAGGGCATCTTCGTCAACTTCCTCAACGTGCAGACGACCTCGCGCAAGAAGCCGCCCTTCGGCATCGGCCAGATGGGCAAGAGCTTCCGCAACGAGATCACCCCCGGCAACTTCATCTTCCGCACGCGCGAGTTCGAGCAGATGGAGATGGAGTACTTCGTCGAGCCGGGCACCGACGAGGAGCTGCACCAGTACTGGATCGACGAGCGCACCCGCTGGTACACCGACCTGGGCATCGCCCGGGAGAACCTGCGGCACTACGAGCACCCGAAGGAGAAGCTCTCCCACTACTCGAAGCGCACCGTCGACATCGAGTACCGCTTCGAGTTCACCGGCCAGGAGTGGGGCGAGCTCGAGGGCATCGCGAACCGCACGGACTTCGACCTGACGACGCACTCGAACCACTCGGGCGTCGACCTGTCGTTCTACGACCAGGCGTCCGGCACCCGGTACCGCCCGTACGTCATCGAGCCTGCGGCGGGTGTCGGCCGCTCGATGATGGCCTTCCTCATCGAGGCCTACACCGAGGACGAGGCGCCGAACGCGAAGGGCGGCGTCGACAAGCGCGTCGTCCTGCGGCTCGATCGCAGGCTCGCGCCGGTCAAGGCGGCGGTGCTCCCGCTGTCGCGCAACGCCGACCTGTCGCCCAAGGCGCGCGACCTCGCGGCGGCCCTGCGCAGGAACTGGAACGTGGAGTTCGACGACGCGGGCGCCATCGGCCGTCGCTACCGCCGCCAGGACGAGATCGGCACGCCCTTCTGCATCACCGTCGACTTCGACACCCTCACCGACCAGGCGGTGACGATCCGCGAGCGCGACACCATGTCGCAGGAGCGGATCGCGCTCGACCAGGTCGAATCCTACCTCGCGGCGCGCCTGCTCGGCTGCTGACGCCACCGGCGGCCCGGCACGTGCCGGGCCGCCGGGTCAGCCCGCCGCCTGCTCGGCCGGGAACAGCCTGTCGACGATGTCGCGCATCGTGACCAGGCCGAACCGGCCGTCGGTGGACACCAGCGCGAGGTGCGCCCGCCGCTCGCGCATCGTGCCCAGCGCGGCGTGCGCCGTGACGTCGCCGGGCAGCGTGAGCACGGGGCGCATCAGGCCGCGCGCGGTCGCGCCGGGGGCGGCGGCCAGCGCGTCGCGGACGTGCACGACGCCGATCGGCACGTCCCCGTCACGGACGACCAGCCGCAGGTGCCCGCTCTCCCGCGACACCGCACGGATGCGGGCGGCGTCGTCGTCCGCGGCGACCCCGGCCGGGTCGAGCCGCACGAGCGCCCGCAGCGGCGTGCGGTGCAGCTCCAGTGCCGTGACGAGCTGGTCGCGACGCTCGGCGTCCAGCGCGCCCGCCCGCGCGGAGTGCGTGACGAGCTCGCGCAGGTCGGCCGGGTCGCGCCCGGCGCCCATCTCGTCGACGGGATCCACGCCGACGGCGCGCAGGCACCGGTTCGCCATGCCGTTGAGCACCACCAGGATCGGCCGGGTCAGCCACATGAACCCGCGCATCGGCAGCGCCAGCAGGGTCGCCGACCGCTCGGGGTGGGCGATGGCCCACGACTTCGGCGCCATCTCCCCGACAACGAGGTGCACGAACGTCACGACGATCAGCGACAGCACGAACGACACCACCCCGGCCGTCGCCCCGGGTAGCCCCCAACCGGTCAGGACCGGCTCCAGCGCGGCGTCGAGTGCCGGCTTGGTCACCGCGCCGAGGGCCAGCGTGCAGAGCGTGATGCCCAGCTGCGAGCCCGCCAGCAGCAACGACAGGTCGCGTGCGCTGCGCAGCGCGGCCCGCGCGGAGGCCGACGTCTCCGCGGCCTCCTCCAGCCGGTAGCGCCGCGCCGCGACCAGCGCGAACTCGATCGCGACGAAGAACGCCGACAGCGCCACGAGCGCCACCGACACGACGATCACCCACGCGCTCATCGGGCCACCGTCGCGGTCGACGCGTCACGGGGAGCCGCGGCCAGGCGCAGCCGGACCCGCGACGGCACCCGGCGCTCCACCACCAGCACCTCGGCGTGCAGCAGCACCACGGGGTCGTCCTCCTCCGCGCCCGGCCGGTGCGGCAGCACGACGGTGACGGCGTCGCCGACCTCGGGCAGCCGCTGCAGCGCGCTCACGACGAGCCCGCCCACCGTCTGGTGGTCGCCGTCGGGCAGCGGGTGGTCGACCAGCCGCTCGACCTCGTCGACGTGCAGCGACCCGGGGACGGTCCAGCCGTCGTCGGCGGCGACGGAGGCGTCGAGGCCGGCGGGATCGTGCTCGTCGGTGATCTCCCCGACGAGCTCCTCGGCGACGTCCTCGACGGTCACCACACCCGCGAGGCCGCCGTACTCGTCGAGCACGCAGGCGAACTCCTCGTCGGCGTCGCGGAGCTGGGCGAGGACGGCGGGCAGCGGGAGCGACGCGGGGACCAGCAACGGCGGGCGCATGACGTCGGCGACGCGCACCGTCGCGGCGTCGCGGCCGGTGGCCTCCAGCGCGAGGACGTCGCGCAGGCAGACGACGCCGGCGACGTCGTCGGGGTCCCCGCGCAGCACGGGCAGCCGCGAGTGCCCGGACGCCATCGTCGCGACCAGGTCGGCGACGGTCGCGTCCGCCTGGACCGTCGTGACCCGGGGGCGCGGGATCATCGCCGCCCGCGCGGTGCGGTCGCCGAAGTCGAGGACGCGGTCGAGCAGCGCGGACAGCTCGACGGGCAGCGTGCCGCTGTCGCGCGACTCGTCGATGATCGCCTCGAGGTCGCGCGGCGTCGCGGCGTGCTCGACGTCGTGCACCGGCTCGATGCGCAACGCGCGCAGCAGCAGCTCGGCGGCCTTGTCGAACAACGCGATGAGCCGGCCGAAGACGGTCAGGTAGATGCGCGTCGACAGCGCGAGGCGGCGGGCGACCGGCTCGGGCCGGGCGATCGCGAGGTTCTTGGGGAACAGCTCGCCGAACACCATCTGCACGACCGTCGCGAACAGCAGCGCGAGGACCGTGCCGAGGGCGAAGCCGACACCCGGCGGGACGCCGGCGCCACCGAGCAGCTCACCGATGCCGTCGCCGATCATCGGCTCGGCGACGTAGCCGACGAGCAGGCCGGTGACGGTGATGCCCAGCTGGGCGCCGGAGAGCACGAACGACGTGCGGCGGGTGATGGCCAGCGCCCGGTCGGCACCGGTGTCGCCGTCGGCGGCCCTGGCGCGCAGCCGGGCCCGGTCGACTGCGGTGTAGGCGAACTCCTGGGCGACGAACCAGCCGGTCGCGGCGGTGATGACGACGACCACGACGACGCCGAGGAGGATCGAGAGGACGGTCATCGAGGACCGCCGGGGGAGCTACGGGGACGACGCCCGACGGCGCCGCCGGTACTTCGGGAGGGGTCCATTGTCCTGTCGGTCGGAGGCAGGCGGGGTGACGTCGACGGCTCGGCCGTCACAGATCGGACGAACGGGGCGCGTGCCGAGTTCCCGGAGCCGATCATGACATCCGTCACCCGGGGTTCGTGACGTCCGCTCCCGGCCCGCGCGGCGGCCACCGGCGAGGGTCGTGTTCATGACGCAGACCACCGACGTCGGCGCCGCCGTCCGGATCACCGACCTCACCAAGAGCTACGGGCAGGTCCGGGCGGTCGACAGCCTCGACCTGACGATCGCGCCCGGGGAGGTCGTCGCGCTGCTGGGGCCGAACGGCGCGGGCAAGTCGACGACGATCGACACCCTGCTCGGGCTCACCCGGCCCGACGCGGGCGAGGTGGCGCTGTTCGGCCGCACGCCGCGCGAGGCGATGAACCGGGGACTGGTCGGGGCGATGCTGCAGTCCGGCGGCTTCCCAGAGGACATCACGCCGGGCGAGCTCGTCCGGCTCTCGGCCGCGCTCTTCCCGTCGCCGCTCGACCCGGCCGACGTCATGGCGCGCACCGGGATCACCGACATCGCGGACAACCGCTTCGGGAAGCTCTCCGGTGGGCAGAAGCAGCGCGTGCGGTTCGCCGTGGCGCTGACCTGCAACCCCGACCTGCTGGTCCTCGATGAGCCGACCGTCGCGATGGACGTCGCCGCCCGCCGCGAGTTCTGGGCGTCGATGCACCGGCTCGCCGCCGACGGGCGCACGGTCCTGTTCGCGACGCACTACCTCGCCGAGGCCGAGGAGTTCGCCGACCGCGTCGTGCTGCTGCGCTCCGGGCGCGTCGTGGCCGACGGGTCGGTCGCGGCGGTGCGGGCACTGGCGGCGGGCCGGGTCGTCAGCGCGGTCGTCCCCGGGGCCGACCCGGCCGGCCTGGCCGCCCTGCCGGGGGTCACCGACGTCGACGCACAGGGCCCGCGCACGCGGCTGGTCTGTGCCGACTCCGACGCCGCGCTGCGGGCGCTGCTCGCCGCGTACCCCGCCGCGCGCGACATCGAGGTCGCCGCCCACGGCCTGGAGGACGCCTTCGTCGCCCTGACCGCCGCCGAGCCCGTCACCCAGGGAGCCTGAACCATGGGAGTCCTGCTCACGTCCGAGGTGCGGCGGGTCCTCCGCTCGCCGCGGTTCCTGATCTTCACGGTCGGCTTCCCGGTCGTGTACTTCCTCCTCTTCTCCGGCCTCTACGCCACCGGGGCCGACGCCACGGCGGTCACCGTCGTGCTGATGCTGAACATGGCCGCCTTCGGGGCGATCTCGGCGTCGATCAGCACCGGCGGGCGGGTCGCCGTGGAGCGTGCGGTCGGCTGGAACCGCCAGCTGCGGCTCACCCCGTTGCCCGGCTGGGCGTACCTGGCGGTGAAGGCGGCCGTCGCGATGCTCGTGGCGCTGCCCGCGCTGGTGCTGACGTTCCTGGTGGCCGTCGTCGTCAAGCACGTCGACCTGACGGCGGTCGAGTGGGTGCGCGTCGGCGCCGCAGCCTGGCTCGGGGTGCTGCCGTTCGCGGCGATCGGCCTGCTGGTCGGCATGAGCGCGACGCAGGACTCCGCGCAGGGCATGTCGACGGTGACGATGCTGCTGTTCAGCCTGCTCGGCGGCGTCCTCATCCCGGCGAGCATCCTGCCCTCGGCGTTGGCGACCGTCGCCCACGCGCTGCCCAGCTACTGGCTCGCCGAGATCGCGCGGGGCCAGGCGACCGGGGAGGCGGTGCCGCTGCAGGGCATGGCGGTCATGCTCGCGTGGCTGGTCGTCGCGGGCGGGCTGGTGGCCGTCCGGTACCGACGCGACGCACTGCGGGTCTAGCGTGGAGCCCATGACGGCCCGTGCACGGGGACTCGGGCGAGCACGCGACGACGGCGGTCCCGTCGACCCGACGCACCTTTCGCTGCGCAAGTGGCTGCCGATCGCGGCGGGCTGGTCGTTGCTGCTGCTGCCGTGGGTGTACGCAGCGGCGGTCTCGCAGCACCCGACGCTGCTGCGCGTCCTGCTCGTGCTCGATGTCGTCGCCTACATCGCCGGGTACTGCGGCGGCCTCTACTACGCGATGTGGGCCGGGCGCAGGCTCGTGTCGGTGGTGACGGTGGTCGGCATGGCCGCGCTGTGGGTCGGGATGGTCGCGGGGCTGGGTGCGGGCGGAAGCGACGGCGGCGTCCTCTACACGATCAGCTTCCTGGTCGTCGCGGTGATGGCACTGCTGGCGCGGCGGACCTCTGCGGTCGTGGCGCTGGCCGTCGTCGTCGTGGCCATCGGGCTCTACCGCTGGGAGTTCGGCGCGATCGACGTGGGCGCGGTCGTCGGTGTCGTCGCGATGACGCTGGCGATGATCGGCATGTTCGGCCTGATCAGGGCCAACAGCGAGCTGCGCACGGCCCGCGAGGAGCTCGCGCGGCTGGCCGTCGCCGAGGAACGCGACCGGATGGCCCGCGACCTGCACGACGTACTCGGGCACTCGCTCACGACGATCACCGTCAAGGCCGGACTCGCCCGCAGGCTGCTCGAGCGTGGCGACGACGAGCGCGCCGCCGACGAGGTCGCCGACGTCGAACGCCTCGGCCGCCAGGCACTGACCGACGTCCGCGCGACGATCTCGGCGCACCGCGTCGCGTCGCTGGCCGCCGAGCTCGCCGGGGCGCGGGGGGCGTTGCGCGCCGCGGAGATCCGGGCCGACCTGCCGCGCGCGGTCGACGACGTCCCCGCCGAGCGCCAGCAGGTCTTCGCCCACGTACTGCGCGAGGGCGTCACCAACGCGATCCGCCACAGCGGCGCGGAGCGGGTCACGGTGCGGCTGACCCCGGACTCGATCGAGGTCGTCGACGACGGTGTCGGCGCCCCGGACGCCACCCCGGCCGGGAACGGGCTGTCCGGCTTGGCCGAGCGGGTCGCCGCGATCGGCGGCTGGGTCGACGCGGGGCCGGGGGAGCGCGGTGGCTGGCGGCTCGTCGCGACGTGCCCGCCGGTGCGGCACAAGGGCCGTACCGTCCGCACGACGGCCCGGACCCCCGGCGACCCGGCCGGCGCCGTCACCGACACCGACACCGACACCGACACCGCCACCGTCGCCGGGCCCGCCGGGGACCCCGGAGCCGCGCGGTGACCGACCCGATCCGCGTCCTGCTGGCCGACGACCAGGCCCTCGTCCGCGGGGCGCTCGCCGCGATGCTGGGCCTGGAACCCGACATCGAGATCGTCGCCCAGGTCGGCACGGGCGACGAGGTCGGGCCCGCCGCGGCGCGGACGAAGCCCGACGTCGCGCTGCTCGACGTGCAGATGCCCGGCATCGACGGCCTCGCCGCGGCCGCGCTGCTGCACGAGCAGCTCCCGTCCTGCCGGGTGGTGGTGCTCACGACGTTCGGCCGCCCCGGCTACCTCGCGCGGGCGATGCGGGCCGGGGCGGCGGGGTTCGTCGTCAAGGACTCACCGCCCGAGCAGCTCGTCGACGCGGTCCGCCGGGTGCACGCGGGGCTACGCGTCGTCGACCCGGCGCTCGCCGCGGAGTCGCTGAGCCAGGGGACCAGCCCGCTGACCGAGCGCGAGCGCGACGTCCTCGTCGCAGCGGCCGACGGCGCGACCGTCGCCGACATCGCGCGGCGGCTGCACCTGTCGGAGGGCACGGTCCGCAACCACCTCTCGTCGGCGATCGGCAAGACCGACGCGCGCACCCGTGCCGAGGCCGTCCGCATCGCGGACGGCAACGGCTGGCTCTGACGGGTGCCGGCCCCTTCCCGGCCGGTCAGCCCACGCGCGCGGCGCAGGCGTCGCGGTCCCCGGCGTAGCCGGGGTCCTGGGCCGCGGCCAGGCGCAGGTGCGGCAGGGCCTCGGCGTGCCGGCTCTGCCGCTGCAACGTGCGGCCCAGCAGGTAGCGGGCGTAGGCGTCCGCCGGCGCGAGCTCCACGGCCAGGCGCAGCTCCGCCTCGGCCTTGCGCAGCTGCGCGGAGCGGTAGTAGGCGCGCCCGAGCAGCAGCGCGCCGCCGGCGGTCGCCCGCAGCTCCTCGGCCCGCGGCTCCAGCATCTCCAGCGCCTCCAGCGGGAGGCCCTCGTCGACCCACCTCTCGGCCGTCCGGTACGTCAGGGTGTCCATCATGACCGATCCAACCTGATACCCCCATGGGGTATTCCGGCGGGACGGTGGCCCTCGGGACCGGCCGTCGCGTGCGACCGGGGAGACTGGCGGTCGTGAACCGGCTCCGCGCGATCACCGCTCCGCAGATCCTCCTCGTGCTGCTCGTCGTGTCGGCGGCGGTGCACGCGGTCCACGCGGTCCGGCTCTGGGACGACTCGCGGCTCGCGATCATCGACGCGGTGCTCGTGGTCGTGGACCTGGTGATCGCCGGGATGCTCGCGCGGACGTTGCGAACCCCTGCGGCGCAGCCGGTCCCACTGCTGTCGGCCGCCGTGGCGGGCGCGATCGGCGTCGCGACGTTCCTGCTGCCGAGCGTGCTGGCCCTGGCCGCCGGCCGCCCCCTCGGCGGCCTGTTCGACGGCTGGGCCTTCGCCGCGCTGCTGGTCGACGCGATCGTCGTGCGGATCGCGATCTTCGCCCTCAAACGCACGCTCCCGACCGGTTGACCGCCCGGCGGGACGCGCCCGGCTCGCGTGCGGCCCGCCGTCGGCGCCGGTCGCTACCCTGGTCGGTGTGACCGCCACGACCGCTCCCTCCTCCTCGTCCGCCGCCGATCCGCGCCGCGAGCTCGGTCGCGCGCTGCAGCGCTGGGCGGGCGCCGGGATGCCGGCGGTGGGGGTCGTCCGGGTGCTCGACCGGCACGGATTCGGGACCGTCGAGTCCGGTCAGCTCGTCGCGTCGACGCCCGGCGGGGACGCCGTGGGGGTGCTCTATCGCGGCGCGCTCGACGACACGGTCCGCCCTCTCGCGGCCGAGGCCGCGGCCGGGCCCCGCACCGGCGAGGCGCACGTGTCCGAGGCGGCGGGGCTCGCCGCGGGCCTGGCCTGCGCCGGCGGCGCGACGCTGCTCGGGCATCCGCTGCCCGCCGAGCTCGCCGCGGCACTGGGTGCCGCGCTCGAGGGCGGCGTCCCGGCGGCGCTGCTCTCGCCCGCCGACGGGACGGCGGCGCTGGTGCTCACCGGCCCCGAACTGGAGCAGGCCCACGGCACGCTCGGGTCGGGGGAGGCCGACGAGGCGGGCATCGCGCACGTCCGCGGGCTGCTGCGCCGCGGCGCGACCGCGACCGAGCGGTTCACCGCCGCGGATGTCGACGTCCTGGCCGACCTGTGGGTCCCGGTGCCGACGATCGTCGTCGTCGGGTCCGGCGCGATCGGGGAGGCCCTGCTCGCACAGGCCGCGCTGCTGGGCTGGGGTGCACGCACCGTCGCCGAGCTCGACGAGGCGCTGGCCGCCGTCGCCGGGTTCTCCGACGCCGACGTCGTCGTCCTGCTCGACCACGCCCCCAGGTTCGACGCCGTCCTGATCGAGGGGGTGCGCGGTGGCCGCGGGTTCATCGGCGCGCTGGGCTCGCGCCGCACGCAGTCCGCCCGCCGCGGCCGGCTCCGGACCAAGGGTCTCTCCGACGCGGAGATCGACTCGATCTACGGCCCCGTCGGGCTCGACCTCGGCGCCCGCACCCCGGCCGAGACGGCCGTGTCGATCGTCGCGCAGGTGATCGCCGCCCGCTCCGGGCGCACCGCGAGCGCGCTCGCCGCCTCCGACGGGCGGATCGGCGGGTGACGGGACCCCGCCCGCCGTGGCGGGCAGGCGGGGGCCGTGCGGCCCCGACCGTTCCCCTGCGTCGCGACGGGCGTGATCCGCGCACGTCGCCCGAGCGTCGTGCGGGCGGCCCCACACGGCGCTACCTCTCCGAACCCGACCGGGTGCCCCCGACCCGCTCCGGTGCCCGGCCGCGCCACCTGCAGCCCGGGGCGCGGCCGCAGGAGCCCCCGGCCCGCAGCCGGATGCGCTGGCCGCTGCGCATCGTGCTCGGCGGGGTGCTGGTGGCGGTGATCATCGTCGTCGGTACCGCGTTCCGGGTCTGGGAGACCGCGCGCACCGACCACGACACCCCGGCCGACGCCGTCATCGTCCTCGGCGCCGCCCAGTACGACGGCAACCCCAGCCCGATCTTCGCCGCCCGCCTCGACCACGCCGCGGCGCTGTACCGGCAGGGTCTCGCGCCGCGGATCGTGACCGTCGGCGGCAACCGGGCGGGCGACGAGTACACCGAGGCGTCCGCGGGCAGGCGCTACCTGCTCGCCAAGGGCGTGCCGGCGGCGGCCGTGGTCGCGGTGGGGGAGGGGTCGGACACCCTGGCCAGCCTGCAGGCCGTCGCCGCGGTGGCCCGCACCGGCGGCTGGCACACCGCGATCCTGGTCAGCGACCCGTGGCACTCGCTGCGGGCGCGCACGATGGCCGAGGACTCCGGGCTCGACGCCTGGACGTCGCCGACGCGCAGCGGCCCGGTGGTGCAGAGCCGCGAGACGCAGGCCCGCTACATCGTCCGCGAGACGGGGGCGCTGCTGTTCTACCGGATCACCAAGGCGCCCGCCGACACCGAGGACACCGGCCTGGGATGAGCGGCCCCTCCGATCTCGCCGTGCCGACCGACCGGGGCTACGACGAGCACGCCCGCGCCCGGATGCTGCCCGAGGAACCGAAGACCGCGGCCGGCGGCCGGCCCGAGCGGCGCAGCCCGTTCGCCCGCGACCGGGCCCGCGTGCTGCACTCCGCGGCGCTGCGCAGGCTCGCGGGCAAGACGCAGGTCGTCGGACCCGGGGAGGGCGCGGAGATCACCGGCATCCCGCGCACCCGGCTGACGCACTCGCTCGAGGTCGCCCAGATCGGCCGGGGGATCGCCGAGGAGCTGGGCGCCGACCCCGACGTCGTCGACACCGCCGGGCTCGCCCACGACATCGGGCACCCGCCCTTCGGGCACAACGGCGAACGCGCGCTCGACGAGATCGCGCGGGCGTGCGGCGGGTTCGAGGGCAATGCCCAGACCCTGCGGATCCTCACCCGGCTCGAGCCCAAGGTCGGCCACGGCGACCACGCGGGCGGGCTCAACCTGACCCGGGCCGCCCTCGACGCCGCGGCGAAGTATCCGTGGGTCGGCGGGCCGGGGGTGCGCAAGTACGGCGCGTACGAGGCCGACCGCGCGGTGCTCGACTGGGTCCGCGACGGCGCACCGCCGCGGCGGCGCTGCATCGAGGCGCAGATCATGGACTGGTCCGACGACGTCGCCTACTCGGTGCACGACGTCGAGGACGGCATCCTCGCCGGCCGCATCGACCTCGCCGCACTGGCCGATACCGACGAGCGCGACGCCCTCGCGGCGCTGGCCGTCGCGAACTTCGGGGCGGATCCCGATGCGCTGCAACGGGCCGCCGACCAGCTGCTGGCGCTGCCCGCGGTCGACGGCGTCCGCGGGTTCCACGGGCCGTCGGCACCGGCGCGCGCGCACGTCGCGCTCAAGGTGCTCACCAGCGAGCTCGTCGGACGGTTCGTCCGCGCGGCCACCGACGCCACGCTCGACGCCCAGCCCGACCCCGACGCGGCGCTCACCCGCTACACGGCCGACCTCGTCGTGCCCGCCGGGGCCGCCGCCGAGGTCGCGCTGCTCAAGGCGGTCGCCGTCCGCTACGTCATGAAGGACCCGGCGCGGTTGGCGATGCAGGCCCGCCAGCGCGAGCTGCTCGCCGAGCTCGCCGCGTCGCTGCTGGCGGGGGCACCGGGGAGCCTCGACCCGGTCCGCGCCGAGGACTGGGCGGCCGCGTCCGACGACCCGGCGCGGCTGCGCGTCGTCGTCGACCAGATCGCGATGCTCACCGACCAGCAGGCGCTGTCCTGGCACGCGCGGCTGCGCCGGCTCTGATGCGCGCTGTCACGAACCGCGGTCCCGTCCCGTCCTGAAGGCGTCCCCTCGACGGACGAGACGACGGAGGCGAACGATGGCACGAATCCCCGTGGTGGCCGAGCAGGACGCCGGCCCGGTCGGACGGCTGGTCTACCGGATGGCGCGGCGCCGCTTCGGCGAGGTTCCCGAACCGTTCGCCGTGTCCCGCCACCACCCGAAGCTGTTCTGGGCCGGGCTGGTGTCGGAGCTGGCCTACGAGAAGGCGGCGACGGTGCTGCCCGCTCCGGTGCGCGAGCTCGCCGTCTACCGGACGGCGACGCAGGTCGGCTGCTCGTGGTGCGTCGACTTCGGGACGATGCTGCAGCGGCTGCAGGGTCTGGACACCGACCGGTTGCGCCACATCGACTCCTACGCCACCGATCCGCTCTACTCCGCGGCCGAGCGGCTCGCGATCGGCTACGCCGACGCCATGACCGCCACGCCGACGACCGTCACCGACGACCAGGTCGCCGAGCTGGAGCGGGCCTTCGGCCGCGCGGGTGTCGTCGAGCTGACGCACGCGATCGCCCTGGAGAACATGCGCGCCCGCAGCAACCACGCCCTGGGGATCACCGACCAGGGCTTCGCCGCGGCCTGCGAGCTCCGTGAGCGGCGATAGTCGCCATCGCCACCATCGCCGCTCACGAGCCGGGCGGGCGGGCCGGGCCGGACCGTTGCGGGCCGGGCGGCGGCGGCGAGCCGGGCCGGGGAGTCCCGGGCCGCCGCTCGCGGCGGGACGCGACGGCGGGATCAGCGGCGGATCGTGCTGTCCGGCGGGAGCGGCTCGCCGGGACAGCCGGCCAGGACGCCGGCGATCGCGTCGCGCTCGGCCGCGGTGACCCACAGCCCGTACTTCTGCTTCACGGCGACCTGCCGGGCGACGTAGTCGCAGCGGTAGGACTTCGTCGGCGGCAGCCAGGTGGCGGCGTCGCCGTCGCCCTTGGACTGGTTCGTCGGCCCGTCGACGGCGAGGAGGTTGAGCGGGTCGTTGCCCAGCAGGGTGCGGGTCGCGGGATCGAGCTGCTGGGCGCCCTTCTGCCAGGCGTCCGACAGCGCGACGACGTGGTCGATCTGCACGGCCTCGCTGGTGCCCTGGCCGCGCACGAAGGAGATGTTCTTGCCGGTGTAGGGGTCGTGCAGCGACCCGGTCAGCACGACGCAGTCGTGGGTGCCCGGCTTGAAGGTCTCGCCCGTCATGTCCCGGGCGAGGACGTCGTTGCGCTGGTCGCAGCCGTTGTGGTCGACGTCGGTCCAGGCGGCGCCGAACTTGTCGCGGGTGTAGCCGGTCTTGGGCGCGCGGCCCTTGACGGGCAGGGCGGCGAGCGCCGTGGCGGCGTCACCGGTGGCGGCGGGCGCGACGGGCGCACCGGGTGCGGCGGGAGCACCGGGCGCGGCGGCGCCGGGCAGTTCGAACGGGGTGGTCCGCAACGCGGCACACCCCGAGATCGTTGTCGAGAGGGCGGCCGCTGCCGCCAGAACCGGGACCCACCGTCGCCACGCACGTACCGTTCGCACCCGCGAATCCTGGGGTGCGGGCGGCCCCGGATCCGGGACCGACACGGCGGCGTCCGCCGGGCCGCGACGGTGCTCAGAGTTTGTCCGGGTTGACCACCTGATACATCGCGCGAATCCGGCCGTCTGTGACGGAGAGCACTGCGACCGACGCCGGTGCCGTCCCGACCGCCGGGGTCCGCACGCCCGGCTCGCCGTTGACGAGGATCGGCTCCCAGTCCGCCAACAGACCGTCGCCGTACTTGCGCAGCAGGCCCAGGAACAGCCGGGTGACGTCGGCGGGTCCGACGATGGGCCGGCGCGCGGCGGACACCCGGCCGTCGCTGTCGGCCAGCAGCACGACGTCCGGATGCAGCAGCGCGACGATGCCGTCGGTGTCGGCCCTGGCCAGCGCGTCGGCGAAGGCATGGAGGACCGCCAGCTGTTCGGCGCTCGACGCGGGCGGCGGGACGTCGGCGTCGGCGACGATGCGCCGTGCCCGGCTCGCGTGCTGGCGCGCGGTGGCCTCCGAGCAGTCGAGGACCTCGGCGATGCGGGCGAACGGCAGGTCCAGCGCCTCGTGCAGGACGAGCGCGACCCGCTGCGGCGGCGTGAGCCGTTCGAGGACGACCATCGCCGCCATGCGCACCCCCTCGTCCCGCACGACCTCCGCGAGCGGGTCGTCGTCGGCGGGCGTGGTGACCAGCGGCTCGGGCAGCCAGGGGCCGACGTAGCGCTCCCGGCGCGCCGCGGCGGACCGCAGCCTGTCCAGGCACAGCCGACCGACGACGGTCGTCAGCCAGGCGCGCGGCTCGTCGATCGTGGCGGGGTCCTGGGCCGCGAAGCGCAGCCACGCCTCCTGGACGGCGTCCTCGGCGTCGGAGCGGCTGCCGGTGATGCGGTAACCGACGCGGAGCAGGTGGGCGCGGTGCGACTCGAAGGTGTCGACGTCGACGGTCACCACCCCGACGCTACGGGAGCGACGAGCGTCACACCGCCCTGCCGTCACGACCGTGGGCGGCACCCCGTCCCCACGGTGACCGACCGAGAGAAGGGAACCACGATGGACCTCCTCGTCACCGGAGGCACCGGAACACTGGGCCGCGCCCTCGTCGAGCGGCTGCGCGCCGAGGGTCTCGCGCCACGGGTGCTCAGCCGCACCGCGGGGCCCGGCCGCGTCGTCGGCGACCTGCGCACCGGCGCCGGGATCGACGACGCCGTGCGCGGCGCCGACGTCGTCGTGCACTGCGCGACCGCGCCGAAGGGCGACGCGGACACGACCCGCACCCTCGTCGACGCCGCCACCCGCGCGGGCCGGCCACACCTGGTGTACGTGTCGATCGTCGGGATCGAGGACGTGCCGCTGCCCTACTACAAGGCGAAGCTGGCGGCGGAGCGCGTGATCACCGGCAGCGCCCTGCCCTGGACGATCCTGCGGGCCACGCAGTTCCACGACCTGCTCGCGACGATCTTCGCGGCCGGGTCGAGGACGGGCGTCCTGCCGGTGCTCGCGCACACGCCGTTCCAGCCGATCGCCGTCGACGACGTCGCCGCCCGCCTGGCCGAGCTCGCAACCGCGCCGCCCGCGGGCCGGGCCACCGACCTCGGCGGCCCCCAGGTGCGCGACATGGCCGACCTCGCGAGGGCCTGGCTCACGGCGACCGGGACGCGGCGGCGCGTCGTCGGGCTGCGGCTGCCGGGCGGCATCGGGCGCGGTTTCCGCAGCGGTGCGCACACCACCCCGGAGCACGCCGACGGCGTCGGCACCTTCGAGGAGTTCCTGCGCGCGCAGCGGCGGCCGCGCACTCACTCGACCGAATGACGCACCGACGACACGCCGAGGATTGCGCTGATCGGCGTAACGGCGGCAGGTCGGCGGGGGATGACCGGGTATGAGCATCGTGTCGGACGTCCTGACCGTCCTCGCCGGTGGCGCCGGCATCCTCGTGCTGCTGGCGATGGCCGCCCTGCCGCTCTACGCCGACCGCGGGGCCGTCCCGGCCGACGCCCTCGACGCGGCGGGGCCGATGACCCCGCAGCCGATGATCCCGCAGCCGCGCAGGTCACCCGAGGTCGTCGAGCAGGTGACGCGGCCCCTCGCAGTCTGAGAGCCGGCTTCTGCGATTCCTCGCGGTTTCTCAGCCCCCTCCCAGCCCGCCCGCAGCCGCGCCACGGTCTCCCGACGCACGGTGGAGTCATGGTGCACACCGTCCTCGACTCGGTCGCCGTCTCCGCCGCGATCCTGCTGTTCGTCGTCATGACCTGCGTCCCGTGGTTCCTCGACCAGGACGAACCGGCGCCCGCCCGACTACCGTCGAGACGGTGACCGCCCCGCACCCGCGTCCACGTCTGTCCGTCGTCGCGCTCGACTGCCCCGATGCCGACGCCCTCATCGGCTTCTACTCCGCGCTCACCGGCTGGCCCGTGAGCGAGGGCGACTCCGACGAGGACTGGCGCGAGCTCGTCGCCGACGGTCCCGTCACGATCGCCTGCCAGCGGGTCGACGGCTACCGCCCGCCCCGCTGGCCCTCCCAGGAGCATCCCCAGCAGATGCACGTCGACTTCGACGTCCCCGACCTCGACGCCGGTGAGGAGTTCGTCCTCGGCATCGGCGCCGCCAAGGCCGACGTGCAGCCCGGGACGTCCTTCCGTGTCTACCTCGACCCGGTCGGCCATCCGTTCTGCCTGGTCCTCGCGACCTGAGCCGTGCGGCCACGTCCCGCACGGTCGGCCTAGACTCGTGCCCGTGGCAGGGCGGATCCGGGACAGCGACATCGCCGAGGTCCGCGACCGCGCCCGGATCGACGAGGTCGTCGGCGAGTACGTCGCACTGCGCCGCGCCGGCGCCGGGTCGCTGAAGGGTCTGTGCCCCTTCCACGACGAGAAGACCCCGTCGTTCAACGTCCGGCCCACCCACGGCACGTTCCACTGCTTCGGGTGCGGCGAGGGCGGCAGCGTCATCGACTTCGTCATGAAGATCGAGGTCGTCGGGTTCGTCGAGGCCGTCGAGCGGCTCGCCGAGAAGGTCGGCGTGCGGCTGAACTACGAGGGTGGCGGCAGCTCCGTCCAGCGCGACCGCGGCACCCGCACCCGGCTGCTCGAGGCCAACCGCAAGGCCGCCGAGTTCTACGCCGAGCAGCTGCGGACTCCCGAGGCCGCGCCCGCGCTGCAGTTCCTCACCGCCCGCGGGTTCGACTCGGCCGCGGCGGCCACCTTCGGCTGCGGCTACGCCCCGGCGGGCTGGGACCTGCTCACCAAGCACCTGCTCGCCGCCGGGTTCGGCCTCGACGAGCTGATGAAGGCGGGGCTGTCCAAGGAGGGCAGGCGGGGCCCGATCGACCGGTTCCACCGCAGGCTGCTGTGGCCGATCCGCGACCTCGGGGGCGACGTCGTCGGCTTCGGCGCGCGGCGGCTCTTCGACGACGACGGCATCGAGGCCAAGTACCTCAACACGACCGAGACGCCCGTCTACCGCAAGACCCACGTCCTGTTCGGGCTCGACCTGGCCAAACGCGAGATCGCGAGGCGTCGGCAGGTCGTCGTCGTCGAGGGCTACACCGACGTGATGGCCATGCACCTCGCCGGTGTCCCGACGGCCGTCGCGTCCTGTGGGACGGCCTTCGGCGCCGAGCACGTGTCGGTGATCCGCAGGCTGATCGGCGACGACAGCTTCGACCTCGGCGAGGTGATCTACACCTTCGACGGCGACGCCGCGGGCCAGGCCGCCGCGCTCAAGGCGTTCGAGGGCGACCAGAGCTTCGCCGCGCAGACGTTCGTCTCCATCGCACCCGACGGGCAGGATCCCTGCGAGCTGCGGCAGTCCGGCGGCGACACCGCCGTGCGCGACCTCGTCGCGCGCCGGGAGCCGCTGTTCGAGTTCGCGATCCGCTCGATGCTGCGCGAGCACGACCTCGACACCGCCGAGGGCCGCGTCGCGGCGCTGCAGCGCTGTGTCCCGCTCGTCGCCCGGATCCGTCGGGAGGACCTGCGCGACGAGTACGCGCGCCGCCTCGCGGGGTGGACCAGCTGGGACGACATCGCGATGGTGGTCCGCCGGGTCCGCGAGACGGCGGGGGCGCCTGCCGAGCCGGTCCGCGGCCGGCGGTCCGCGCCGCCCGTCGGGGCCCCGCCCAAGGACGACCCGCGGCTGCACCTGCAGCGCGAGGCCGTCAAGGCCGCGCTGCAGGAGCCCGCGATCGCGGGACCCGCCTACGACGAGCTGCCCGAGGCCGCCTTCAGCCATCCCGCGTTCGCGGGCGTGCACCGCGCGATCGCCGCCGCGGGCGGCGTCTGCGCCGGGTTGTCCGGGCCCGCCTGGATCGAGGCCGTCGGCGCCGAGTGCGCCCCCGAGTTCCGCGGCCTCGTCCACGAGCTGGCCGTCGAGCCGATGCAGCTGCCGCGCAAGACCGCCCGCGCGAGCAGCAACGGCAACGGGCTCACCGACGAGGCGCGCTACGTCGCCAGCGTCGTGGCCGGGGTGCGGCTGGCGCTGGTCGAGGCGCAGATCGCCGAGCTCAAGGCGCGGCTGCAGCGCACCAACCCGGTCGAGGAGGCCGACGCCTACCACCAGCTCTTCGGCGATCTCGTCCCGCTCGAGCAGTACCGGATAGCGTTGCGCGACAAGGCGATGGGAGCCGCTGTCTGATGGGTCTGGTGAGCCGCATCACCCAGATCGTCACCGGCCGGGGTGAGTTGCCCGCGGGCTTCGACGCCACACTCGAACCCGAGGAGCGGGTCCTCGCGGTCGCCCCGATCGTCGGCGGCAGCCACGTCGTCGTGACGTCGTGGGGGATCTGGCTGCCCGGCGACGCCCCTCGCCGAATCAGCTGGCACCTGGTCAGCAAGGCGGTCTGGGGCGGGGGAGCGCTCGTCGTCACCGAGGCGACCGAGACGGTCGAGGACGGCGTCGTGCTGCTCACCGACCTGCCGCCGCGCAGGCTGCGGCTCGAGGACCCAGGCAAGGTCCCGCAGCTGGTGCACGAGCGTGTCACGGGTTCGATCACGTCGCGACATCACCGCGACCTGCCCGGTGGCGGCGCGTGGTTCCTGCAGCGCAAGGTCCCCGGTGCCGACGGCACCGTCCTCCAGGTCCGTGCCGACCCGGGTACGGACCCCGATCTCGTGCGTCGACTCGCCCTCGAGGTGGCGCGGAAGGCGCGGCAGGGATGACCGGCACGACCTGGGACCCGACGCTCTACCTGACGTTCGACGACGCGCGCTCGCGCCCGTTCTTCGACCTCGTCGCGCGGGTGCGCGCCGAGTCGCCGCGCCGGGTCGTCGACCTGGGGTGCGGGCCCGGGCACCTGACCGAGGTGCTGGTCCGGCGGTGGCCCGACGCCGTCGTGGAGGCCCTCGACTCCTCGCCCGACATGGTCGCCGCGGCCCGCGAGCGCGGGATCGACGCCTCGTTGACCGCCGTCGAGTCCTGGTCGCCCGGGCCGGATGTCGACGTCGTCGTCACCAACGCCGTCCTGCAGTGGGTGCCGACGCACCGCGAGCTGCTCCCGCGCTGGATCGACGCGCTCGCGCCCGGCGCATGGTTCGCGATGCAGGTCCCGGGCAACTTCGGCGCGCCGTCGCACGTGTTGGTCCGCGAGCTCGCCGCCGCCCGCGGCATCACCGTCCGCGACACGCTCGCCGTGGGGGAGCCCGCCGAGTACGCCGAGCTGATCGGCCGCCCCGGTGTCGACGTGGACGTCTGGGAGACCACCTACCTGCAGCGGCTCACCGGCGAGGACCCCGTCCTCACCTGGATCACCGCGACCGCGCTGCGCCCCGTCCGCGACGCGCTCGACCCTGCGGGCTACGACGACTTCCGCGCCGAGCTCGCCCCGCGGCTGCGCGAGGCGTCCCCCGCCAATGCCGACGGCTCGACCTGGTTCCCGTTCCGCAGGCTGTTCGCGGTGGCGCACAAGCGATCCTGACGACGACCGGGCCGCGGGAGCTGTCCCGGGCCGGCCGCCGTCGCGATCGTCGGCGCAGAATCAGTGACCGCGGCCGTTGCTCGACGCGTCGGCGTGCCTGCGCCCGTTGACCGCCTCGTCGACGCGCGCCCGCACCACCCCCGCCGCGCCCTGCACCGCAGGATGGTCGGTGACGCGCTGGTACGCGCGCACCAACTGCTCGTACCGCTCGTGGCCGGCCCGCGCGCCCAACACGTAACCGACGGCCGCACCCAACAACAACTTCAGCATGTCGCCTCCGCAGGTCGCCCGTGATGACCCCATCCTGCCCCAGTGCAGGTCGTCAGGCGTGCTGGCGGGGGCAGCCCCCCGGGACGGTGCGTCCGAACGGGTGCGCTAGAGTTCTGCACGTCGGTGAGGCACGGCCTCGGCGACACAAGCGGTCCTCCGTAGCTCAATTGGCAGAGCATGCGACTGTTAATCGCAGGGTTACTGGTTCGAGTCCAGTCGGAGGAGCTTCTCCCCAGCTCAGAGGCCTGGTCCCCGCTGGTTCCATGATCACGCCCCGCGTCGGTCCTCTCGGCGACCAATGGCATCGAGGTCGGATGGCGGGGCACCTGCGGGAGGACGCCGTGGCACATCTCGTCGACAGCGAGGCCGGCCGGGGGGACGACGCATGACCGATCGGCCGGCCAGGCGGACGCAGGAGCAACGGCGGGCCGAGACCGAACGGCGCGTGCTGGACGCGGCGATGGCGCTCATAGCGCGCAGCGGGTCCCGAGCCGTCACGCTCGCCGAGGTCGGGGAAGCCGCCGGGTACAGCCGCGGCATCGTCTACCACCATTTCGGCAGCCGGGAACGGCTGTTGGAAGCCGTGGTCGACCAGGCGCAGCGGTTCGACATCCCCGGCTACCAGGGAGACGGCCTGGACCACCTGGTGCGGATCATCGAGGCGTACCTGCGCAACGTCGTGCGGCGGACACCCTCGGCGCGCGCGTTCCTGCAACTGTGGGGCGAGGCGATCGCGGCCGCCCCCGTGCTGGCTCCGCTGTTCGCCCGCCGGGACGCCGACTTCCGGCAGCTGCTGGCGGACGTGGTCCGCCAGGGCGTCGCCGACGGGTCCGTCCGACCCGACGCGAACCCGGCCGCCGCCGCCGTGCTGATCGTCGGCCTGGTCCGGGGGACAGGGCTGCAACTCATCGCCGAACCTCCGGTCCGCGACGTCCCTGCCCTCATCCAGGAGGCGGCGCGCTCGGTCCGCGGGGCGTTCGCGGTCACGCCGTAGCTTCCGGCGGTGGTCTCCGGCGTCTACCACTGCTACATTTACTTGCATACATACACGCAAGTAAGGAGTGATCATGTCCGTTCCCCTGGTACTCGTGCACGGCAATCCCGAGAGCGCCGGCGTGTGGGGACCGCTGATCGCCGCGCTCGGTCGGGACGACGCGGTGGCGCTGTCCCCGCCCGGATTCGGGGTGCCTGCGTCGGACGACTTCTCCGCCACGGTCGAGGGGTACCGTGACTGGCTCGCCGCGCGGCTGGAGCAGTTCCGGGAGCCCGTCGATCTCGTCGGTCACGACTGGGGTGGCGCGCACGTCGTCCAGATCGCGATGACGCGCCCCGATCTGATCCGCAGTTGGGCGTCGGATGCACTCGGCCTCTTCGACCCGGACTACGTCTGGCACGCGCGGGCCCAGGTGTGGCAACAGGAAGGGGCGGGCGAGGCCTCGGTGAAGGAGCTCTTCGGCGGCACGCTCGCGCAGCGGCTGGAGGTCGTCCGCGCGCTCGGGATGACCGGCGCGGCCGCGGAACGCGTGGCCGCCGGCATGGACGACGGCATGGGACGGGCGGTGCTCTCGCTCCTGCGATCAGCGGTCCAGCCCGTCATGGCCGACGCGGGCCGCGACCTCGCCGAGGCGCGGCAGCGGCCCGGTCTGGCCCTGGTCGCTCTCGCGGACGTCGGGCACGCCAGCGGCACGCCTGCGCAGCACCGGTCCGCGGCCGCGGCGGCCGGTGCCGAGATCGCGGAGCTCGCCGAGGTCGGGCACTGGTGGCCGGTGACGCACCCGGACCCGGCGGCTCGCGCCCTGACGGCGTTCTGGTCCCGGGTGGACGGTCAGGCGGTTCGTCCGCCGTCGGTCGGGCCGTGATCGAGACCGGTGGTGGCCGACCCCAAAGGCCTGATTCTGCATCGTGGGTGTGACGGTGCCGAGGTCGCCCGGGTGTCGGCACGGCGCGGAGGGACGTCAGACCGGAGCGGCGGTCACCGTGCTCTCGCGGCGGGCGACGGTCAGTCGTGCCCGGCCGGATCGCACGGCACCCACGGCGAAGAGGACCAGTCCGAGGCCGAACCAGGCCAGCAGTACCAGCACCGGTTGCGTGGCGCCCGCGCCGTCGAAGAAGGCCGTCGACCGGAGCAGGCTCGCGCCTGCGCCCGGCGGCAGCAGCCGGCCGAGGGTGCCGGACCAGCCGGGGAGCATCTCCGGGGCCGAGGCGCTGCCGGAGAGCGGGTTGCCGACCAGCAGCAGCACCGCCGCGCCCAGGCCGATCCCGGGCAGGCCCATTACTGCTTCCAGGCCGAGCAGGATCAGTGCGGTCGCGGCGACCGAGAGTGCCACCGCACCGGCGTTGGTCCAGTAGTCCCCGCCGAGCGAGCCGAACCAGAACTGCAGGATCGCGACCAGTGCCAACCCACCGGTCATCGCGAACGCCAGCGCGCCGACCAGGCGGCGGGCGGCCCCCCGGACCCGCAGGGTGAGCACCACGGCGGCGAGCACACCGCCGATGACCAGTGGCAACGATCCCGCGGCGAGCCCGATCCCGCGTGGGTCGGCGGCCGGCAGCGGGACGAGCTCGCGAACCGTCGCCGACGGCGCGGTCGCCTCACCGGGTGCCGCGAGGCCGGCCGCCAGCGCCTGCAACGTCTGCGCGACCGCCGGGCTCGCCGCGGTCGCGACGACGACCTCGGGTCGGCCGCCGCTCACGTCGATCGCGCCGTAGACCTCACGGTCGACGATCGCGGCCTCGGCGGCAGCGGTGTCGGGAACGGCGAGGGTCTCGAACGCGCCGGGCCGGCGCTCCTCCAGCGCGGCGGCGATCCGATCGGTCGCCACACTCGGTCCGGCGAGGGCGATCGGGACCGCGTGCACGGAGGACCGGACCGCGGGTAGTCCGAACGCGGTCAGCAGGACGCCGACGGCCACCGTCAACAGCACGACGACCGCCGCAACCTGCGCCCACGGGGTGGGTGCGCCTTTCGTCGCGGGTACGGGATCGACGTCCAACACGCTCATGTGCCGCTCCTCGGTGCGGCGGCCGCGCCCCGGCGGCCGCTCGGCTCGGTGAACCGGCCCGTCGCGCCGGCACCCCCGACCGCCGGAGGGGTCGGCCGGCCTCGCCCGTCCGCCTCGCCACCGGTGTCGGATCGCCAGGTTAGAACTCAACAGGCGTTGAAGTCAACGCACGTTGAATTTATCGAGGATGCGATCTCGGGGGCAGGGGTGCGGAGTCGCCCGGACGCGCATTACGGCGCTGGGGACGGTCGCCCCGACACGGCGGCTGGTGCGGTCCGTGTTCGGCCGAAGCGCGGGCGGTCGCGACCCGGCGCGCGGCTGGACGCGGACATCGATCGGATCGCAGCGGCGCCGCGCTCGCCCGCCCATGCGGCTCGGCTGTGACGTGTCCCTGCCACGCCGTGCTGCGGCAACGCAGGTACGTGGTGCCGCGGACGGCGTCGCGCGTTGTCCCCGCGGCGGCCCACCCGTCGGTCGCCGGTCGCCGGGATTCAGCGCGCAACCTCACTGCTGCTGGTCGCGCCGAAACGAGCAGTGAGGTTGCGGCCGGGTTCGTGCACGGGCAGCGGCGGGTGGGCCGTCGCAGCTGCGGTGTCCGGGTCCGTTCCCGCGGCGGGTCACGTGCTCTCGTCGGTCGCGCCCGACGGTGCGGGCTGGTCGGTGGGTGTGGGGGAGGCGTTCCGGATCCGGGCCCAGAGGTCGATCAGCCGGTCGAGGTCGGCGTCGTCGAGGTGCCGCACGAACACCCGTCGGACCCCGTCGAAGTGCACGTCCATCGCGGCGCCCAGCTCACGTTCCCCGCGCGGGGTCAGCCGCGTGACGACGGCCTGGCGGCCGGCCGAGGAGACCCGGCGGACCAGGCCACGCTCCTCGAGGCGGGCGACGATCCGGGTCACCCCGCCCGGGGTGACGAGCACGGCCCGGGCCAGGTCGACCATCCGGCGTTGCTTGTCCGGCATCCGCCACAGCTGGTACAGCACGTCGAACTCGCTCAGGGTGAGCCCGGTGCGCTCACGCAGCTCCGTCTCCAGGATCGGCAGGATCGCCGTCTGCACCTCCAGGACACCGCGCCAGGCCAGCAGCTCCCGGCGCTCCAGGTGCGGGACGTCCTTCTCGACGATCTCCGGCGCCGGGACGGGCCGTCGGACCCGGCGGTTCTGTTCGCTCTTCCTGACCGGCTGTCGGCGCCGGGCGCGGTAGGCCTTCTGCCGGCAGGCCGCGGAGCAGTACTGCGGCGGACGGCCCTGCTCGCCGACCGACAGCGGGCGGCCGCAGACGCGGCACGTCGGCGTCGACACCGGACCTCCCCTCGTGACGAAAATGCGTCCTCTCACCTTACGTCACGCTCTCGCTCCTTCGGTCGCCGTCCGGCGAATACGATCATGCCTGTCGGCGGCCCGTGGACCGGGCGGCCGCGACGGATCCGAGAAAGTCATTGACGTGGAAACAAGATCACGTTAACGTGAGCGCCGTCATACGACGGCCGTCTGGCTCGTCGGGGCGACGAACAGGAGAGATGACATGGGCGTCCGAACGACTGGTTGTCACCACATGGCTTTCGTCACGAACAACATGGAGGAGACCGTCAAGTTCTATAACGGTCTCCTCGGCTTTCCGGTGGTCGTGACGTTGCAGCTCCCGAACCCGGACCCGTTCCCGGGTGCGGTGCCGGGCAACCTCGGCGGCAGCCGGCACTACTTCTTCCGGATCAGCGAGCAGGACACGATCGCGTTCTTCGAGTTCGCCGACGTCGAGGTGCCGGCCGACAACTCGCTGCTCGGGGCGGGCAACCACCTCGCCATCACGGTCCCCTCCGAGGCCGAGCTGCAGAAGGCCAAGCGGCTCCTGGAGGAGAACGGCGTCAAGATCAAGAGCGAGCTCGACCACGGCTTCTGCCACTCGATCTACTTCGAGGACCCGGTCAACCACATCGCGCTCGAGTTCGCCACCTGGCAGCACGCGTGCGACGAGGAGGAGCCCTTCCTCCAGGACCCGGCCCCGGTCCCGGCGGCGCTGGCCGCGATCGGCGCGGAGCGCTACGAGCGTTACCAGCTGCACTACAACCCGGACGGCCACGGCGGCGAGGGTCCGCGCGCCTGATTCCGCACCGGTCGAGCGACCGGCTCGAACCGGACCGACCACACCGGCGCCCTCGGGGCCGCGGACGCGAAGGACTCCCATGCCCGGAGACGACGACCGGTGCCGCACCGCCCCGCTGCTCGCCTCGGGGCCCGGCTCGCTGGGGCAGCTGCCCGACCTCGTCGATCGTCTCGGCGTGCGCACCTCGCTCCTGGTGGTCGGTCCGGGGATGGCCCCGGTGGCCGAGCGGGTGCGGAGGTTGCTCGGCCGCCGCTGCGTCGGCACCTTCAGCGATGCCCTGGCGCACGTGCCCGCTCGGGAGGCGAACCTCGCGGTGGCGTCCGCTCAGGAGGTGCACGCCGACTCGGTCGTCGGGATCGGGGGCGGGTCGGCGGCCGGGTACGCGAAGATCGTGGCACTGGCGCTGCGGCTTCCCCGCATCGCCGTGCCCGCGACGCTCTCCGGTGCCGAGCTCACCTCGCGCTACCTCGTGACCACCGCTGCGGGCAAGGAGGGCGGGAGTTCCCCGACGGCAGCCCCGCGAGCCGTCGTGCGTGACCCGGACCTGCTCGCGGGCGTACCGGCGCGGGTGCTCGCGTCGAGCGGCATGAGTGCCGTCGGCGCCTGCGTCGAGGTGCTGGCCGGGCCGAGCCGGGCGGGGCGCGCGGAGGCGGCCGCGGGGCTGCGGTTGCTCTGGGAGACCCTTCCGCGGCTGGTCCGCGACCCGGCCGAGCTCGATCTGCGCGTCGGGGCACAGGAGGGCGCGGCGCTCGCGGGGAGGGCCCTGGAGGCGGCCGGTCCCGGCCCGGCCCAGTTGGTCGCGGAGGACCTCGGGGCCGCACACCGGCTCGATCACGGCGCCTTGATGGCCTGCCTGGTCCCGCACCGCGGCGCGGAGGCCGACCTCGCCGGGCTCCCCGGCGCGGCCGCGCTCCACGACTTCGCCGAGGCGCTGGGGCTGCCGGTCGACCTCGGCGCGCTGTGCCCGACCGTCGACGCGGACGCGTTGGTCGACCGCCTCGCCCGGCGGCCGGACCTGGCCGGCCAGGCCGATCCCGAATCGATGCTGATGCTGCTGAAGGAGGCGCTGCGATGACCACGACGCCGGGGATCACGACGCCGCCCACGGCCTCAGGTGCGAGCGGCGTGCGCATCGATCCCTTCGACTACGAGGCGCGGCCGGTCCGCGTGGTGTTCGGACCGGGCCGGATCACCGAGGTGGGCGCCGAGGTGGATCGGCTGGGCCTGCGCCGGGTCATGCTGATCGCGGACCCGCGGGCCCCCGGTGGCGAGGTGCTGGCCGCCGCGGTGGCCGGCAGGCTCGCGTTGCACTGGGACGAGGTCGCCCAGCACGTGCCGATCGCCCTGGCCGAACGGGCACACGCCGCCGCCGTGGCCGCGGGCGTCGACGGTCTGGTCAGCCTGGGTGGCGGCGCGGCCACGGGGCTGGCCAAGGCCATCGCGCTCGACACCGCGCTCCCGATCCTCGCCGTGCCGACGACCTACGCGGGCTCCGAGCTCACCCCGGTCTACGGAATGACCGGCGGCCGGCGCAAACGCACCGGCAGCGACGAACGGGTCCGGCCCGCCGTCGTGGTCTACGACCCGGAGCTGACCCTCGGCCTCCCACCCGAGGTGACCGGTCCCAGCGCCTTCAACGCGATGGCGCACTGCTTCGCCGCCCTCTGGGCGCCGCACCGGGACCCGCTCACCTCCGCGCTGGCGGTCGACGCGCTGCGCACGGCCGCCGCGAGCCTGCCGGCACTGGTCGACGATCCCGCGGACGTGCAGGCCCGCTCCGGACTGCAGTACGCGGCGTTCCTGGCAGGGACGGCACTCGGCCGTGCCGGTACCGGTCTGCAGCACCGGATCTGTCACGAGCTGGGCGGGCGGCTGAACCTGCCGCACGCCGACACGCACGCCGTGGTGCTCCCGCACGTCGTGGCCCTCAACGGTCCCGCCGGGCCCGACTGGACCGCGCGGGTCGCACCGTTCCTCGGACCGGACCCGGCGGTCGGTCTGTGGGAGCTGGCCCGTCGCTCGGGCGTGCCGACGGATCTGGCGCGGCTCGGCGCGGACGACCGGGTGGTGCGCGACGTGGCCGGGTCGGTGGCGCACACGCCGAACCCGGTGCCGGTCGACGCCGTGGTGCTGGCGACCCTGCTCGAGCGCGCGCGGAAGGGGGACGTGCCCGCATGACGGGGATCGTCGTTCACACCCTGGTCCTCGGTGCCGGCGGACCGGTCGGGGCCGCCTGGCTCAGCGGGGCGGTCTCCGGCCTCACGGCCGGGATGTCCCTCCGGGACGTGACGCAGATCGTCGGCACCTCGGCCGGATCGGTCGTCGGCGCCTGGCTCGGCGCCGGGGCGGACCTCGACGAGGCGACGGCGGCGATCGCCGACCGCGCGGCGTGGCACGCCGGACGCCGCGGACCGGCCGCCGGCACCGTCGACACGGACACCGACACCGACACCGACACGGGCACGGGCACGGCCACGGCCACTGATGCCGACGCCGCGGCCGCGCTGTGGGCCCGGTGGCTCCCGTCCGGCGAGTGGCCGAAGACGCTGCGGGTCACGGCCGTCGCGTTGCCGGACGAGCGGATCAGCGTGTGGTCGGCCGACGACGGGATTCCGCTGGGGGCCGCCGTCGCCGCGTCGACCGCGGCCCCCGGCCTCGCCCCGCCGGTGCGCATCGGGGGCCGGCCTCACGTCGACGGCGGTGTCCGTTCGATGACGAACGCGGACGTCGCCGCCAGCCGGATCGACACCCCCGGAGCAGAGGTCCTCGTGCTGGCGCCGCTCTTCACGGACGCGCTGACCAGGGAGGTCCGGCTCCTGCGCGGCCTGGGCTGCACGGTCCGGATCCTGACGCCGGAGCGCGGCGACCTGGGTGGTGCGTTGGACGGCGGTGGCGTCGCGCTGCTCGGAGCGGACCTCACAGGGCCCGCCGAACGTGCCGGCCGCCGCCAGGCAGAACGAGCACTGGCCGCGTTCCCGCAGGCCTCGACGGTCGGGAGGTTCGCGGGGTGACGACGGAGTCTCCGCTGCGCGTGGTGGTGGTCGGGGCCGGCATCGGGGGGCTGGCCACCGCCGTCGCTCTCCGCGGCATCGGTGCGCAGGTGCAGGTGCACGAGCAGGCGCGGGCCCTGACCAGGATGGGGGCCGGCCTGCAGCTGGCGCCCAACGCGACCGGGCCACTGCGCGGTCTGGGGTTGGCGGAGCGGGTGGCGGCGATCGCGTGCCGGCCCGAGTCCTGGTGCAGCGTCGACGCCGCCGACGCCGTGCCGTCGCTGCGCGTCCCCCTGGGCGACGAGGTCGAGCACGAGTTCGGGGCGCCGTACCTGCACGTGCACCGCGGTGACCTGCACGAGGTGTTGCTCGACGCCGTCGGGAACGTCCACCTCGGGCACCGCGCCGTCGGCGTCGAGCAGACCGAGAACGACGTGACCGTCCGGTTCGCCGGCGGCGACGCCGTCACCGCGGACGTCGTGATCGGTGCCGACGGCATCCACTCGCAGATCCGCGAGAGCCTCTTCGGCCGGACGAACCCGCGGTTCTCGGGCCTCGTCGCGTACCGCGGGATCGTCCCGCGCGACCGCGTGCCCGACGTCCCACCGGTGTCGGCGAAGTGGTGGGGCGAGGACCGCCACCTCGTCCACTACTGGGTCTCCGGCGGCCGTGAGCTGAACTTCGTCGCTCCGGTCCCGGACGAGACCTGGACCGAGGAGTCCTGGACCGCCGAAGGCCGGGTCACCGACCTGCTCGACGCGCTGTCCGGATTCGCCGAACCCGCCCGGCGGGTGGTCGCGGCCGCCTCCTCGCTCATGCGCACCGCGCTCTACGACCGGGATCCGCTGCAGGCGTGGGGCGAGGGCCGGGTGGCCCTGTTGGGCGACGCCTGCCACCCGATGTTGCCGTTCATGGCGCAGGGGGCGGGCATGGCCGTCGAGGACGCCGTGCTGCTCGCCCGGTGCCTCGACGGCGCGTCCCGCGCGGAGGTGGGGCCCGCGCTGCGCCGGTACGCCGAGGTCCGCCGCCCCCGCACGAGCGCGGTGCAGGGCGGCTCCCGCGGCAACGAGTTCCTCCGCGGTTCGGCCTCGGGCCCGAACAGCGACGAGATCTACGGCTACGACGCCTGGCAGGTCCCGCTGCCGGCCTGACCCCACCGACCTCACCACAGCGACGGAAGGAACTCCCATGCCCGACCACAACGACGTGGCCATCGTCGGAGCCGGCCCCGTCGGGCTGATCGCCGCCCACGAGCTCGCTCGGCGGGGCGTGTCGCTCCGCCTGTTCGACAAGCGGCCCGGCCCGTCGCACACCACACGGGCCTTCACCCTGCATGCGCGCACGATGGAGATGTTCGAGCACATTGGCGTCGCCCATCGCATCGAGGAGGTGGCGCTGCCCTGTCCCGGGAACGTCTACCACTTCCAGGGAATGAGCGAGGAGGACAAGCCGCGGACCGACTTCCGCGGCCTCCCGACGCGCTACCCCTTCTACTACAAGATCAACCAGAACGACTTCGAGCAGGTGCTGCGTGAGCACCTGTGCGCGCACTACGGGATCCGCCCCGAGTACGGCCAGGAGTTCAGCGACCTCGAACAGGACGCCGACGGTGTCACGCTGTCGGTGGTGGACAGGGCGTCCGGCGAGGTGCGGACGCACCGCAGCGCCTGGGTGATCGGCAGCGACGGTGCGCACAGCCGGGTGCGGGACCGGGTCGGTATCGACTTCGTCGGTGACCGGGTCGGGGTCATGGCGATGATGGACGTCGAGATCTCGGACTTCGCCCACGACGACGCGTGGGTGAACTACTTCATCGGCGAGTCGCTGTTCATGCTGGTCACGAAGCTGCCCGGCCGACTGTGGCGGGTCTACCTGTCGGACGCCGGGGCCATGACCCGGGCCGACGACCCGCGCGGCTCCTTCCAGGCGGTCGCGGACGAGATCGGCATCGGGATGCGGATCGGCGACCCGCAGTGGGCGACCCAGTGGGAGATCCTCAACAGCGCCGCCACCAGCTACCGCGCGGGCCGGGTCTTCCTCTGCGGCGACGCCTCCCACGTGCACTCCCCGGCCGGCGGCCAGGGCATGAACGGCTGCATGCAGGACGCGTTCAACCTCGGGTGGAAGCTCGCCGCGGTCGTCGACGGCGCCGCGCCGGACGCGCTGCTGGACACCTACGAGGCCGAGCGCCGGCCGATCGGTGCCCAGATCACCGCGGGCGCCAGGTCGACCCACGACATCGTGATGGCGTTCGGCCAGGGGCTCGCGGACCGGATCGCGCTGACCCGGGAGCCGGGTTGGCAGCAGCGCACCGTCGAGCTGATCTCCGGGCTGTCCCACAACTACCGCGACACCGTCAGCGGCCCACCCGTCGAACCGGTGCCGGGTCCGGCGGCGGGCGACCGCGCGCCCGACGCCCAGCTGGTGGTCCAGCCGCGCAAACGGCTCTTCGACCTGTTCCGGCACTGCGGGTTCACCCTGCTGCTCGTGCCCCGGCCGGGGGACGCGGGCGACGCGCAGCGGGCCGCCCGCGTGGCCGCGCTGATGCGGGAGGCGTTCGGCGACAGGGTCTCGTCGGTCCTGGTCTCGGCCGACCGCAGCGCGGACTTCGACGAGGACCACCTGATCCCGGACCAGCTGGGCGAGCTCGCCCAGCGCTACGCGATCGCCGAGGGGGACGCCCGGGCCATCCTCGTCCGCCCGGACATGTACGTCGGCGGACACTGCCGGCTCGAGGACGCCGACGCGCTCGTCGAGCAGGTGGCCCGGTGGCTGGTTCCTCGCGTGGCGGTGCCCGCGGCGGCGGGCTGACCACGTGCCGCGGCCGATCGGCGCCCCGGCCCGAGGCATCCTCCGGCCGGGGAGCCGCACGGCGCGGTGGACTATCGTCATCCCGCCGATCGTTGTAGTGGCACCGGACAAAACACGCCGGTCGCAACCTGCGCGCCGCCCGGTCGCCGCGGCCGGGCCGGCCGGGGCGGCGGGTCGGCGCGGCCTCAGCCCTGCCGCGCCGGTTCGGCGAGCTCGCCGAGATGGCGGAGAGAGTTGGCGAGATGGTCGGGGGCGAACGGCGGGAACGCGATGTACTCCCGGATGTGCTGCGGGACGGCCGACCAGTCGTAGGTCAGCGTCACCCGGGTCTCGGACGGACCGGCCGGCGTGAGGTCGTAGCGCCACGTCCAGCCACCGAACTCCAGCTCGCCGCGCTGGTTCTCCTGCCCCGGCCGCCAGCCGATCGCGCGGTCCTGGGTGAACACCTCGACCCGGTTGGCCATCTGGTAGTGCCCGTCCGGGTGGTTCGGGTGGTACATCCTGATTCGGAAGACCTGTCCGGCCCCGGTCAGCGGCGCCGGGTCGATCGCGGCCTCGACCCAGCCGGTGCCGTCGATGGCGCAGTGCGCGGCCGGATCGGCCAGCACGGCGAACACCCTCGCCGCGGGGACCGGGATGGTCAGTTCGACGCGTACGTTCTCCTCGGCCATGTCGGCATGCTCCTCGTCGTCTCGTCCGGACCGCATCCGGTGTGGGGTCGTCCAGGAGCAGACCCCCGGGATCGACGGAACTCATCGGTCCGCGCCGGGTCCGTCGCGCGGCGGATCGTCACGGCGCGAACGCGTTCAGCACCTGGTCCGCGTAGGCCACGGCCGCGGCGGGGTCGACGGCGGGGGAGCCCACGCGCGGGGAGAGGTTGAGGTCGAGGAACACCTCGGTCGCACCCTGCGCCCGCAGGGCTGAGAGGTCGTCGAGGACCTGCGCCCGCGTGCCCTGCAGCGGTCGGCGCCCGGGGCCGGCGGGCCCGTCGAGAAGATCGACGACACCGCGCACGACGATCCGCACCGCCTCCGGGTCGCGCCCCGCCTCGCGGGCGCCCGCTCGCACCGTCGCGGCGCAGGCACCGATCCGGGAGAGGTCGTGGTGGCTGCTGCCGATCCACCCCTGCGCGAGCCGTCCGGCGCGCCGCAGCGCCGCCTCGGCGGTGCCCCCGAGCAGCAGCGGCGGATGCGGCCGCTGCACCGGCCGCGGGCTCACGTGCGAGCGCGGAACCGTGTAGAACTCGCCGGCGAACTCGACCGGGTCCCGCGTCCACAGCGCGCGCAGGCAGCGCAGGTACTCGTCCATCCGGGCCCCGCGCCGCGCGAACGGGACGCCCGCGGCGGCGTACTCCTGCGGCATCCACCCGATCCCGAGCCCGACCGACAGGCGTCCGCCCGACAGCACGTCCAGCGTCGCCATCGCCTTCGCCGTCACGACGGGCGGGGTGA
Source organism: Pseudonocardia sp. D17 (assembly GCF_036984265.1). Classification (NCBI taxonomy): domain Bacteria; kingdom Bacillati; phylum Actinomycetota; class Actinomycetes; order Pseudonocardiales; family Pseudonocardiaceae; genus Pseudonocardia; species Pseudonocardia sp. D17. Next base: position 23,900 of record NZ_BPRG01000168.1, on the reverse strand, counting down.
AGGGCGCGCACAGCGTCGCGGTGCCGATCCCGATCCGGGTGGTGTGCCCCGCGACGTAGGCCAGCGCGACGACCGAGTCCTGCACCTCGCGATGCGACTCTCCCTGGTCGGCGTCGACCGGGTTCAGCAGGCGCTGGAACGTCCACAGTGACGCGTAGCCGAGGTCCTCGGCGCGCCGGGCGATCCGGCGCATGGTCCCGGGTGTGGCCCAGCTGCCCGATATCGGCAGGCCGAACCCGAGCAGCGGCAGCTCACCGGTCACGGGCGGGACTCTGCCAGTCGGCGGCGTGGCGCGCGAGCATGATCCGCCCAGGACGCGGACCGGGCGGATCAACCGAGCTGCGGCGCGACGGCCGAGGCGATGAGCTCGAGCTGGTCGAGGTCGGAGGCGTCGTCGAGCTGCAGGTACACCCGGGTGGCGCCGGCCTCCGCGTAGCGGCCGAGGGCGTCGACGGCCTCGGCCGGGGAGCCGACGACACCCGAGGACCTCAGCTCGGCCAGGTCCCGGCCGGCGGCCGCCGCGCGCCGGGCCACCTCGTCGTCGCTGCGCCCGACGTACGTCGCGACGGTCACCGAGTACACGAGGTCGGGTCGGTAGTCCGCGAACGAGCGGACCTCGTCGAGCTGCGCCCGGGCCTCGGCCACCGAGACGAGCGGGGCGTTGAACTCGTGCGCGAAGTCGGCCGCGAGCACGGTCGCGCGGGGGGCCTCGAGTCCGCTGACGATGACCGGGACCTGTTCCTGCACCGTCGGCGGGACCGGGCTGTCGACCAGCTCGTAGTAGGTACCGCGGAGCGTGTGGGTCGATCCGGCCGGCCGCTGCCACAGCGCGTGCAGGATGTTCAGCTGCTCCTCGAAGCGGGCGTTGCGGTCCGCCGGCAAGGGGATGCCGTGGGCGCGGTGCTCGGCGGCGTCGCCACCCGCGCCGATGCCGAGCTCGACCCGGCCGCCCGACATGCGGTCGACCTGGGCCACCTGCAGGGCGAGCACCGTCGGGAGCCGGAACGTCGCCTGGCTGACCAGCGTCCCCAGCCGGATGACCGTCGTCTCGCGGGCCAGGCCGGCGAGCGTGAGCCACGCGTCGGTCGGGACGGCCGCGCCGTCGGGGACCGGGACGTAGTGGTCGGACCGGAGGTAGCCGCTGAACCCGAGTGCCTCCGCCGCCCGCACCAGCGCGAGCTCGGTGTCGTAGTCGGCGCCTCGCCGGGCGTCGGTCGTGATCCGCAGGTCCATGATCGTCATTGTGCCGAACGGACGAGCGGGGGCCCTGCCGTCGGCGTCACCGGGACGGCCGACCGGCCGCGCGTCAGGACGGGTGGAGCACGCGGTCCGACGGGCCGCGCCGGTCCGCGCCCATCGCGGCCTGGTGCCAGTGCGGGTAGATCAGCGGGGGAGCGCTGACGGCGTCGAGTTCGGTCAGCTCGTCGTCGGTGAGGGTGAGGTCCGGCGCGGCGAGGATCTCGGCGAGCTGCGCGTCGGTCCGGGCGCCGACCACCAGCGTCGTCACCGCCGGCCGGGTCAGCAGGTAGGCCAGCGCGACCTGCGCCGGGGCGACACCGCGCCGTTCGCCGATCCGGACGAGGACGTCGACGGTGTCGTAGAGCCTGCCGGGGTCGCGGACGGGCGGCTCGTTCCAGTCCGCGAGATGCCGGCCGCTCTCCGGTGAGCGGTCGCGGCGGTACTTGCCCGTCAGCAGGCCGCCCGCCAGCGGGCTCCACACCATCACGCCCAGACCCTGGTCGAGTGAGAGCGGCAGCAGCTCGTACTCGGCGTCGCGGCTCTCCAGCGAGTAGTAGATCTGGTTGCTGACGAACCGGTGCCGGTGGTGGGCGTCGGCGACCGCGAGCGCCTTCATCAGCTGCCAGCCCGCGTAGTTCGACACCCCGAGGTAGCGCACCTTGCCCGCGCGCACGAGCGAGTCCAGCGCCTCGATGGTCTCCTCGAGCGGCACCGTCCCGTCCCACTCGTGCACGTGGTAGATGTCGATGTGGTCGGTGCGCAGCCGGCGCAGGCTCGCCTCGGCCTGGGCCAGGATGTGGTGGCGCGACAGCCCCGAGTCGTTGGGGCCCGCGCCCATCGGGAAGCGCACCTTCGTCGAGATCAGCATCGACTCCCGCCGGCCCTCGAGCACCTCGCCGACGATCTCCTCCGACCGTCCCGCCGAGTAGCTGTTCGCGGTGTCGACGAGGTTCACCCCGGCGTCGCGGCACATGTCGAGCTGGCGGCGGGCACCGGCGACGTCGGTGTCGCCCCAGGCGGCCAGGCCGCCACCCCCGGCGCCGAACGTCGCGGCGCCCATCGTCAGGGTCGAGACCCGCAGTCCCGAGCGGCCCAGCTGTCGGTATTCCACGTTCTCCCCATCGCTCGACGACGTCGCCCGCCGAGCATCGCAGGCCGGGCCGCACGACCGGGCGCCGGCCCGGCTCACCAGGTGACGTGCAGCGACTCCAGACCGCGGAAGAAGTAGCTGGCGATGTAGATCGGCTCGAAGCCGTCGGCGAGCCGGACGTTGGGCAGCCGGCGGAACAGCGTCTCCAGGGCGACGCGGATCTCGGCGCGGGCCATCGGGGCTCCGGGGCAGACGTGCAGGCCGCGCCCGAACGCCAGGTGCTCGCGGACGTTGGGCCGGTCGAGATCGACGGCGTCCGGGTCGGGGAACCTGGTCTCGTCGCGGTTGCCCGACCCGAAGAGCAGCAGCAACGGGGTCCCGGCCGGCAGGTGTGTGCCGCCGAGGTCGACCTCGCGGGTCGTGATGCGGAACAGCCCGCGATGCGGGGCGTCGCGACGCAGCGCCTCCTCGGTCGCGCGCGGGATGGCCCGGGCGGGATCGGCGAGCACCCGGTCGCGGACGTCGGGGTGCTGCAGGATCACCAGGACGGTGGCCGTGATCGCGTCGCGCGTCGTGTCGAACCCGGCCACCCGTGCGGCGCCCCGCACGATGTTGTGGGTGTACTCGTCGGGGACGCCGGGGAAGCCGTTGGCGCCGTGGACGAGGTCGGAGAGCAGGTCCTCGCGCGGACGGGCGCGCCGGTCGTCGATCAGTGCCTGCAGGTAGCGAGTGTACTCGGCCATCCGGTGCGCGGCGGCGACCCGGTCATCGACGGGGGACAGCGGGTTCCAGAGCGTGGTGACGTCGTCGGTCCAGGCCTGGATGCGCGCGGTGTCCTCGGCCGGGAAGCCGATGATCGCGCTGATCACCGTCTGGACGAAGGGAACGGCGTAGTCGGCGACGAGGTCGGCCGCACCGCCGGCGAAGGCGTCGACCAGCTCGTCGGCGCGGGCGCGCATCGTCGGCAGCATGGCCCGGACCCGCGCGCCGGTGAACCCGGCGTCGAAGACCCGGCGGAACGCCCGGTGCTCGGGCTCGTCTTCGTTGACGACCATCGTCGTCTCCGGCACCCCGCCCGCCTCCAGGACCGACGTGACCTCGGGCGGGTTCGCGTAGATGAACGGGAGAGCCGCCTCGGAGGAGAAGGTCCGCGGATCGTCGACGACGGTGACGAGGTCGTCGTAGCGGGTGACGAGGTACGCGCCGAGCGTGGGGCTCAGGGCCGGCGGCCGGGAGCGCGCGGTGCGGTAGAACAGGTGCGGGTCCTCCCGGTGCGGGCTCACCATCGGGTTGAAGTCGGCGGCGGCGTCCTCGGTCGACGACGTGGTGGCGGTCATGTCGCGGTCCCTCCTGCGCTGGTCGCAGCGAGGCTAGGGGCGACGATCCCGGTCCACGATCCGCGATGCGCAGCCGGGGAGGCCGGAACGCGCAGTTCCCGGAACCCGCGGTTCAGCGGGTCAGCGTCCGCGACGGCGCGCAGCCGTAGCGGCGTCGGTACGCCGCGGCGAACCGGCCCAGGTGGGTGAACCCCCAGCGCAGCGCGACGTCGGTGACCGACGTCCGCCGCGGGTCGGCGGCGAGCAGGTCGGCGTGCACCCGGGCGAGGCGCACCTGGCGCAGGTATGCCGTCGGCGAGGTCCCGACGTGGCGGGCGAACCCGTCCTGCAGCGCCCGGCTGCCGACGCCGACCCGGCCGGCCAGGTCGGGGACCGTCCACGCGACCTCGGGATGGGCGTCGAGCAGGTCGACGGCCTCGCGGACCGTCGCCGGGCGCGGCGCTGCCGGCCGGGTGGCGAGCGCGTCGCGGTAGGGGTGCTCGACGACGTGCAGCAGCGCGGCGACGACGCTCTGCGCCAGTGGCCGGACGACGACCGGGGCCGCCAGCGGCCCGTCGGGATCCTCGACGAGCGCGACGAGGGACCGCGCGAGACCCCACCACTGCCGTCCGGGCGCCGACGCCAGGTCGAGGCTCGGGCCGAGCGGCACGACGCCGCGGACGGGCCGGTCGATCAGCTCGGCGAGCGTCGACTCCAGCGCCGCGCGTTCGATCTTGAGCCCGAACAGGCGCCCGCCGCCCGCCCAGCCGTGCAGGGTCGCGCGGCCGTCGGGCCGGTAGACCGCAGCCCGCGCCGGCGACGCGCACACGTCGGCGTGCCCGGTCCACGTGCGCAGGCGCCCGTCGAGCGGGACGTTGACCTCGTAGCCGGTGGCGAGCTCACCGGTCTCGATCCGGACCTCGCCCGCGTATCCGAGCAGCCCCGCGGACCCGGTCGGCAGCCCGACCGCGGACAGCGACATCCGGAACCGGTCGGTGTCGGCCATGACCGCGAGCCGGTGCGGGAAGTAGACGCGGGCGCACTCGTCACGCGCCTCGTCAGGGGCGCTGGTCGTGACGGAGATGCCGGGCATCGTCGCCTCCACTCCGCGCCCAGCATCGGTCGTGCCGCCCGCTGCGACAACGCCGGCGTTCCCCGGCCGCGAACCGCCGGCCTCAGCCCGCCGTGGCCCGTCGCGCGCCCGCCGTGGCGACGATGACCGGCAGGACCAGCAGCGCGAGCACCCCGCCGGCGAGGGCCAGCGTCGGGAAGCCGGCCGTCGCGACGACGAGCCCCGACGCCAGCCCGCCGCCCGCGCCCGAGAGCGCGATGCAGACGTCGACGGCGCCCTGCGTCGTCGCGCGGGACGCGAGCGGCACGGCGTCGGTGATGATCGCGGTGCCGCTGATCAGGCCGAAGTTCCAGCCGAGTCCGAGCAGGGCGAGCGCGACCGTCAGCAGCGCGACCGAGTCGTCCGGCGCGACCGCGGCGAGGACCCCGGCGAGCAGCAGTGTCCCACCCGACAGGGCGGCGACCGTGATCCGGCCGATCCTGTCCACGAGCCACCCGGTGACGGGCGAGGGCAGGTACATCGCGGCGACGTGCACGGCGATCACGACGCCCGCCGCCCCGACGCCGAGCCCGTGCGCGGCCATGTGCACCGGCGTCATCGTCATGATCGCGACCATCACGATCTGCGTGAGGATCATGACCGTGGCGCCGAGCACCACCCCGGCACGCGAGCCCGCGACGTCGGGCGCGGTCGTCCCGCCGGGCCCCGGGGCCGTCGCGAGCTCGCGGGCCAGCAGCAGCGGATCGGGCCGCAGCAGCACCCCGAGCACGGCGGCCGCCACCGCGTAGGCGACTCCCGCCAGCAGGAACGGGCCCGCCAGCGCGGGGATGCCCCACGCCGTCGCCACACCGCCGGTGACCGAGACGAGGTTCGGGCCGACGACACCGCCCAGTGTCGTCGCGACGAGAACGACGCTGACCGCGCGCCCGCGTCGGGCGGGCGAGGCCAGATCGGCACCGGCGTAGCGGGCCTGCAGGTTCGTGGCCGTGCCCGCGCCGTAGACGAGCAGCGCGGCGAACAGCAGCGGGACGTTGCCCAGCACCGCCGCGACCACGACGGCGCCGCTGCCGACGGCACCCGCCGCGTAGCCGAGCGTGAGCCCGGCGCGGCGGCCGGAACGTTGCGAGATGCGCCCGACGGCGGCGGCGGTGGCCGCCGACCCGATCGTGAACAGCGCCGTCGGGACGCCCGCGAGGCCCGTGCTGCCCAGCATCTGTTCGGCGAGCAGCGCTCCGACCGTGATGCCCGCGGCGAGGCCCGCGCCGCTGAGGACCTGCGCCCCGACCAGCACGGTCAGGATGCGCCGCTGGACGTCGGGTTCGCCGCTGGTCATGAGACAGGACGGTAGCCCGTGCGTCGCCAGGGTGATCAAGGGTGAGCCGACGCCGGCCCTCGGTCCTTCGGCCGCGCCTCGTCGACTCCGATCGGGGCCATGCGGCCGTCCGCGCGCTACCCTCCGTCGAGGAAAGTCGATCATGCGACGGCCGTCGCTGATGGTGGTCCCGAAAGGCGGGCCGAGCGGCCGGATGTCGACCTTCTCGCCGTGCGCTGTGCCCCGTTCAGGGCCGTCGGGTAACTCCGCCCTGGGAGCCCCGGCCCCTCACCAGGTCACGGGCAGCTCCGTCACGCCGCCGGTGATGTGCCCGACGCGCACCCCGATCTCGTCGAGGTCCCGCGCCAGGCGCAGGTCCGGGAGCCGGCGGGCGAGCGTCGCGAAGACGGTCCGCAGCTCGACCCTGGCCAGGCTCGCGCCGATGCAGAAGTGCGCACCGTGACCGAAGCCCAGGTGTGCGTGCTCGGGGCGGCCGGGGTCGAACGTCTCGGCGTCGGAGAAGGCGGCGGGGTCCCGGTTCGCCGCGTTGATCGAGAGGATGACGGCGTCGCCGCGCCGGATCGTGACGCCGGCGACGTCGACGTCGGTGTGCGCGTAGCGCAGCAGGCCGAGATCTCCCGGTGCGCCGAGCCGCATGATCTCCTCGACGGTCGGTCCGACGAGTGTGTCCGGGTCGGCGACCAGCGCCTCCCAGTGCGCGCGCCGCGTCATCAGGAACAGCGTGCCGAGGCCGATCCGGTTGACCGTGGTCTCGTGCCCCGCGAAGAGCAGGCCGACGGCGAGCCGCACCATCTCGGCGTAGTCGAAGCCGCCGTCCTCGGCCTGCGCGCGGACGAGGTCGGAGATGACGTCCTCGCCGGGCCGGGCCCGCTTGGCCTCGGCGAGCCCGGCCATGTAGTGCCCGAACTCGGTGCGGGCGCGGTGTGCGTCGCCGTCCGCCGACGCCGTGGCCATCCGGTCCGACAGCGACCGGAAACGCGCGCCGTCGTCCTCCGGGACTCCCAGTAGCCGGCAGATCACCGCGACCGGTAGCGGGAACGCGAGCCCGGCGTGCAGGTCGACCACGCCGTCGGCGGCCCGGTGGTGTGCGGTGACCAGCGCGTCGAGGTAGCCGTCGACGAGTTCCTGCACGTGGCCGGACAGGGCGAGCATGCGCCTGGCGGAGAAGGCGGGCGTGAGGAGCCGGCGCATCCGGGTGTGGTCGGCCTCCTCGGTCTCGTGGTCGCCGGTCGGCCCGTCCTGGATCGCGGCGTGGGTGATCCTCGCGGCGTTCTCCGGTTCGGGATGGGATCGACCGAACCGTCTGTCGCCCAACAGCTCTCGCACCTCCTCGAACCGGGTGACGAGCCAGGCGGGATCGCCTGCCGGAGTCGTGACGGGTGCGACGGGTGCCTCGCGGCGGAGCACGTCGTAGAGCGGCGCGAGGTCGAGTACGTTCGGCCGGCCGAACGGCAGTCGGCGGCGGTCGGTGGCGGTGGTCATGAGACTCCTTCCCGAGTACGCGGCGTCCCGAGCGTACGAATTCATGACAGATGCTGCCAATTAAAACCGGGACTAGGCTTGTTCTTCGCGAAACGGGCGAGGGGGTGGCATGCCGCAGGACGTCGGGGCCAGGCGGGGCCGCCCGCCGATCAGTGACGAGCAGCGCCGCGAGCAGCGGCTCGCGATCTCCCGGCAGGCCGTGCGGCTGTTCCGCGAGCAGGGTGTCGCCGCGACGTCGGGGGAGCAGATCGCGCGGGCCGCGGGGGTCTCCGAGCGCACCCTCTGGCGCTGGTTCCGCACCAAGGAGGCGTGCGTCGAGCCGCTGCTGTCCCGGGCGACCGAGGACTTCCAGGCCGTCCTGCGATCGTGGCCGCCCGGCGCCGACCTCGGCGAGCACCTGCGCGCTGAGTACGCCTTCCTCGGTGCGCCGTCGGCCGCCGACGTCGCCGACGTCCTCGCGGTGATTCGGATGACGCGTGACGAGCCCGTCCTGCGCGCGGTGTGGCTCGTGCTGCACGAGCGGGCCGAGACCACGCTGGCCGAGGTGCTCGGCGAGCGGCTGGGGCTGCCGGCCGACGATCTCCGCGTCCGGCTGCGGGCCGCGGCCGTCAACGCGGCGTTGCGCGTCGCCACCGAGGACCTCGCGCGGACGGCCGCCGACGATCCCGGCGCGGCCCGCCGGCATCATGCCGAGTTCGACGCCGCGATGCGGGCGGCCCTGCGTGCCTTCGACGGTCCCGACGTGCACCGCGCGAGCGCCCGTTCCGGCGACCTGGCCCACGACGGCGTCTGACCGCCGACCCCCTGCCCGGCCGCAACCTGACTGTCGTCCGGCGGGTTCGGGGGAGCGCTCAGGTTGCGCTCGTGTGCGTCGACGACTCCGCGGGCGATGCCCTCAGCCCGCGCGGCCGGCCCTGCGCCACGCCGCGGGCGGGACGCCGTGCTCCGCGCGGAAGCGCCGGACGAAGTACCCGCCGTCCCGGTAGCCGACCCGATGGGCGATGTCGGCGACCGTGAGATCGGTGTCGGCCAGCAACCGTCGCGCCTCGCGCATGCGCCGCTCGGTGAGCCACTGCTGGACCGTCCGGCCGGTGCGGCGGCCGACCACGGTGGTCACGTGCCCGGGCGTCAGCCCGACCGCGGCCGCGATGTCGCGCAACGAGATCGGCTCGCGGAACCGGTTCTCGACGACGTCGAGCACCGCGGCGAGCAGGGGCTCCACACCCGGGTCGTCCGGGGGGCCGGGCCGGAGCCGGCCCAGCCGGACCAGCAGCAGCGTGAGGTGGGCGCGGACGGCGTCGGCGTACCCGTCCCGGCGCCCGCGCAGCTCGGCGTCGAGCTCGTGCAGCTGGGCGAGCCACTGCGGTCGGTCCTCGTCGGGGACGCGCAGCCGTTGCGCGCCGCCGCGCCGGTGCCCGCCGAACGCCGTCGACCCGAACGCGGCGAGCAGCGGATGACCGTGCCACGATGCCAACGGGGCGGCCGCACCCGGGTCGACGGCGTCGGCGGGGAAGAAGACGGCCCACACGCGGGCTAGGGAGTGTCCGTCGGGCGGCCCGACGACGGCTCCGGGCGCGATGACGAACGCGTCCCCGGCGCCGAGCGTCCAGTCGTGTCCGTCGACCCGCAGCGCGTCCTCGCCGTCCTCGACGAAGAGCAGGACGAGGAAGTCGTGCGCGTGCGCTCCCGGTACGACGGCGCCGCGGCGCTCGCCCGCGGCCCAGCTCTGGACGGTGACCGGCGGAACCCCGGCCCGCCGGTCGTAACCGACCAGGTGCACACCGGTGTCGGCGAGCGCGTCCGCACTCGAAGAAAGTCCCATCATGCCCGCACTTCGTTGCTTGTCCGCAGATCGAAGCGCGGTGAGAGTGGATGTCACCACCGAACTTCGTTATCTGGAGTGAAGCATGACTGCCGCGACCACCGCCCGCGAGTATCTGCCGGCCATGGCCGACCCGCGGCTGCTGCCGTTCTACGACAGGTTCTCCCGTTTCCTCGGCGCTCGCGACGCGCACTGGCGGCTGCTGGTGCAGGCGGGCATCGAGCCCGGGACCCGGGTGCTGGAGGTCGGCTGCGGCACCGGCAACCTGACGATCCTCGCGGCGCAGGCCGAGCCGGCCGCCGTCGTCACCGGGATCGACCCGGACCCGGGCGCGATCGCGCGGGCGAACCGCAAGGCGAGGGCGGCGGGCGTGCAGGTCACCCACCGGCACGGGTTCGCCGAGGACCTCCCGCTCGGCGACGGCAGCGTCGACCGCGTCCTGTCGTCGTTCATGCTGCACCACGTCGCGGCCGCCGACCGCGTCACCGCGCTGCGCGAGGCCCGACGGGTGCTCGCCCCGGGCGGGCGGCTGCACGTGGTCGACATCGACCGCGGCGAGGTGGTGCCGCTGGCGCGCGTGCTCTCGCGGATCGCCGCCGGCCACCTGCGTGGCCATGGCGGAGAGGGCCACGGCCACGGGCACGGTCACGGCCAGGCGGCGGGGCGGGGAGAGGGCCCGGACGTCGCGGCGCTGCTCGCCGAGGCGGGCTTCGGCCGGGTGGTCCGGCTGGGAGCGGGCGACAGCCGTCTCGGCGGGTTCACGTTCTGGCGCGCCGAGCGCGACGCCTGACACCCCCGTGTCCGTGAGTGGCGATGGTCGCGATAGCGACCATCGCCACTCACGACCCTTGGCGGCGACCGGCTCGGCGCTCGGCGGGGCAGCGGAGCGTCCGGCGCCGCGAACCGGGGCGGACGGGTCGCGCCGTCGGCGTCAGGCGGTGCCGGTGAAGACGATCGGCGAGCCGAGCGCCGTCGGGGACAGCTCGACCTGCACGTCACCCTTCTGCTTCGGCACCGAGAAGGCGACGGTGTAGGTGAGGCTCTTGCCGGGCAGGATCGTCGACGACGGGGTCGCCCCGATGTTCTTCGCGACGTCCGTGATCTCCGGGGCGTCGGCGCCTGCTGCGGTGGCCTTGGCGCCCACGACGAAGGGGTTGAAGGCGAACGGCGTGGTCCCGTTGTTCGTGATCTTCACGTCGAACCGGATCGCGCGCGCGATGTCACCGCCCATCGACGCGGCGCTCGACGACGGGGTGTACGCGGCAGGCGTCGAGACCGAATAGGCGATGTCGGACACGGTGACCACCTGGCCGAAGGCGACGGGCGCGGACGACCCGCCGGTGCTCGCGGCGTATCCGCCTGCCCTGGCGGCGTCGTTCGCGGCCGTGCTCGCGGCGCCCGCCGCAGCCGTGAACACCGCGGCGTAGAGCACGCACACGACCAGGCCGACGACGGACAGGACGATTCCGGCGATCGTCAGCCCGCGGTTGTCGGCGCGACCCGACCGGGTGCGGACGAAGCCGACGATGCTCAGCACCAGGCCGATGATCACCAGCGGCCAGGCGATGATGCCGATCACCGGGATGAACGAGAACAGCAGGCCGACCAGTCCCAGGACGAAGCCGGCGGTGCCGAGCCCGTTCTGGCGGGGCTGCGGCGGCGCGTAGCCGTGGTGCGGTGGGTACGGGGCGTTGGCAGGAGGCTGGGGGTTCATCCGGGATCCGATCACGAGTGTGGGTACGTGATCGGTTCGTCCCGAACGAGCGCGTCATTAGCAGAGCGAGCTCGTTCGGTACCGTTTCGTTATCGTGCGGTCCCGCCGGGGCGGCCCGAACCGCCGGGTCCCAGAGGCGACCCGCGCCCGGCTAACACCCATTAGCCACGTGCAGAACTGGACATCGAGGACCTGGCGGACAAGGCTAGGGGTTGTTAGCCGAATGCCCGACGGGAAGGGACGGTGTCGCCGTGGACGCCACTGCCGAGCAGGAGTTGATCGCCGAGCTCGAGGACCTGCTCGAGCGTGGAACCACCGCGATGGCGCCGGCGGTGCGCCACGAGCCGGCGGCGTCCTACACCGATCCCGCCCGGAACGCGGCCGAGCGCGCGCTGTTCTTCCGCGACTACCCGCTGGCCGTCGCGACGTCGGCCGAGCTGCCGAACCCGGGCGACTTCACGACGTCGCAGATCGCCGACCTGCCCGTGCTCACGGTCCGCGGGGACGACGGCGAGGTCCGCTGTCTGGTCAACATGTGCCGGCACCGCGGGAACCTCGTGTGCGCGCAGGCGTCGGGCAACCGGCGCACGTTCACCTGCGAGTACCACGCCTGGTCCTACGACCGCGCCGGCCGGCTGCGCTCGACCGTCGACCGCGAGGGGTTCCGCGGGCTCGACTCCGAGGGCCACGGGCTCGTCGCGCTGCCCGCGGAGGAACGGCACGGCCTCGTCTGGGTGCTGCCCCGCCCCGGGGGCTCGCTCGACCTCTCGGGGCACCTCGGCGCGGCCTTCGAGCAGGAGATCGCGGACCTCGACGTCGGGTCGTTCACCCTGTGGGAGCGCAGCGTGATGACGCAGCCGTTCGACTGGAAGTGCGGCGTCGACACGTTCCTCGAGGTGTTCCACCTGGCCTTCCTGCACAAGAAGACCGTCGGCCCGTTCTTCGTCGGCAACGTCGGGGCCTACACCGAGTACGGCCTGCACCATCGCTACTCGGCCGTCCGCAACAGCTTCGTCGAGATGGCCGCCGGCCCGCCCGAGTCGCGGACGATCTACCCGCACAGCTCGCTGGTGCACCTGGTGTTCCCCAACGTGATCCTCACCTGGCAGATGGACCACATCGAGATGTGGCGCTTCTACCCCGGGCAGTCGGTCGGCACCTGCACCGTCGAGGCGGCGATGCTGATCCCCGAGCCGGCCGAGACCGACGGCGCCCGGCGGCACTGGGACAAGAACTGGCGGATCCTGCTCGACACGGTCCTCGTCGAGGACTTCGCGACGATGGAGCGCGTCCAGCGCAACCTCACCACCGGGTCCGTGCCGGAGCTGGCGTTCGGGCGAAACGAGATCGCCCTGCAGCACTTCCACGAGGGCATCCACGCCGAGCTCGAGCGCCGCGGCCCGCAGGCCGACCGGTGAGCACGCCCACGCGCGTCCCGCCGCGGGGGGACCGGCGTGCCGGCATCGTCGCCGCCGCGCTGGAGCTGTTCGCGGACAAGGGCTATCTCGCGACCACGATGGACGACATCGGCCGCGCCGTCGCCATGCGCGGCCCGAGCCTCTACAAGCACGTCGCGTCCAAGCAGGATCTGCTCGTCGAGATCATGGAGCGCTCCATCGCGACGGTGCTGCGCGACCACCGGATCGCCGTCGAGTCGACCGACGACGTCCGCGAGCAGCTGCGCCGGGCGGTCGAGGCGCACGTGCGGTTCCATGCGCGGCACCGGCTCGAGGCGTTCGTCGGCACCCGCGAGCTGCGGCACCTCGACGAGGCCAACCGGGCGGTGATGCTGTCGCTGCGCAAGGACTACGAGAGCGGTTTCCGCGAGCTCGTCGAGCGTGGCGTCGCCCAGGGCCGGTTCCGCGTCGGCTCGGTGAAGCTCGCGGTCTACTCGATCCTCGACATGGGTGTCGGCGTCGCGGTGTGGTTCCGCGAGGGCGGGGAGTTCTCGGTCGACGAGGTCGCCTACCACTACGGCGACCAGGCGCTGCGGCTGCTGGGGGCGGACTGACGCGGCCCACGGGTCGTCATGGCGACCATCCCCACCTGATCGGCGGGGCGGGCTCAGTGCGCGCAGACCCCGTCGAGCCACGACACCAGGTCCGCGACGACCTCGTCGCGGTTGGTCTCGTTGAAGACCTCGTGCCGGGCCTCCTCGTAGTACCGGGTCGTGACCTCGGCGCCCGCGTCGCGGTAGCGCTGCACGACCGGTTCCAGGACGGTCAGGCCCGCGTTGACGGGGTCGGCGGTGCCGGCGAGCACCAGCAGCGGGAAGCCCGCGGGCACCGAGGGCGTGGCGAGCCGCGGCGCGGCGGCCCACATCCCGGCGGCGCTCTTGGCATCGAGCCCGAAGCCGCACAACGGTTCCGCGACGTACGCGTCGACCTCGGCCTCGTCGCGGGAGAGCCAGTCGTAGTCGGTGCGGGCCGGGGCGAACGGCGCGTTGAACGCGCTCAGGTCGACCTCGGCGTCCGGGTCGATCGCGGCGGCGAGCAGGTCGAGGGCGCCGGAGCCCGACAGCACCGCGCCGGCGACGTCGGCCGCGTGCTCGAGCAGGTACTGCTGCACGATCCACGACCCCATCGAGTGGCCCAGCGCGATCACCGGCAGCTCGGGCCGCTCGCCGATCGTGCTCCGGACGGTCAGCGCGTAGTCGGCGACGACCCCGTCCCACCCGGCGTCACCGAAGTCGCCGAGCGCGGTGCCCGCGATGCCGGCCGTCCGGCCGTGCCCGCGGTGGTCGACGGCCAGCAGGTCGTACCCCGCGGCGGCGAGGTCCTTGCCGAGGGCGTCGTAGCGCAGGGAGTGCTCACCCATGCCGTGGGCGAGGACGACCGCGCCCTTGGCCTCGGCGTCGGTGGTCCATCGCTGACCGACGAGCCGGGTGCCGTCCGAGGTGCCGACCATGAG
>NZ_BPRG01000168.1:0-9803 GCF_036984265.1 Pseudonocardia sp. D17 | reverse complement strand
CTCGCCGCGAGCCGGTCGAGGAACGGCAGCTGGGTCTTGACGATCTTCTCCCGCGCCTCGGCGAGGGAGAACCACGCCGCCCGGTCGATCTCGGGGAACTCCTGCACCCGGCCCGAGCGCGGGGGCCACTCCAGCTCGAAGGTGTTGCTGACGATCGCGTCCGCGTCGAGGTCGCCCGCCACGGCGAAGGCGGCGACGACCTTGCCCGAGCCGCGGACCGTCCCGAGGTCGACGAGCTCACCTTCGGGCGGGGGTGAGCCCAGCTCCTCGGCGAACTCGCGCAGGGCCGCGGCCCGCGGCTCCTCGTCGTCGCCGTGCTCGCCCTTGGGGATCGACCACGCGTGCGAGTCCTTGCGCGCCCAGAACGGCCCGCCCATGTGTCCCAACAGGACCTGCGGGCCGTCGGGGCCCGTCCGGTGCACCAGGATCCCCGCGCTGCGCCGCATGGGCGTCGATGCTCCCAGCTCAGTCGCCGAGAATGCGCCGCAGGTACGGGTTGGTGAACGTCCGGCCGGGGTCGAGCCGGTCGCGGAGGGCGCGGAAGTCGTCGAACCGCGGGTAGAGGGCGGCGAGGTCGTCGGCGCCGAGCGAGTGCATCTTGCCCCAGTGCGGACGGCCACCCGCGTCGCGCAGGATCGACTCCGCCGCGTCGAAGTAGCGCGTGTGGTCGCAGCCCGCGTACTGGTGGACGGCGACGTACCCGCTGTCGCGGCCGAACGCGGTGGACAGCCACACGTCGTCGGCCGCGGCGACGCGGACCTCGATCGGGAAGGCGACATTCTCACCGCTGCGCCGCAACCAGTCCTCGATCTCACCGATCACCGCAGGGACGGCGTCGCGGGGGACGGCGTACTCCGTCTCACGGAACAGGACCCGCCGCGGCGTCGCGAACACCCGGTACGAGCGGTCGGTGAACTCGCGGGCGCCCAGCGCCCTGGCGGCGACCGCGTTGACCCGCGGGATCCACGACGGCCGGGCCGCGCAGACCTGGTTCGTCCAGCCGAAGACGGTGTTGGACAGGAACTCGTCGTCGAACCTGCGACGCCAGCCCGGCAGCGGCCGGACCGGTCCGTCGGCGCGGTCGTTGCGCTTGGTGAGCAGCCGCCGGGTGTGCGGGAACCAGTAGAGCTCGGCGTGGTCGTGGGCGGCGGTGAACCGGTCGAAGGTCGCGGGGTCGCGCAGGACCTCGTCGAACCCGGCCGGTCGTTCCCTGGCGCGCAGCAGGAACGCCGGTACGCACCGCAGCGTGACGGTCGCGACGACGCCGAGCGCGCCGAGCCCGATCGCGGCGGCCGGGACGACGTCGGCCGGGCAGTCGTAGAGCGTCCCGTCGGCGAGGACCAGCTGCATCCCGGCCACCTGGGTGCCGAGGCCGCCGAGCCGCCGGCCGGTGCCGTGGGTGCCGGTGGCGAGCGCCCCGGCGAGGGTCTGGACGTCGATGTCGCCGAGGTTGGGCATCGCGAGCCCGTGCCCCCACAGGGCGGGCCCGAGCTCGTGCAGCGGCGTCCCCGCCAGCACGGTCGCCGTGCCCGTCGCCGGGTCCGCGGACACGATGCCGCGCAGGCGGTCCGGCCTGATCGCGAGGCCGTCGGTGACCGCGATCGGGGTGAACGAGTGCCCCGAGCCGAGTGCCTTGACGCGCAGGCCCGCCGCGGCCGCCCGGGCGACGTCGCGCTGCAGTTCCTCGACCGACGCGGGCGCGACGACGTCGGCGGGGCTCGCCGTGGCGGTGCCCGCCCAGTTGCTCCAGGTCCGACGGCGGGCTGTCGCCCCGGTGGTGGCCATGCGAGAAGAGTGCACTGGACGGGCGTCCAGTTCAAGCTTGACCTGAACGGTCGTCCAGGACGACGATGCGGGGCATGCCCCAGCCACGGATCGCGAGGTCCCAACGACGCGACCAGCTCGTCGCCGCCGCGTTGGACGTCGCCGAACGCGAAGGCGTCCCCGCGATGAGCGTCCGCCGCGTCGCCGAGGCCGCGAACGTCTCGCTCGGCCTCGTGCACTACTGCTTCACCGACAAGGACGACCTGGTCGCGGCGGTCGCCTCGCGGATCGTCGAGGAGCTGGAGGCGGCCGGTGTGGGAGCGCTCGTCGACGTCGGCGCCGGCTCGCTGGGCGACGCGTTGCGCGCCGGGGTCCGGGGGCTGTGGGCGAGCCTGTCGGCCAACCGGAGCCGGCAGCTCGTCACCTACGAGATCACCACCCACGCGTTGCGCCAGGAGGGCCTGCACGACGTGGCCGTCGCGCAGTACCGGGTCTCGGAGGGCGCGGTGTCGGCGTTCCTGCTGCACGCGGCGATGACCACCGGGCACCACTGGACGCGCCCCGTCGAGGACCTGGCGGGCACGACGCTCGCGCTGATCGACGGTGTCACCCTGCGGTGGCTCGTCGACGGTGACGACGAGGGCGCCCTCGCCCGGCTCGACGCGTTCGCCGACGCCCTGCTGTGCGACGCGTGCGAGGACCCCCTCGCGAGACCTGCCGCCGGGGACGCGTGATGACCCTCGTGACGGGCTCCGGGATCGTCACCTCGCGGCTGCGCAGGGCCCGGCTCGGGGTCGCCGCCGCGTTCGCCGCCCAGGGCTTCCTGTTCGCCGTCCTGCTCACGCACCTGCCGCAGTTCGAGGAGCGCCACCACATCGACGACGCCACCGTCACGCTCGTCGTGCTCGGGGTGTCCCTGCTGGCGGGGGTGGGCAGCGTCGTCGCGGAGGCCATCGCGCGCCGCCACGGCAGCGCCGTCGCCCTGACCGTCGGCCTGGTGACGATCGTGGGCGCGACCGTGGCCGTCGCGCTCGCGCCCGATCTCGCCGTGCTGTTCGCCGGGTTCGGCTGCTACGGGCTGGGCGTCGGCGCGGTCGACGCCGGCAGCAACATGCAGGCCGTCGCGGTGCAGCGCGGGTACGGGCGCAGCATCCTCACGTCGTTCCACGCGGTCTGGTCGGGTGCGGGGATCCTCGGCGCCCTGTGGGTCGCGCTGGGGGAGCGGCTCGGGATGTCGCCGGCGGCCGGGCTGCTGATCGCGGCGGCAGCGGCGGCGGTGCTCGCCGTGGTCGCCCGGCACGGGATCCTCCCGGGCCGCGAGCTGCCCGTCGCCGGTCCCGATCCGGCCGCCGCCGCCGTCCCGTGGCGTCCGGTCCTGCTGCTCGGGTCGGCGATGGCGTGCTTCTACGTCGCCGACGCGGGCGTCTCCAACTGGTCCGCGCTCTACCTGCACGACCTGCTCGGCGCCGCGGCCGGCACCGCCGCACTCGGCTTCGCCGCCTACCAGGGAGCCGCGCTCGCATCCCGCGCCGCGGGGGACCACCTCGTCCGCCGGATCGGCGCGGTCGCGACCGTGCGGCTCGGCGCGTTCGTCGGCATCGGTGGCTTCCTGCTCGCCGTACTGGCGCCGAACGCCGGGCTCGCGATCGCCGGGTTCGCGCTGGTCGGGCTCGGCTTGCCGGTCGTCGCGCCGCTGTGCTTCTCGGCGGCGGGGGCGCTCGCACCCGGCGCGACCGACGCCGTCGTCGCGCGGGTCAACATCTTCAACTACCTCGGGGCCGTCATCGGCGGCGTGGCGGTCGGGGCCGTCGGGACGATCGTGGACCTCCGGGTCGGCTTCGTCGTCCCGCTGGTCCTGGCCGTCGCGCTCGTCGTGCTGGCCCGCGGGTTCGTCCCGGCACCGAAGGAGGCGCGATGACCATCGCCCCGTCGCGCACGCCCGCCACGGCGTCGTCGGTCGCCGTCGCGGCCGCCCGGCTCGACTCCGCCACCGCACACCTCGACGCGCCGCTGCTCGCCCTCGACCTCGACGCGCTGCGGGCCAACGCCGCCGATCTCGTCGTCCGCGCCGGGGGCACCCCGGTGCGGGTCGCGTCGAAGTCGGTGCGCTGCCGCGCCGTGCTCGACGAGGCCCTCGCGACACCGGGGTTCCGCGGCGTCATGGCCTACTCCGTGCGGGAGGCCGTGTGGCTGGCGCGTGCGGGTGTCGACGACGTCCTGCTCGGCTACCCGAGCGTCGACCGGGCGGCGCTGGCCGCCCTCGCCGACGACCCGGTGGCCCGCGACCGCGTGACGCTCATGGCCGACGATCCCGCCCAGCTGCGGATCGCCCGCGACGCCGGGGGCCGCGCTGGGCTGCGGGTCTGCCTCGACGTCGACGCGTCGCTGCGGATCGGTCCGCTGCACCTGGGCGTGCGGCGCTCGCCCGTGCGCACCCCGGAGCAGGCGGCCGCGCTGGCGACGTCGGCCCGCCGGTTCGGGTTCGAGGTCGTCGGGGTGATGTTCTACGAGGCCCAGGTCGCGGGGCTACCCGACTCGTCGGCCGCGGTCCGGCTGGTCAAGCGCGCGTCGATCGCCGAGCTCACCCGTCGCCGCGCGGCCGTCGCCGACGCCGTGACCGCCGTCGCCGGCGCGCTGCGGATCGTCAACAGCGGCGGCACCGGAAGCCTGGAGTCCAGCGCCGCCGACGCCGTCGTCACCGAGGTCACAGCGGGCTCGGGCCTCTACGGCCCCACCCTGTTCGACGGCTACCGCGCCTTCACCCCGCGACCCGCGCTGATGTTCGCGCTGCCCGTCGTGCGCCGCCCGACCGCGCGGATCGCGACGGTGTTCGGCGGCGGGTACATCGCGTCCGGTCCGGCGGGCGCGTCGCGGGTCCCGACGCCGGTGCTCCCCGCGGGCCTGCGGCTGCTGCGGACCGAGGGAGCCGGCGAGGTGCAGACCCCGGTCGGCGGCCGGACCGCGCCCCCGATCGGCGACCGCGTCTGGTGGCGGCACACCAAGGCGGGCGAGGTCTGCGAACGCTTCGCGGAGATGCACCTCGTCGAGGACGGGCGCGTCGTCACGACGGTCCCGACGTACCGCGGGGAGTCCCGGACGTTCGGCTGAGGCGGGTGCCGGGCCGGCTCGGGGCGCTCCCGGCGCGGCGGGTACCGCGCTACCCGAACGTCAGCGGCGGGTCGTCGGGGTGGGCGAGGGACAGGAAACGGTGCTCGGTCTCGCCCGTCACGGCCTCGAAGGTCGCCGGGTCCCAGCGCGGCGCGCCGTCGCGGTCGACCAGCACCGCGCGCACCCCCTCGGTGAAGTCCGGCCAGCGCACGCAGCAGCGCGTCAGCAGGTACTCCACGCGCAGGGCGTCCTCGAGGTCCGGCAGTCCGCGGGCGTCGCGGACGGCGCGCAAGGTCAGCGTCGCCGCCAGCGGGGCCGCCCTGTCGAGTGCCTTCGCGGCCGCGACGGCGTCGGGATGCGGGTCGCGGGCCAATGCCTCGCGGATGCCGGGCAGGTCGGGCGCGGCGTAGCAGCGGTCGATCCAGTCGCGGCCCGCGTAGAGCGCGCTCTCGCCCGGGTCGACCGCCAGCTCCTCCGCGGCGGCCATCGCGTCGGCGCCGTCGCGCAGCGCGGTGAGCAGCGCCGGCAGGTCCTCGACCTGCAGATCGGCGAGGCCGCAGGCGACGGCGTCGGCGGGGCCGAGGCGGGCGGCGGTGAGCGCGGCGTGCACCCCGAGCTCGCCGGGCGCGTGCCCGAGCAGCCAGGTCCCGCCGACGTCGGGGACGTAGCCGATCGTCACCTCCGGCATCGCGACGACGCTGCGCGAGGTCACGACCCGCACGCTGCCGTGTGCCGACACCCCGACGCCGCCACCCATCACGACGCCGTCCATCAACGCGACGTACGGCTTGGGGTAGCGCGCGATCCGGGCGTCGAGGCGGTACTCGTCGGCGAGCAGCGCGGCGCCGGCGTGGCCGCCCTCGGCGGCGTCGGCGACGAGGAAGCGCACGTCGCCACCCGCGGACAGGCCGCGCTCGCCCGCGCCGTCGATCGCCACCGCGCGGACGCCGTCGTCGTGCTCGAAGTCGTCGAGCGCGTCCGCGAGCAGCCGGACCATCTCGTGGTCGATCGCGTTGAGGGAACGGGGCCGGTTGAGAGTGAGCCTGCCGAGGGCGCCTTCGCGGCGGACGAGGACGGGCGGTTCACTCATGCGCCCCCCCGTGGGTGGCGATGGTCGCCACGGCGACCATCGCGACTCACGACCAGTGCCGTCACCGGACGTCCAACGCGCGCGGGAGGACGGCGGCGGCCTCGACGAGGCTGGGCCCGTACCACGTCAGCAACCGGCCGCTGACCAGCGCGGACGGCGCAGCGAACGCCTCGGGCCCGTCGTCGGCGGTGAAGAGGTAGGGCTCGTCGGGCAGGACGACGAGATCGTGCTCGGGCAGCGTCGCGGGATCGAACCGCGGATAGCGCTCGGGATCGTCGGCGAGGACGTTGTCGACGCCGAGCCGGGCCAGGACCGCGCCGGTGAAGGTGTCGCGCCCGCACGCCATCCACGGCTTGCGCCAGATGGGGACGACCGCCCGCCGCCTGCGCGCGGGCGTCGGGACCTCGGCCCACGCCGCGCGGGCCGCGACGAGCCACGGCGGCTCGTCGAGCCCGCACGCGGCGAGCATCCGCCCGAGCGAGTCGAACGCGCCGTGCTCGCCGTCCAGGGTGCGGATGTCGGTGACGTAGACGGGCACGCCCGCGGCGCGCAGCGCGTCGAGGTCCGGGGGCCGGTTCTCCTCCTGGTTGGCGAGGACGAGATCGGGCCGCAGCGCCACGATCGCGTCGACATCCGGGTTCTTCGTGCCGCGCAGCCGCGGGACGTCGAGGTCGGCGGGGTGGGTACACCAGTCGGTCGCGCCGACGAGCATGCCGGGCGCCGACTCCGCGAGCGCCTCGGTGAGCGACGGCACGATCGACACCACCCGCTGCACCGGCAGCGGGACGTCGACGTCGCGGCCCTCGTCGTCGGTGACCATGAACGTCTGTCGCACCCCGCGACGGTAGCCGGGTGCGGCCGGGCGCGCCGCTGCGAGCGGGCGTGTGCCGTCCCACGTGGACGGGCCGCGCGCCGCGACCTACCGTCGTTCGCAATGGCAACCATCGCGTCGACGGCGACCGGGCACGAGCGGGGGACGCCCGGGTTCCGCCGGCTCGGCGCCGCGATGTGGTGCGCGGGCCTCGCGACGTTCGTGCTGGTCTACAGCCCGCAGGCACTCCTGCCGACGTTCGCCGCCGAGTTCGCCGTCTCCTCCTCGACGGCGAGCTTCGCGCTGTCGGCGACGACCCTGGCGCTGGCCGTCGCCGTCGTCCCGCTGTCGGCCGTGTGCGAGTCGTGGGGCCGCACCCGGATGATGACCGCCGCCCTCGCGGTGTCCGCCGCACTGGGGCTGGTCGAGCCGTTCGCGCCGTCCTTCGGGGTGCTGGTGGTCCTGCGGGCGTTGCAGGGCGTCGCGCTCGCCGCGCTGCCCGCGCTGGCCATGGCGCACACGACGCGCGAGGTCGCGGCGCGCTGGCTCGGCGGCGCGGTGGGCCTGCTCATCGCCGGCAACGCGCTCGGCGGTCTCACCGGGCGCCTGGTCACCGGGTTCGTGGCCGACGTCGCGGGCTGGCGCGTCGCCCTCGGTGTGGTCGGCGGGGTGTCACTGCTCTGCATGGTCGCGTTCCGGCTCCTGCTGCCCGCACCGCGGACGCCCGATCCGCCGCGCGTTCGGCTGCGCGAGCTCGGCCGCCCCATCGGGCGCCACCTCGCCGACCCCGTGCTGCGCGGGTTGTTCGCCGTGTCATTCCTGGTCATGGGCGCGTTCGTGACCGTCTACAACTACTCGGGGTTCCGGCTGGAGGCCGCGCCGTTCGGGGTGCCCGTCGGGCTGGCCGGTTTGGTGTTCCTCGGCTACCTGGCGGGGCCGGTGGTGTCGCCGTGGGCGGGCCGGGTGGCCGACCGCCACGGCCGGGCGCCGGTCGTGGCGGCGGGCCTCGCCGTCGCGGCGGCGGGCGCGTGGGTGACGCTGCCGGCGAACCTCGTCGTCATCTGTATCGGCGTGCTGCTGGTGACGGTCGGGTTCTTCACCGCGCACGCCGTGGCCAGCGGATGGGCCGGGCGGCGCGCGGCGGACCTGCCCGACGGCTCGCCCGCGCTCGCGTCGTCGCTCTACCTGCTGGCCTACTACGCGGGCAGCAGCGTCGGCGGGTCGCTGGGCGGGGTGGCCTACGACCACCTCGGGTGGCTCGGCGTCTCCTGCTTCCTGACGCTGTTGCTCGGGGCCGGGTTCCTCGTCGCGCTGCGGCTCAGAACGTCTTCCCGAGGTCGCGCGCCCGTGCGTGGGCGGCCTCGCGTCCGGCGCGGGCGTCGGCCGTGACCAGGTTCGGCCGGAACGCGATCTCCTCGACGTCCTCCACGCCTGCCCACGCGAGCCAGTCGCGCAGGTAGGGCGCCTGGAAGTCGCTGCCGAACGCCGGGCTGCGGCCAGGCCCGTACACCGCGCTGGTGTAGACGACGACGGCCCGCTTGCCCTGCAGCAGGCCGGTGTAGCCGCGCTCGGGGTCGAAGCCGAAGAGCATCCCGGGCTGGCTCACGACGTCGACGAACTGCTTGAGGATGTAGGGGACGCCCGCGTTCCACATCGGGACGCTGAACAGGTAACGGTCGGCGGCGTCGAGCCGCTCGAACGTGGCCCGGGCCGCCGCCCAGGCCGCGGTGCCCTCGCCGCTCGGGGTCTCGCCGGCGAAGACGGCCATCTTGGCCGCGGCGGCCGCGGGGCCGAACTCGGGGAGGGTGCCGTCCCACAGGTCGAACTCGTCGATCTCGGCGTCGGGGTGGGTGGCGGCGAAGGCCTCGACGAAGGTGCGCGCGATCGCCAGCGACTCGGAGGCGGCACCGCGGGGCGAGGCGGAGACGTGCAGCAGGCGGGTCATGGGAACTCCTCGGGTAGTGGCATGCGGTGGTAGTGCGTGCGCACGCACATATAACCATGGTGCGTGCGCACGCACAAGGTCTATGCTCACGGCGTGACCGAGGACTCCGGGGTGGCCGCCTGGGCCGCGCTGCTGCGCACCCACGCCGCCGTCGTGCGTGCACTGGAGCGCGAGCTGGAACAGACCCAGAACATGCCGCTGGCCTGGTACGACGTGCTGCTGGAGCTCAACTCCGCGCCCGACCGGCGGCTGCGGATGGCCGAGCTGGGGGAGCGGGCGGTGTTGTCGCGGTCGCGGGTCAGCCGCATCGTCGACGAGCTGGCCCGGGCCGGGCTGGCCGCCCGCGAGCCCGATCCGAACGACCGGCGCGGCAGCTGGGCCGTCATCACCGACGCCGGGCGCGCCCGGCTGCGGGCCGCGGCCCCGGGTTACCTCGACGGGATCGCCCGCCACTTCGCCGACCACCTGACCGCGCAGGAGCGCGCCGCCATCACGACGGGCCTCACCCGCGTCCTCGATGCCGCCGCGGGGAGCGATGCGGCAGCGCGACGCTGACCGCCCGAGCGCACCCCCACGGTCCTGGCTCGGCGCGCTGGCAGCGGTGAGGTTGCGCGCAACGCACCGCGCGCAACCTCACGGTCGCCTCAGTGGCCTCGGGTTCAGGGGGTGGTCGCAACACCGGTGGTTACTGGCCGCGACAGTAGTCGGGTCAGTCTTTCCCCGGGGGTGTCCCAGTCCAGGGTTTTGCGGGGGCGGGAGTTGAGCTTGTCCGCGACCCGGTCCAGATCGGCGTGGGTGTGCACGGACAGATCGGTGCTTTTCGGTGCCTCTGTGTTTGTCAAGGCCTCGGCTCTAGGGTGGTCGTAGACTTCGGAGCCGCGGACCCGGGTTGTGACTGATCCGAAGAGCTGGCCATCGGGGTCGGGCTAGTGCCTCGATCGAGAACGTTGGCGTTGTAACCCGGCTGCGGTGATCGGCTGAGAGGCTGTCGTCGGAGGTGGGCGATGGCACGGCAGCCTGAGGGCCTGTCAAGAAGTCTGTGTAAGTCGATCTAGGAAGGTGGTCAGGACAGGTAGGGGTTGATG
>NZ_BPRG01000167.1:0-1641 GCF_036984265.1 Pseudonocardia sp. D17 | reverse complement strand
AGCCCTGATCCACCGACGTGGTGGGGTGGTCGCTGATCTGGTGGCGTGCTCGGGATCGCGGGTCTTTGGGCGTGGTGGGGCTGCCGGTTTGTGCCGGCTCTTCCACGTCGGGTTCCTCGGTTCGTGCCCGTGGGGGCTGGGTGGTCAGGTCGCGGTGGCCGGTGGTGGTCCGGTGGCGGCGGTGTGGAGCGCGGTCCAGGCCTGTGCCCAGGCCCAGTGGGCGGGCAGGTGCAGGATGAGCCGGCGGCCGGTGGAGGCGATCCGGGCGGGGACGTTGATGATCCGGCGGCGCAGGGTGGCCCACCGGGCCGTGGCCATGTTCGCGGCGACGGCGGCGGCTCGGGCGATGTTGAACGCGATCGTCGCCATCGCCACCCACGCCGCGTTCGCCGCGTACTTCCCCGACGGCAGGTGCGCCAGGGGCCCGTCCTTGAGCTCGGCGATGACCTGCTCGATGACCGCGTGCCCGCGGTGGCGCTGGTCGGCCTGAATGGTGTCCAGGTCGGAGTTGGTGATGAACGCGTGGTGGCGGTAGGTCGCGAACAGCTCGCCCTGCTCGCTGCCGTCACTGGCCAGGGGCTGGAGCCGTCGGACGCGGCGCACGATCAGCCGGCAGGTCACGCGCTCGGCCTTGCGGCGACGGGTGAACGCGACGAAGGGGACCTCGGCGACCTCGGCGTCGGAGACCCACCGCTGCTCGGCCTCATCCCAGACCGCATGGGGGTACTTGATCGGGGTCCAGGCGTCCTCGCCGATGCCCGCGATGGCGGCCTTGGCCTGGGGGTTCATCCGCACCGTCACCGAGAACCAGGCGCCGTGGCGCAGGGCGGTGGCGACGAAGGCGTGGCCGTAGTACGCCGAGTCCGCCCGGCACAGCACCGGTCCGGCCACGCCCGCGGTCCGGGCGGTCCCCAGGGCCTGGGCGAGGAGCTGGCCGGCACCGGTGTGCGAGGCGACGTTCCCGCGCCGTAGCCGGGCCCGGACGATCACCGGCGCCGCCACCTCCGTGGAGACGGTGGCGAGCTGGACGTTCAGGCCACGCACCCCGGAGTAGCCGTACGCCGCGGCCTGCTTGGCGTACCCGTGAACCTCCCGGATCGTGTCATCGACATCGACGAACGCGATGTCCTGCGCCCTCGCGCCGCCGCTCACCAGGGCGGGAACCTTCCGAGCGAGCCCTGCCAGCAGCGCGCCGCTGATCTTGTCGAGCTGCTGGACGTGACCGTGGGTGAACGATCGCAGGAACGTGCCCAGCGTCGAGGGCGCCCGGACCCCGGCGAAGACCCGGCCCATCCCGCCATGACGCAGCAGGTCCAGGTCATCGATGCAGTCCGCACCGGCGAGCATCCCGCCGACCACGCCCGCCGTCTTGACCCCCGCGTTGGGCGAGGGCACCGTCAACCCCTCGAGCAGGCCGTACAAACCCGCGGACTCCGCCAGCCGCAACGCCGGGACCAGACCCGCCGCCGACACCAGATTGGACTCATCGAAGACCGGTCGAATCGTGTGAGAAGGTTTCACTTACGAGGTGTCCCTCCTGGACAGGCTGATCGAGACGTCGCAATCCCGATCCTCCCTGCTCAGGAGGGCATTCTCGTTCTACGCCACGCTCACCCACCGACCCACACCGGTGGATCAGGG
>NZ_BPRG01000166.1:0-530 GCF_036984265.1 Pseudonocardia sp. D17 | reverse complement strand
ACTCGGCGTGGCGGCCGTAGTAGTCGCCCGGACCTGTTGATCATCCGGTCGGGTGTGTGTCTGTACCTGCAAACCGGCGTATGACTCCTCGGTGACCGACGCCCAGTGGGTGTTGATCGAGCCGTTGCTGCCCCGCCCGGCGGCGGTGTTGGGCGGGCGCCCGTACGTGCACTCCCGCCGGTTGATCATCGACACGATCTCTTATGTGCTGGTCAGCGGGTGCGCTTGGCGGCTGGTCCCGCACGATCTGGCCCCGTGGAGCATCGCCTACCAGTGGTTTCGGGCCTGGACCCGCGACGGCACCTGGGACCGGGTCCACGAGGTGCTGCGTGAGCGGGTCCGCATCGCCGACGGGCGTGACCCGCAGCCCTCGGCGGCGGTGCTGGACTCCCAGTCGGCGAAGTCCAGCGAGGGCGGTGAACAGATCGGCTACGACGCCGGTAAACGCGTCCGGGGCCGCAAGCGCCACCTGCTGGTCGACACCCTGGGCCTGGTGCTGCACGTGGTGGTGCACTCGGCGTCGGTGCAGG
>NZ_BPRG01000165.1:0-948 GCF_036984265.1 Pseudonocardia sp. D17 | reverse complement strand
GGGAGCGAAGCGCTTCTTGGGTCGGGCGTGGCGGTTGGCCCAGCGGACGTAGCCGGCGATGGCGGCTTCCTGGGCGGTGTGGGAGGGGTAGTCGCTGCCGTCGAGGGTGAAGTAGCGCAGGGCGGTGAACTCGCTCTCGATCCAGTTCAGCCACGAGGCGTAGGTCGGGGTGAACACGAGCTCGACGTCGTGGTCGTTGCACCAGTCGGCGACTTCGGCCTTGCGGTGTGGGGAGAAGTTGTCGCAGATGATGTGCAGTCGCCCGCGGGGGAACCGGGTGCGGAGCTGGCGAAGGAACGCGAGGAACTCCTGCCAGCGTTTGCGGTCGCGCAGCCGGTAGAACAGCTGCCCGGAGGCCAGGTCGAGTCCGGCGAGCATGTGCCGGACCCCGCCGTAGCGGTTGTAGGTTGCGCGCAGCCGGGCCGGGCCTCGGGTGGGGAACCAGCCACGCCCGGGGCGGGGTTGCAGGTTCAGCGGCCCGAACTCGTCCACGCAGATCACCCTGGCGCCGCTGGTCAGTTGCCCGGCGGCGGAGCGGTCGTAGAGGTCGAGGATCCGGGCCATCTTCTGCGCGAACTGTGGATCGTTGCTGGCCTTCCAGGTCTTCGTGGCCTGCCAGCGCACCCCGGCGGCGCGCAGGACACGTCGGACGGTGTCGGTGCTGATCTCGACCCGGTGCCGCTCGCGCAGATGCTCGACCAGCTTGGACAGGCTCCATGTGGTGAACGGGAGTCCGACCTGCTGTGGAGGGGTCCGGGCGACCCGGCAGATCAACTCGCGGGTGTGGGGGCCGAACTTAGGAGGTCGGCCCCCGCTCCATTTTGGGTCCAGAGCCGCGAACCCCTTGTCGTTGAACGCGTGGATCACCTCCCGCGCGTACTGCGGGGTCGCGGCGAACATCGCTGCGGCCTCGGTTGCGGTGCGGCCTTGGACCGAGGCGAGCACGAT
>NZ_BPRG01000164.1:0-695 GCF_036984265.1 Pseudonocardia sp. D17 | reverse complement strand
CCCCCCCCGGCCGCCCTCACCAGGGTCGGCCGGCTACGAAGTCGATGCCAGTGGTCGCCAGGCCAGCCACTCCAGGGCCCGGTCGGCCTCGTCGGGGTCGAAGCGGTTCGGGTCGAACGGCCCGCCCGCCCACTCCAGACGCTCAGCGTGGTCAGGATGGGCAGGATCGGCGAGTGCGGCCTGGAAGTCCTCGTACCCCCAGATCCCGCCGACGTCCTCAGGCGGGCACGCCCCCTGCCCTGCGACACAGCGCGGGTAGCGCACCCCCGGCTCGGCGGTCTCGACCGCCTCGACGGCGATCTCATGGGTCCAGTTGTCGCCGAAGTCGTAGATGTAGCCGAACCGATCACCAGCCTTGACCAGCCGAGACAGCTTGGCCTTGGTCTCGTCGGCAACGCCCTGGGAGGGCCTGTCGGGGTCTGGGATCCCGTAGCGGCGCCCGGCGATCTCGAACTCGTGCAGATGCGAGTTCGTCCAGCCCATCACCGACTGCACCACCCCGTGCAACACCGCCAAGTCGATCTCGCCCGGCACCTGCACCCGACGCCGGACCGACGGCGCCACCTCGACCAACACGATCTCCAACTCGAAGATCTTCGTCTTCGCAGACACACGAGGCGCGACCACCAGCCGATGCTCTCAGCCGTCGCCGACACTGACAGGACCGGGCCCACCACTTCTGAAACGACGTCTAA
>NZ_BPRG01000163.1:0-213 GCF_036984265.1 Pseudonocardia sp. D17 | reverse complement strand
GGCAGCGCCCGGGGCACGAACCGTAGCCAACGGGCCTCGGAGCGGACTCCCAGCAGCACCTGCGCCACGGCCAGGGTGAGCAGCTCGGCGTCGGAGAGCTTCGGTGGCCTGCCCGGGCGGGTGCGTTTGCCCAGCCAGTCGTCGATCTTGACGTAGAGTGCGGTCAGGAGGGTGTTGAGGTCGGTCGTCACAAACTGATCTTCAACACCCTCC
>NZ_BPRG01000162.1:0-1522 GCF_036984265.1 Pseudonocardia sp. D17 | reverse complement strand
GACGTCGGTCACTGGTCCACCCTCTTCTGTGCGGGGGTCATGAGGGCCTCTGTGGTAGGAAACGGTCGGGAGCCGGGGTGACGGCCCGCGTCGGTCGCCGTGAGACGGCCGCGATGACACTGCCGCCCCCGGTTCCTGCCCGGTCTGAGATCGACGACAGAGGGCTGCTGCGGTGTTGAGTGCCGGTCAGTGACCACTCGACTCGGGGCCGGGCTCTCGACCGTGTCCTGCCCACTGTGGACAGGAAGGCGACGAACGTGTCGCTGGTGGGTGCCGAGTACTTCGTGGGGATCGACTGGGCCGCGACGAACCATGCGGTATGCGTTCTCGACTCGTCCGGGCGTCGAGTCACCGGGTTCGGCGTGGAGCACACCGCGGCGGGGTTCACCGGTCTGATCCGCCGACTCGCCAAGCTGGGTGAGCCGGGCGGGGTGCCGGTGGCCATCGAGCGCCCGGACGGGCGGCTGGTCGACGCGCTGCTCGCCGCCGGCTACCCGGTGGTGGCGGTGAAGCCGAACGCGATCAAGACCTGGCGTGAGGGTGAGGTGATCTCCGGGGCGAAGTCTGATCCCGGTGACGCTCACGTGATCGCCGAGTACCTGCGTCTGCGCGCGCATCGGCTGCGGGCGGCGACCCCCCTGTCCGAGGACACCCGCGCGCTGCGTCTGGTGTCGCGCACCCGCTCGGATCTGGTCGCCGCCCGTGTCGCGGCGGGCAACCAGCTCGCCGCGCTGCTGGACACGGCCTGGCCCGGGGCGAAGGAGATCTTCGCCGAGGTGACCTCGGCGATCAGTCTGGCGTTCCTTCACCGCTATCCGACCCCCGATCATGCCGCGCACCTCGGGGAGAAGCGGATGGCGGCGTTCTGCATCAAGCACGGCTACTCCGGACGTCGCAGCCCCGCCGAGCTGCTCACCCGGCTGCGCGCCGCACCGGCCGGTGTCAGCGGCGCAGTCGTGTCCGACGCGCTGCGCGACGCCGTCCTCGCCCTGATCGCGGTCCTGACCGCGCTCAACACAGCGATCAAGGACCTCGACCGGTCCAACGCCGCGCACCTGCACGCCCACCCCGACGGAAAGGTGTTCACCAGCTTCCCCCGCGCCGGACTGGTCAACGCCGCCCAGATCCGCGCTGAGCTCGCCGAACCCGACGCCTATTCCGGACCGGATGCCATCGCTGCCCTCGCCGGGCTGGTCCCGGTCACCCGCGCGTCGGGCAAGCACCACGCGGTGAGTTTCCGTTGGGCCTGTAACAAGCGGCTGCGCGTCGCGTTGACCACCTTCGCCGACAATTCCCGCCACTCCAGTCCCTGGGCCGCCGGCATCTACCGGCGAGCTATCGCCGGCGGCAAGGACCATCCGCACGCGATCCGGATCCTCGCCAGAGCCTGGGTTCGAGTGATCTGGCGCTGCTGGAACAACGGACAGCCCTACGACCCCGCCCGCCATGGCGGGGCAGCCCGCCAACTCAACCCACCGACCGCAGCCTGACGATCTTGAGGTTGACACAGAGGGTGTCATCG
>NZ_BPRG01000161.1:4619-31078 GCF_036984265.1 Pseudonocardia sp. D17 | reverse complement strand
ACGGTCGGTAGCGTCAGGGCATGCGCGTGCACGTGGTCTCCGACGTCCACGGCGACGTGGAGGGCCTCGCCCGCGCGGGCGAGGGTGCCGACGCGCTCGTCGTGCTCGGCGACCTGATCGACTTCATCGACTATGCCGACCCCACCGGCGGCATCGTCGGGACGGTGCTGGGGGCCGACGTCAGCGCCGAGCTGGCCCGGCTGCGCCGCTCCGCCGACCGGCACGCCCTGCGCGCGTACGCGACCGAGGCGTGGAAGGCGGTCGGGAACCCGCGGGCTCTGGTCGAGGAGGCGGTGGCCGAACAGTACGCCCGGCTGTTCGCCGTGCTGCCCGCGCCGACCTGGGCGATCCCCGGCAACGTCGACGTCCCGCACCTCTGGGCGCAGCACGCGGGGCCGCACGTCCACCTGCCCGACGGCAAGGTCGCCGAGATCGGCGGCCTGCGCTTCGCGTTCGTCGGCGGTGCGCCGCTGCCGCGTGGTGTCGCGTTCACCCCCGGCCCGGCGTGGCGGCCCAACCTCGTGTCGTGGGACGACTACGCGGCGGTCGTCGACGGGTTCTCCGCCGTCGACGTCCTGTGCAGCCACGTCCCGCCGGCGCTGCCGGAGCTGGCCTACGACGTCGTCACCCGCGGACCGGAGGCCACCGGGCCCGGGCTCGTCGAGGTGATCGACCGGGACCGGCCGCGCGCGGCGCTGTCCGGGCACGTCCACCAGCCGCTCGCGCAGCGCGTGCGGCGCGGCCGGACGGAGTGCGTCAACGTCGGCTACTTCCGCCGCCGACCCACCCCGTACGTGCTGCGGTGGTGACGGGTCGCGCGGGCGGCGGGGCGGTAACCTCCGCGGCATGGCCGACGCGACCACCTCCTCGATCTCCATCGCCGCGGACCCGCAGCGGGTCATGGCGGTCATCGCCGACTTCGAGGCGTACCCGAAGTGGGCCGAGCAGGTGAAGACGGTCGAGATCCTCGACGAGGCCGACGGCCGCGCCCGCCGCGTCCGGTTCACGATGGACGCCGGCCCGATCAAGGACTCCTACACCCTCGACTACGACTGGGCGCCGGACGGCAACTCGGTCAGCTGGAACCTGGTCAAGGGCCAGATGCAGAAGTCGCAGAACGGCTCCTACGTGCTGGTCGCCGACGGCGACTCGACGACGGTCACCTACTCGCTGGCCGTCGACCTGAACATCCCGATGATCGGCATGCTCCGCCGCAAGGCCGAGAAGGTGATCATCGACACCGCGCTGAAGGGGCTCAAGCGTCGCGTCGAGCAGGGCTGAACCCGGCACTCCCGCTTTCGTGACTACCCTCGTCGACGTGCGTGTCGTGCTGTTCACCGGCAAGGGCGGGGTCGGGAAGACGACCCTGTCGGCGGCGACGGCCGCGCACCTGGCCAGGTCCGGCCGCAAGACGCTCGTCGTCTCCACCGACCCGGCGCACTCGCTCGGCGACGCCCTCGACGCCCCGCTCGACGGCGATCCCCGCGAGCTGCCGCAGGCCGGGGGGCTCTTCGCCGCGCACATCGACACCCGCGTGCTGCTCGACGGGGCATGGGGGGCGTTGCAGGGGCACCTGCGCACGCTGCTCGCCGGGATCGGGGTCGACGAGATCGTCGCCGACGAGCTGACCGTCCTGCCCGGCGTCGAGGACCTGCTCGCGCTCGCGGAGGTCCGCAGGCTCGCCGAGTCGGGCCCGTGGGAGGTCGTCGTCGTCGACTGCGGGCCGACGGCCGAGACCCTGCGCCTGCTCGCCCTGCCCGAGGCGCTCGCCGGCTACCTGGAGCGACTCTTCCCCGCGCACCGGCGGGCGGTCCGAGGGATGCTCGCCGGGCTGACGGGCCGCGGCGCGGCCGAGTCCGCGGCCCGGCTCGACCGCACCGTGGACGCGCTCGACGGGTTGGCCGAGCAGCTGAGCGGGCTCGCCGCACTGCTCGTCGACCCCGCCCGCAGCAGCGTCCGCCTGGTGACGACGCCCGAGCGGGTGGTCGTCGCAGAGACCCGCCGGACGCAGACAGCCCTTGCGCTGCAGGGCATCCGGGTCGACGGGCTCGTCGTCAACCGGGTGCTGCCGGCGCCCTCGACGTCGCTGCGGGGACCGGCGGCGCGATGGCTGCGCGAGCGGCACACCGAGCAGCAGGCCGTCCTCGACGAGCTCACCGCATCTGCCGCGGGCGACGACGTCGTCCTGCGCACCCTTGGCTACGCGGCGGCGGAGCCGACCGGGGTCGCGGCGCTGCACACGCTCGCCGACGCTCTGTACGGCGAGGACGACCCGGTCCCCGCGCCCGCCGCCGCGCGCCCGCCGCTGGCCGTGCGCCGCACCGCGGGGGAGGGCACCGCGCTCGACTCCGAGTTCGAGCTGGCGCTGCACCTCCCGGGCGCCGACGAGGGCCGGCTCGACCTGGCCAGGGTGGGTGACGACCTGGTGGTCACCGTCGGGCTCGCGCGCCGCCCCGTGACGCTGCCGTCGGTGCTGCGCCGCTGCGAGGTCGTGTCGGCCCGGCTCGACGGTGCCCGCGAGGCCGCAACCCTGCGCGTGCTGTTCCGCCCCGATCCCGCGGTGTGGATGCGATGACCGACGCGACGGGGACGACGGGGACGACGGGGACGACGACGGGGACGACGGCCGGGGAGGCCGGGGACGGCGCCTGCGGCGGGCACGCCGGGATGGCGGGTGAGCTGCGCACCCTCGTCCTCGGCGTGCTCGACCGGGTGCAGCCCGCCCTCGACCGGTTGCTCGCCGACGCCGCCGCCGCGGAACCGCGGTCCGCGCCCACGACCTGTGCGACCTGTCCGGTGTGCGCGGTACTCGCCGTCCTGCGCGGCGAGCGCCCCGAGCTCGCCGCCCGGCTCGCCGAGCAGGCGGGCGGTCTGGTCGCGGTGCTGCGCGCCGCGCTCGAGGAGGGCGCGGGCGCCGCCCCGCCCGCCGCCGACACCGGCCCGGCCACCTCGCGGCCGCGGGTCCAGCGCATCACCGTCGCCCGCGGATGACGCCGACACGACGGACGGGCCCGCACGGCCCGCCCGCGGCGCCCCTCGCCGTCGGTGTGGACGTGGGCGGGACGAGCGTGCGCGCGGGCGTCGTCGACGCCGACGGCCAGATCCTCGACACGTGCCGGGCCGCGACGGCGGCGGGCGAGGCGGCGCTGGAGGACACGGTGAGCGGCATGGTCGGCGACCTGGCGCGCCGGCACCCGGTCGCGGCCGTGGGTCTCGCGCTGGCCGGCTTCGTCGCGGCCGACCGCGACCACGTCCGGTTCGCGCCGCACCTGCCGTGGCGGGACGCGCCCGTCGCCGACCGGATCGGGTCGCGGCTGGGCCTGCCGGTCGTCGTCGAGCACGACGCCAACGCCGCCGCGCTGGCCGAGCGCCGGTTCGGTGCGGCGGCAGGGGCGTCGACCGTCGTGTTCGTGGCCCTGGGCACCGGCATCGGCGCCGCGCTGCTCGTCGACGGCGCGCTCTACCGCGGCGCCCACGGGGTCGCCCCCGAGCTGGGCCACCTGCGGGTGGTGCCCGACGGACGGCCCTGCCCGTGCGGCAAACGTGGCTGCTGGGAGCGCTACTGCAGCGGCACCGCGCTCGCGACGACCGCCCTGGAGCTGCTCGGCGCCGATCGTTCGGGGTCGTCGGTGCTGGCCCGCGAGGCGGCGGCCGACCCGGCGCGGATCAGCGGCCAGCGGGTGGCTGCGGCGGCGCGGGAGGGCGACCGGGTCGCCCGCCGTGCCGTCGCCGACCTGGGCCGCTGGCTGGGGGAGGGCCTCGCCCTGGTCGCCGACGTGTTCGACCCGGAGCTGGTCGTCGTCGGAGGTGGGGTGTCGGAGTCGGCGCCGCTGTTCCTCGACGACGCCCGCGCGCACTACGCGCGCGTCGTCACCGGGGCCGGGCACCGGCCGCTCGCGCGCATCCGCACCGCGCAGCTGGGCGACGCCGCGGCGGTCGTGGGGGCCGCGCAGCTGGCCCGGGAGGCCGTGACCGGCAGGGCGTGACCGTGACCTGCGGAGCGTGACCCGTTTGCCGTCCGGTGACCCGCCGACGGGGCTCCTACAGGACGGCGCCGTCGTCGTCGTCCGGGTCCTCGTCGTCGGCCGGGGTCGGCCACAGCCGCAGCACGAGCCAACCCAGCCCGGCCGCGAGCGACAGCAGCCCCAGCGGGAGCCCGTAGACCGACGACATGCCCAGCACGCTGGGCGCCACGACCAGCAGCAACCCCAGGCCCAGCAGGACGATGCCGACGATCGCCGGTGGCCCCAGGCGCGGCAGCGGCGGCGGCTCGGGCGGGACGAAGTGCTCGTCGAGCGGGTCGGCGAGGTCGTCGCGCGCGGTCTCGGGGATGCCGACGGCGGGCGTCGAGGTCTCGTCGCCCGATGCGGACGCGGGACGACCGAGGGGCGACGCCGGGTCGCCGGGCGCCGCGTCGTCGGACAGCGGTTCGGCGGGCTCCGCGGCCGTCGGCCACTGCGGCACCGAGCCCTCGTCGCGCCATGCGGCGACGATGCGGTCGAACTCGTCGAGATCGGGATCGCGGTCCCGGTCGCCGGTTCCCGGACCCCAACGATCGTCGGGATCGTGGTTCATCCGGCACCTCCCCGCCCTCGGCACGCCCCGGCCGGGGCCGCCGGGGTGCGCTCGCGTCCATCCTGACACGTCCCGCGCCGGATGGGACCGTCTCGTCCGCATCGTGACCCACCGATGCCGGATTGGCTCTGAATGTCCTGTTGTCGACGGCCTGTCGGAGGACCCGAATCGATCCGCTGGCCACGCACCGGGGCCGTCCGTAGGCTGTGCCCCGGTCGCGCAGAGGGGAGCCCGCACCGGTGCTGTACTGGTGGTCGAAGTTCGTGCTGCTCGGCCCGCTGATGCGCCTGCTGTGCCGGCCGACGATCGAGGGTCTGGAGAACATTCCCGAGAAGGGTGCGGCGATCCTCGCCAGCAACCACCTCGCCGTCGTGGACTCGTTCTTCCTGCCGCTGCTCGTCCCCCGGCGGATCACGTTCCTGGCCAAGCGCGAGTACTTCACCGCGCCGGGCGTCGTCGGCTTCCTGAAGAAGCAGTTCTTCACCGGCGTCGGGCAGGTGCCGGTCGACCGCTCCGGCGGGTCCGCGGCCCAGGACGCGATGGACACCGCGGTGCGGCTGCTGCGCGAGGGCAAGTTGCTCGGCATCTACCCGGAGGGCACCCGCTCGCCCGACGGACGGCTCTACAAGGGCAAGACCGGCGTCGCGCGGATGGCACTGCAGGCGGGGGTGCCCGTCGTCCCGGTCGCGATGATCGGCACCGACAAGGTCAACCCGATCGGGTCGCGGATCTGGAAGCCGCATCCCGTGCACATCAGGGTGGGCGAGCCGCTGGACTTCTCGCGCTACGCGGGCATGGCCGGCGACCGGTTCATCGAGCGCTCGATGACCGACGAGATCATGTACTCGCTCATGGAGCTGTCCGGGCAGACCTACGTCGACCTCTATGCGGCGTCGGTCAAGGAGAAGGCGGCCGCCGCGACGGCCGACCGCGTGCCCGGCACCAGGGCCGGCTGAGGACGCGGCCGCCGTGCACGGCCCTGCTGCCGACGAGATCGTCTTCCGGTTGCTGCGGCCCGAGGAGGGCGGCGTCCTCGTCTCGCTGATCGAGACCGTCTACGGCGACAGCTACGACGTCCGGTGGGTCTACGACGTCGACGAGGTGTGCGCGCGCCTCGCCGACGGCCGCTACGTGTCGGTCGTCGCCGAGACACGGGCCGGCGAGCTGTTGTGCCACATGGGGATGAGCCTCTCGGCGGCCGGCGACGTCGTGGCGCACAGCGGGCAGGCGGTGACGCTGCCCGCCGCGCGCGGCCGGCACGTGTTCACCCGCACCAAGCGCTTCCTGTCCGACTGGGCGCGCGAGCGCGGCCTGTGCGGGATGTACGCCGAGGTCACCGCCGTCCACCCGTACAGCCAGAAGGCCGACCTCGCCGCCGGCGCGCACGAGACCGGTTTCCTGCTCGGCTGGATCCCGGCGAGCGTCAGCAACGACGCGGCCCTCGACCGGCGGCGACGGCGGCGCTCGGCCGCGTTCTTCTACACCAAGCTCGCCGACGGCACCCCGCGCAGCGTGTACGCCCCGGAGCGGCACCTGCCGGTCGTCGCCCGCACCCTGCAGGTGTGCGACCTGCGCGGCGCCCCGGCCCGCCCGCCCGCCGACGCCGCGTTGCCCGCCAGGAGCGTGCTGCACGTCGACGTCGACCGGGACCACGCGATCGGGCTCGTCACCGTGACCGCGCCGGGGGCCGACCTCGCCGACGTGGTGCGCGCCGAGCGGCACCACCTGTTCCGCCACGCGGGCGCCGACGCCGTCTACCTCGACCTGCCGCTCGACGACCCCGCGACCGCCCTCGTCGCCGACCACCTCGAGGAGCTCGGGGTCTCCTACGCGGGGATCTTCCCCAACCACCGGGCCGACGGCGACGTCCTGCGCATGCAGTCGCTGCACCGGGTCCGGGTCACCGCGGACGACGTCGTCGTCGCCTCCGACCACGGGCGCGACCTGTTGGACTACGTGCTCGGCGACCTGGCGGCGGGAGCGCGCGGCTGACCCGGCCCGGCCGTGCCCGCGCCGCCCGCCCGGCGTGCGACGACGGCCGACGGGCGCGCGGGTCGCGCGGATCCTCGCGCGTGTCCGGGGATGTGCGACGCCGTGCGACGCGGTGCCGACGGGCGGTCCGTAGGCTCGGCTGCGGCCCGCAGGCCGTCGCCCGGTGCGGTCGGCGTCGCGGGCCGCCCGGTCCGCCGCTGCGACCCGGGTGCGTACCGCAGGGCGTACACGCGCCCGGCCTGCAGGAACGGAACGGAATGCGGTTCTTCTACGACTGCGAGTTCATCGAGGACGGCACCACGATCGACCTGGTCTCGATCGGCGTCGTCGGTGAGGACGGACGTGAGTTCTACGCCGTCTCGACGGAGTTCGACCCCGGCCGCGCGGGTGCCTGGGTCCGGGCGAACGTGCTGCCGAAGCTGCCGTCGCCCGCCGACCCGGCCTGGCGTTCACGGGCGGCGATCCGGACCGACCTGCTCGCCTTCCTGACCGGCGCCCCCGGCGAGGTCGAGCTCTGGGCGTGGATCGCGGCCTACGACCACGTCGTGCTGTGCCAGCTGTGGGGAGCGATGCCTGCGCTGCCGCGGGCCCTGCCCCGGTTCACCCGCGAGCTGCGGCAACGCTGGGAGGACGCCGGGCGGCCGCCGCTGCCGCCCCCGTCGTCGGACGCGCACGACGCGCTCGCCGACGCCCGGCTCAACCTGCGTCGCTGGGAGGCGATCGAAGCGGCGGTCGCGGCCCGCTGAGCTGCGGGTCCGCGACCGCCGTGCCGTGGCTGTCGTCGGGGCGTGCGTCGGGGGAGGGTCAGGTGAAGATGCTCACCCCGCCGGGGCCCACGAGCAGCCCGACGATGATGAGGACGATGCCCCACAGCAGCTGGCGGCGCACGATCGCGACGATGCCCGCGACGACCAGGACGACGGCGAGGATCCACAGGAGAGTTGCCATGCGGGGGGAGTACACACGGCGTCCGATGTGGAATCGGTCCGTCCGGGTGACGACAGCGCCCGGACGGAGCAGCCGACCCCCGGCGGTGTCCGGCCGAACGGTCGCCTGCGAGGGGTCGGGCCGCGCGCCGTCGCCCTTCCGTGACGGCTTAACCTGGCGTACGTGAACTGGTCGGTCGACGCCCCCGTCGAAGTGCTGCCCGAGCTGCCGCCGCTGCCCGCGGACCTGCGTACCCGTCTCGACGAGGCGCTGTCGCGGACCGCCGCCCAGCAGCCGGACTGGCCCGACGCCGAGCAGGTCGCGCACGTGCGCACCGTCCTGGAGAGCGTCCCGCCCGTCACGCTGCCCGCCGAGGTCGACCGGCTGCACGAGCGGCTGGCCGACGTCGCCAACGGGCGCGCGTTCCTGCTGCAGGGCGGCGACTGCGCGGAGACGTTCGTCGACAACACCGAGCCGCACATCCGCGCGACGATCCGCACGCTGCTGCAGATGGCGATCGTGCTGACGTACGGCGCCTCGTTGCCCGTGGTCAAGCTCGGCCGGATCGCCGGGCAGTACGCCAAGCCGCGCAGCTCGCCGACCGACGCGCTCGGGCTGCCGTCCTACCGCGGCGACATCGTCAACTCGATCGTGGCCGACCCGGCCGCACGGGTGCCCGATCCGTCGCGCATGGTCCGTGCCTACGCCAACGCGAGCGCCGCGATGAACCTCGTGCGCGCGCTGACGGCCACCGGCATGGCCGACCTGTCGATGGTCCACGACTGGAACAAGGACTTCGTGCGCACCTCGCCGGCGGGTGAGCGCTACGAGGCGTTGGCCGGGGAGATCGGCCGGGCGCTGCAGTTCATGGACGCGTGCGGCGTCGAGGACTACCGCATGCACACCACCGAGTTCTACGCCTCGCACGAGGCGCTGCTCATCGACTACGAGCGCGCGATGCTGCGCCTGGACTCCCGCACCGAGACGCCGCGGCTCTACGACCTGTCGGCGCACTTCGTGTGGATCGGCGAGCGCACCCGCCAGCTCGACGGTGCCCACGTCGCCCTCTTCGAGCTGCTGGCCAACCCCATCGGGCTCAAGCTCGGCCCGACGACGACGCCCGAGCAGGCCGTCGAGTACGTCGAGCGGCTCGACCCGAAGAACGTGCCCGGCCGGCTCACCCTCGTCAGCCGGATGGGCAACGGCAAGGTCCGCGACGTGCTGCCCGCGATCGTGGAGAAGGTCACCGCGTCGGGGCACAAGGTCATCTGGCAGTGCGACCCCATGCACGGCAACACCCACGAGTCGACGACCGGCTACAAGACCCGGCACTTCGACCGCATCGTCGACGAGGTGCAGGGCTTCTTCGAGGTGCACCGCGCGCTGGGCACCCACCCCGGCGGCATCCACGTCGAGGTCACCGGCGAGGACGTGACGGAGTGCCTCGGCGGCGCGCAGGAGATCTCCGACGCCGACCTCGCGGGTCGCTACGAGACGGCCTGCGATCCGCGGCTCAACACCCAGCAGTCGCTGGAGCTGGCGTTCCTCGTGGCCGAGATGCTGCGGGGCTGAGCTCGCGCCACGGCCGCCGCTCACGACCGGGTCAGAAGACCGTCAGGGTGATCGTGGCGCCCCGCGTCGCGGTCTCCCCGGCGTCGGGGTCCTGACGGACGACGCGGCCGTTGTCGCGGCCGCCGAACGGGAAGTCGGACTCGACCTCGACGGCGAAACCCGCGTCGCGCAGCGTCTGCTGGGCCTCCCGGAGCCGGTCGCCGACGACGTAGGGCACCTCGACCTGCTTGGGCTGGGCCCCCTTGCTGAGCACGAGTGTCACCGGCGCGCCGATGGCCAGCGGCGACCCCGCGGCCGGGTTGGTCCGGACGACGGCGCCCTGCGGCACGGTCTCGCTGAACTCCGTCGCCGTCACCGACTGCACCGGTGTCAGGTCGGCATCGCGGATCTGTTGCTCGGCGGCCGCGACCGCCGCGCCGGGCGCGACGGCCGGCACGACCGGTCTGCCGGTCGACACCGTGAGCCGGACCTCGCTGCCGCGCAGCAGCCGGGACTGCGGCGCGGGCTCGGCCGCGGCGACGACGTCGTCGGCGACGGTGTCGTGATGGGCCTCGGTGACGGTCACGACGAGGTCGGAGTCGGCCAGCAGCTTCTCCGCGGCCGGACGGTCGAGCCCGACGACCGACGGCATCGCCGTCCAGCGGCCCGTCCCCAGCCACCACGCGGCGCCCGCGACGACCGCGCCCAGCAGCAGCACCACGACGATCCACAGCGCGAGCAGCCGGCGGCTGCGGCGCCGGGCGACGCGGTGGTCGGGCATCCCGCGGTCGGCGGGGGCGGCGACGGCGGTGGGCGCGTCGTCGTCGGCGCCGGGCGGGCGCTCCATCGTGCGGGTGCCGCCCGGACCGGGGGGCGCGGCCACCGCGGCGGCGTGCCGGCCCGCGGGGACCGTCGCCTGTTCCTCGACGGGACGCGCCGGCGGCCGCGGCGGCGCCACGCGCGGGACGGCGAGCTGGTCGCGGACCCGGCGCAGGGCGGCCAGGAACGCCGCGGCGTCGGCCGGGCGGGCCGCGGGGTCGCGCCGGGTGGCGGCGAGGACGACCTCGTCGAGCTCAGGGGGAACCTCCGTGGCCACCAGCGACGGCGGCGGGACGTCCTCGTTGAGGTGGCGCATCGCCACCGAGATCGGCGTGTCGCCCACGTAGGGCGGTGCCCCCGTGAGCAGCTCGTAGAGCATGATCCCGGCGGCGTAGACGTCGCTGCGCGCATCGGCGGCGCCGCTGGCGACCTGCTCGGGAGAGAGGTAGGCGAGCGTGCCCATGATCATCCCGACGTGGCTCGCGCCGGCCTGCGCCGCGGCCGTGACCAGCCCGAAGTCGGCGACCTTGACCTCGCCGGCATCGGAGAGCAGGACGTTCTCCGGCTTGACGTCGCGGTGCACCATGCCCTGCCGGTGTGCCTCCGCCAGGCCCGCGAGCACCGGCTCCATCACCGCGAGTGCCGCCGGGACGCCGACGGCCCCGCGGGCGCGCAGCACGTCGCGCAGCGTGCCGCCCTCGACGAGCTCCATCACAAGGAAGAGCGCCCCGTCGGGGGCGTCGCCCTGGTCGTGCACGTCGACGACGGCCGGGTGGTCGATCCGGGCGGCCAGCCGTGCCTCGCGCTCGAAGCGGACCCGGAACGCCGGGTCGGCCGCCATGGCGGGATCGAGGACCTTGATGGCCACCGGGCGGTCGAGCCGGGTGTCGAGGCCGCGGTACACGGTGGACATCCCGCCGCGGGCGATCACCGGACCGACGCGGTAGCGCGCGTCGAGCAGCGCACCAGCGGAACCGGTCGGGGCGTTCACCCCCCGACGGTACCGTCCGTCCGGAGGCTGCCCGTCACGGCCGGTGCTGTGGCATGGTGTGGCGCTGTGAGTGAGCGCCAGCGAGCGAACCGTGGACACAGTGTGCCCGCGAAGCGTCGGCCGAGCCCTGCGAGGCCGTACGGTGAGTGAGGTGTCGGGCACCCCTGCGGTGCTCTCCGACGACGTCGAGACCATGCCGGTCCCCGATGTCGCCCAACTGCTGTCCGTCCCCGTGACCCGCGTGCACCAGCTCGTGCGCGACGGGCACCTGCTGTCCCTGCGTCGCGACGGGGTCACCGTCGTGCCGGCCGACTTCCTGGCGGACGGGGCCGTCGTGAAAGGACTGAGCGGCACGATCACCGTGCTGCGCGACGGCGGCTACGCCGACCCCGACATCCTGCGCTGGCTCTTCGCCGACGACGAGTCGCTACCGGGCACCCCGGTGGCCGCCCTCAAGGAGGGGCGCCACAAGGAGGTCAAGCGCCGGGCCCAGGCGATGGCGTTCTGAGGGTCGTCCGGGGCTCCGCCGCCCCGACGCGGGCCAGGCCCGCCCGGAGCAGTCCCGGCCCCGCGACGGCGATGCGCCGGGCGGTGGGAACCCGGACCCGGCGGTGCAGCACGGCGTCGTAGTCGGCGTCGGCGATCCGGTCGAGGATCCCGCCGTAGAGCGCCGCCGCGCACTCGATGCAGGCCCGGGAGACCGGCTCCAGCATCGGGATGCCGGGCGCCGCGCGCCGGTAGACGCCACGGGTGCGGGCCACGAGGTGCGCCAGCGCGGCGCGGACGCGGGGGTCGCGGGCGCGCCGGCGTCGGCACCACAGGAGCAGGTCACGGTCGACGCCGTGTGCGGCCAGCTCGTCGGCGGGCAGGTACACGCGGCCGCGGTCGAGGTCGTCGCCGACGTCGCGCAGGAAGTTCGTGAGCTGGAAGGCCAC
The DNA here is from genome assembly GCF_036984265.1 of Pseudonocardia sp. D17. NCBI lineage: Bacteria > Bacillati > Actinomycetota > Actinomycetes > Pseudonocardiales > Pseudonocardiaceae > Pseudonocardia > Pseudonocardia sp. D17. The sequence continues at coordinate 19,288 of NZ_BPRG01000161.1, read as the reverse complement.
CCCGAGGGCGGCGGCGTGCGGTTCGGCCTGCGCCCGGTCGGTCACGGTGCCCAGCACGGGCAGCATCTGCAGACCGATGACCGCCGCCGAGCCGTGCATGTACGGGGCCAGGTCGGCGTAGCGGGCGTAGCCGGTGACGTGGGTGTCCATCCGCATCGACGCGATGAAGTCGGTGAAGTGCCGGTGGTCGATGTCGTGGCGGCGGGCGGTGTCGGCGACGGCCGCGAGCACCGCGGCGCGCGCGTCGCCCGGAGGGGTCGGCGGGTCCCCGCCCAGCGCGGCGGCCAGGTCGTCCGCCAGTGCGTCGAGCGCGGCGGCGCGCTCGGCGGCGGGACGGCCGTCGGAGAGGTCGTCGACGATCTCGTCGGCGTAGCGGGCGAAGCCGTAGAGGGCGTGGACCGCGGGTCGGCGGCGCGCGGGCAGGAGCCGGGTGGCCAGGAAGTAGGTGCGACCGTGGCGGGCGTTGAGCTCCCGGCAGGCGGCGTAGGCCGTCCGCAGACCGGGATCGGTGATCCCGGCCGCGTCGAGCTCAGCCCTGCCGCTGCCCGGCACCGGCAGCCGTCAGCGCGTCGTCCGCGGACGTGGTGGACGTCCCGGCGGCCGGGTCCTTCCGGCGTCGCAGCCGCAGCGGGTCGGGGTGCAGCAGCGACCACGCGGCCAGCCCACAGACCAGCGCGCACCCGGCCAGGTAGCCCCAGTTGTAGAGCGCGGCCTCACCGTTGGGGTAGTAGACGATCACCAGCCACAGCGAGACGAAGACCAGCCACGACAGCGCCTTGGGCGTCCACGCCGTCATCGCGAGCAGCGCGATGCCCCAGCTGAGGTACCACGGCAGCGTCGCGGGGGACAGGACCGCCACCGCGAGCAGCACGATGCCGGCGCGGCGCAGTGCGTCGGGCCCGCCGTCGCGTGCGGCGAGCCACTGCTTGACCCCGATCCACAGCAGCAGCAGGCCGCCGACGATCCGCGCGACGTTGATGAACGGCTGCTTGGGCAGGTTGAAGACCAGGTTGAGGACCCAGTGCACGAGCTCGCCCGCGCCCGTCGGCAGCGACAGCCAGTTCACGATCATCGACGGCGCGCTGAGCGCGGGCAGCCAGCCCAGGTTCACCTGGGCCGCGACCGTGATGAGCGCGAACGTCACGGCGAACACGCCGACGCCGGCCGCGGTGGCCTTGAGGATCCGGACCGTGCGCGACGGACCGGGCATCTGGGCGGCCCACACCAGCACCACGAACGGCAGCGCGACCGCCGCGCTCGCCTTGACCGCCATCGCCGCGGTGACGAGCACGATCGCGATCACCGGCCTGCCGCGCAGCGCGTAGAGCGCGCCGACGGCGAGCAGCCCCATGACCAGCAGGTCGTTGTGGCCACCACCGACCATGTGCACGATCATGACCGGGTTGGCGACCGCGACCCACAGCGCGACGGGGATCCGCCCGCCCATCCGCCGGGTCAGCTCGGGAAGGGCCCACACCAGCAGCACGAGCCCGATGCACAGGACCAGCCGCATCAGGATGACACCCGCGATGACGTTGCCGCCGACCGCGGCGGCGGTGCCCTTGGCCAGCAGGATGAACAGCGGGCCGTACGGGGCCGGGGTGTCCTGCCAGAAGTAGTGGACGTTGTCGGTGAAGACGCCCGGCATCACCTCGGGGCCGACCGCGTAGGGGTCGAACCCGTGCAGCGGCAGCGCGCCCTGCGCGAGATAGCTGAAGACGTCCCGGGTGAACAGCGGCGGCGTCACCAGCATCGGGACCAGCCACACCGCGGCCGTCGTGAGCACCGCGCGGCCGCCGACGCGGCCCGCGATCACCTCGCGGCCCAGCTGCACCCACGCCCACGCCAGCAGCGCGACGCCGATGTAGACCAGCGCCGTCGCGAGCTCCGAGCCGTGGCCGTAGCGCCAGAAGCCGATGGGGCTGTTGGTCAGCCACGGGTCGCGGACCAGGACACCGCCCGCGCCGAAGCCGCCGACGAGCATCAGCAGCGACGCGCCGAGGCCCAGGAGCAGGGGCCTGCGGGGCGGGCTGCCGAACCGGGCCCAGCGGGGCGCGGGCGCCCCGTCGTGGCCGTCCGGTGCCACCACGGCCGTCACCGGCGACGTCGACACCGGACCGGTCGCCGCCCCGCCGGTCGCCGCCCTGCCGGTCGACGCCGCCTCGCCGGCGGGCGCCGCCGAGGGCGCCGAGGACGGCGCCGAGGACGACACGGTGGACGACACCGGGTCCGGTGCCGTCGGCTCGGGGGACGCCGGTCGCGGGACCGGGGTCGAGGGCTGCGCGGTCATGTCGGCGCCCATGCTCGCACGGAGAGTGTCAAGACCTCGTCGGGACCCTGCGGTGCGGCGCGGACCCGTCGCCGGTGTGCCGACGAACGGTCGCCCGCCGACGTCGTGCGGACCCGCCGGTGATCCGCTCGGCGGCGAGCCGCCCCGACACGACGACGGGCGGTATCCCGACGCCGGGCGTCGTGCCGCAGCCCGCGAGCACGACGTTCTCCAGCCCGCGCACCAGGTTGCGCGGCCGGAACGGCCCGGTCTGGGCGAGCGTGTGCGCGAGCGAGAACGGCGTCCCGGCGCCCAGACCCTGCCCGGCCCAGTCGGCGGGTGTGACGGACCGGGAGATCTCGACGTCCGCGTCGAGCCCGTCGAACCCGCGGCCGGCGAGGACCGACAGCAGCTCGTCGCGGTAGGCGGGCCCGACCCGCGCCCAGTCGATCGACGACCGGGCCGTGTTCGGGCACGGCGCCAGCACGAACAGCAGGTCGCGCCCGTCCGGGGCGAGCGTCGGGTCGGTCGCGGTCGGGCGCGTCACCAGCAGCGACGGGTCGCTCATGAGCCGCCCGTCCTCGATCAGCTCGGTGAACGTCCGCTCCCAGGCCGCGCCGAAGGAGATCGTGTGGTGTGCGAGCTCGGGACGGGTGCGGCGCAGCCCCGCGTGCAGCACGACCGCGCTCGGCGACCAGCGCAGCGGCACCGGGCGGCGCGGCACGCGGCCGACGAGCGCGTGGACGACCGGGAGGTCCGGGGTGAGCACGACGGCGTCGCACGGCAGCCGCGCGGCGTCGGCGCCGCCCGTCCCGGCGGAGCCGCGGTGCCGGACGGCGTCCACCCGTCCGCTGCGCCGGTCCAGACCGGTGACGGTGCGGCCGTAGTGGACGACCCCGCCCGCGGCGACGACGGCGTCGGCCAGCGCGGCGCCGATCGCCCGCATGCCCCCGCGGGGGAAGAACACCCCTGCGACGGTGTCCATGTAGGCGATGACGCCGTACGCGCCGAGCGCCCGCTGCGGCGCGACCCCGGCATAGAGCGACTGGAAGGAGAACACCCGCTGCAGCCGCTCGTCGGCGACGCGCCGGGCGACCTGTGGGCCGAGCCGGCCGAACCCGCCCGCGGCCACGAGCCGCGCGAGGTCGGGGACGAGCAGGTCGAGCGGCGAGTCCAGGTTCGCCCCGATGAACCGGTCCATCTCCGCGCGGTACAGCCGGGTGAGCCAGGCCCGCAGGTCGCGGTACCCGGCGGCCGCGGCCGGGCCGCAGGTGCGCCGCACCTCGGCCTCCATCGCGTCGGCATCGGTGTGCACGTCGATCGTCGAGCCGTCGGCGAAGCGGGCGCGGTAGGCGGGGTCGAGCGCGACGAGGTCGAGCCGGTCGGCCAGCCGGTCGCCGACGGCGGCGAACGCGTCGTCGAGCAGGTCGGGCATGGTGAGCACGGTCGGGCCGGTGTCGACGCGGAACGTCCCCGACGGGCCGTCCAGGTCCAGCGCACCGGCGCGGCCGCCCGGGCCGTCGGCGCGTTCCAGGACGGTCACCGCGCGGCCGGCACCGAGCAGGTGCAGCGCGGCGCACAGCCCGGAGAACCCGGCGCCGACCACGACGACGTGATCGGTGCGGCCGGGGACGGTCCGCGGGCTCACCGCTGGCGGCGGGTCGCGGCGACGGCGAGGCCCGCCAGCGCGGCGGCCGCGGGCTCGGCCACCTCGGCACGGGCCAGCGCGTCGAGCGCCGAGGCCGTCAGCGCGGCGATGCGCTCCTCCACGGCGTCGACCGCACCGAGGCAGGTCAACACGTCGCGGACCCGGTCGACGCCCGCCGCGTCGAGGGCCGGGTCGCCCAGCGCGCCCGTGACGACCTGCGCGGACGCCGTGTCGCCGCGCTCGGCGGCGCGTTCGAGAGCGAGCGCGACCAGCAGCGTCCGCTTGCCCTCGCGCAGGTCGTCGCCCGCGGGCTTGCCCGTCACGTCGGGGTCGCCGAAGACCCCGAGCATGTCGTCGCGCAGCTGGAAGGCGATGCCGATGTCGGTGCCGAAGCCGCGGTACGCGGCGACGAGCCGGTCGTCCGCTCCGGCCAGCGCGGCGCCGATGTGCAGCGGCCGTTCGACGGTGTAGGCCGCGGTCTTGAAGCGGTTCACGCGCATGGCCGCCGCGGTGCTCGTGTCGGCCGTGGCCTGCGCCAGGACGTCGAGGTACTGCCCGCAGAGCACCTCGGTGCGCATCGCCCGCCACGGCGCGCCCGCGCGGGCGAGCGCCGCCGCGTCGAGCCCGGAGGACTGCAGGGTGTCGTCGGCCCAGGCCAGCGCGATGTCGCCGAGCAGGATCGCCGCCGCGGCGCCGAAGCGGTCGGCCGGGCCCGACCAGCCGCCGTCGCGGTGGCGGCCCGCGAACTCCACGTGCACGGTCGGGCGGCCGCGGCGGGTCGCCGAGTCGTCGATCAGGTCGTCGTGCACGAGCGCGCAGGCCTGCAGCAGCTCCAGGGCCGACACCGCCCGCAGCGCCGCGCCTGCCGCGGCGGGGTCGCCGCCCGCGCCGCGCCAGCCCCACCAGGCGAACGTCGGCCGGATGCGTTTGCCGCCCCCGACGACGAAGCGCTCCAGCACCCGGAGCGCCTCGGCGACCTCCGGGGCGACGGCGGCGGCGTCGCGCAGCCGGTCGGCGAGGACCGCGGCCAGCTCACGCTCGACGGCTCCGGCGACGTCGGCGTCGACGCGCCGCAGCCCGTCGAGCGGACCGCCGTCGGGCCCGGGGACGGCGGGCCCGGACGCGGCCGGCCGGGCGGCATCGGGTCCGCCGGGCGCGGCGGCGCCGGTGGCGGACGGGGCGAGATCGGCCGCGCCGGAGCGCGCCATCAGCGCGGCCCTCGGTCGGCGGGAGCGGTCGGCTGCTGCACGTCACGAGCCTATCGACCCACCGCGATTCCGCCCGTCGAGCGCGATCGGCACGGTCGATCGGCACGGTCGAAGGTCCTCGTGACCTGCGCTGCGAGTGCCCGTACGCTGGCGCGGTGGTTCGCACCCCCGCCGCCCGCACGACCGTCGTCGAGCGCATGGACGTCGACCGTCCCGTGTTCTCCGTGGAGTTCTTCCCGCCCAAGGACGAGGCGGGCGAGACCCAGCTGTGGCAGGCGATCCGCCGTCTCGAGCCCCTGGACCCGGCGTTCGTCTCGGTGACCTACGGGGCGGGTGGGAGCAGCCGCGACCGCACCGTCCGCACCACGGCGCGCATCGCGTCCGACACCACCCTCGTGCCGATGGCCCACCTCACCGCGGTGTCGCACTCCCGTGCCGAGCTGCGGCACGTGATCGGCTCCTACGCCGCGGCGGGCATCCGGAACGTCCTCGCGGTGCGCGGCGACCCGCCCGGCGACCCGTTGGGCGAGTGGGTCGCCCACCCCGACGGCCTCACCTACGCCGACGAGCTGGTGACGATGGTCCGCAGCCTCGGTGACTTCTGCGTGGGCGTCGCGGCGTTCCCGTACGGCCACCCGCGCTCGACCGACCCCGACGAGGACCTCGCGCGGCTCGTCGCCAAGATCCGCAAGGGTGCCGACTTCGCGATCACCCAGCTGTTCCTGGAACCCGAGGGGTTCCTGCGGCTGCGCGATCGGCTCGACGCCGCCGGCTGCCACGTGCCGCTGCTGCCCGGGATCATGCCGTTGACCACCGTGCGCACCCTGCACCGCGGCCCGGAGCTGTCCGGCGCGCCGCTGCCGCCCGACCTCGTCGCACGGCTCGAGCGCCACGCCGACGACCCGGCCGCGTTCCGCGCCGCCGGCATGGACGCCACGACCGATCTCTGCGAGAAGCTGCTGGCCGAGGGCGTGCGGGGGCTGCACTTCTACACGCTCAACCGGTCTCCGGCGACGATCGAGCTGGTCGGACGGCTGGGGCTGGCCGCGGCGCGCTGAGGGGTCCGCGCTGAGGGGTCCGCGCTGAGGGGTCCGCGCTGAGGGGTCCGCGCTGAGGGGTCCGCGCCGGCGCTCGGCCGTGCCCGGCGAGGTCGCGTGCCGAGGGTGCGCGCGGCCGTCCGGTCAGCGTCCCGCCGGGGTGAGCGGCTCGTTGCGGTCACGGCGGGCCAACGCGACGACACCGACGGAGACCGCCGCGACCAGCAGCGCCAGCCCGAGGGTCCATGCCGTCGCCGAGGGGGCGTTCGGGTCGTCGTAGGCCAGCGAGGCCCGGATGTCGCCGACCTCACCCGGGGTGAAGTTCCAGCTGATCGTCCCGGAGTCGGTGTCCCCGTTGGTGTCGAGCACCTCGCCTGGAGCGCTGATCTTGAGCTGGAAGTCGGCCCTGTCGACGGGAATGGTCGTGAGATCGACCTTGCCGCTCACGAGCACCCGGTTGCCCGCCCGGCGCAACGTGAGCTGGGTGCGCTGGTCGCCGGCCGCGCCCGCGACCGACGTCAGCTGCGCGACCTGGTCGAACGAGAGCCCGCTGAACCGCAGCACCGACCCGGCGTACCCGTCCTGCCGGTAGTCCGAGACGTCCACCTCGGACCGCAGGTCCTCGGGCAGGGTGAGCGTGGGTCCCCGGTCGTCGGGGGTCTTCTGCGGTGTCGCGATCACGACCTCGCCGGTGACGGTGTCGTCGGGCTGCAGGGCGAGTGCCGTCCGGACCCGTGCGCAGCCGCTGAGCGCGCCGAGTACGAGCACGGCCATCAGGACCGCGGACAATGCGCGGCGGCGCGGGGAGCGGACGCCGGTGACGGGCGGGGACTGCATGGCGTCATCGTGCCATCGGGTGGCGGCGGCGCCCCCGCGACGGGCCGAGGCTCAGGCCGGACCCGGTCCCGGCGCGCCCGCCGGGGGCGGGGCCTCCGGCGGGTCCAGCGGCAGCGGGCGGCCCAGCACGGCGAACGGCCGCGAGTCGCCGGTGAACCGGTGCTGGCGCAACAGGTCGACGAACCCGGTGCGCCGGTAGAGCCGCCACGCCCGGCCCGGCGGGCGGTCGCCGTACTCCGGCGTCGAGAGCAGCACCTTCGCGTAGCCGGTGTCGGTCAGCAGGGCGCGCAGCAGACCCTCGCCGAGGCGTGAGCCCTGCGCGTCGGGGCGGACGTGCAGCTCGGTGAGCTCGAAGTAGTCGGACAGCCAGTACGCGGCGTGCGGTGCGTCCCCCAGGCCCCGGCGCACCTCGTCGTACCACCACTGGCCCGCGCCGCCCCCGTAGCCGTAGGCGATGCCGAGCAGCGTGCCGGCGGGGTCGAGCCAGCCGACCGCCCGCCAGCCCGGTCGCCTGCCGTGGTCGAGCCACAGGGTGCGGCGCTGGCGCGCGGTGCTGCGCGGGTAGCCCATCGCCGCGACGTAGACGTCCAGCGCCTCACCGACCCGCGTCGTGAACTCCGCCTGGCTCAGCCTGACCAGCCGGTTGCGTGGAGGTGCCGCGGTCATCGCGGCGTCCGGTCGTGCGGGCGCGCCGCGGGGCGCCGCGCCCCCTGCGGGGACGACGCCGTCGACCGGGCCGAGCTGTGCACCGCGCCATCTCATCACGCCGCGGCGCGTGGGCGCAGCGGCGGTCGACGGGTGGGTCGGTTCGAGGGATGCGTTCGGGCGGGTCGGGGAGATCGTCCCGGTGCCGTCCGGCGACGTGATGGTCGTCGCCGAGGGGGAGGGCGGACACCACGACTGGCTGTTCGAACATGCGTTCGATATGATGGCGGAGGGCGGGCCGGGCGAGGGGAAGCGCTCGGGAACCGGCCCGGAGGTCGTGAGGAGCGTGGTTCACGTGAGGTCACCAGCAGGCTGCCGGTGGGGTCCGGGCGCGCGGGAGGCGGGGATGCCGTGGTGAACGCCTTCAGCCGGGTCTTCGGGTCGCGGTCGCCGACGCCGGTGCAGGTGCGCTGGCAGGACGGCGAGCCGGTCGAGTTCCAGCGCCGTCCGGTGCGCAAGGGTCCGCGGTTCCTGGTCACCGACGTCCGCGAGCGCTGGATCGAGGAGTCCCCGTGGCCGTTCCCGTCGCCGATGCCGGTCGGTGGCGATCGGCTCCGGTGCTGGCGGGTGGCGGCGCGCTCGGCCGAGGAGCCGCAGGCGCCGGAGATGGAGTTCGTGCTGCGGATGCGGGCCGGGCCGGGTGTGTGGGACCTCGTGCGGGTGCAGCGGTGAGCGCGCCGCCCGCACGCGGTACCGGCCCGGTGCCGGCGGGGGAGCGCGTCGACCGCGCCCTCCCGGCGATCGACGGACAGGGCGCGACGGGGGCCCGGGTCGGGGAAGCCCGGGCCGACGGGGAGGAGCGGTGATGAGGTCGAGCGCGGTGGTGCCGACGAGCGGGACGGCCGGGGCGGGGTCGCCCGGGAGGCCGGCCGCGGAACCGGCTGCCGAGGCGGCGGAACCCGCGGGCTCGCCGTCGCCGCGGTCCAGGGGCGGGCAGACGGTGCTGCCGTTCGTGCCGCCGCCGCGGCGCCGGGCGCCGGGTCGTGGGCCGGGTGGGGAAGCCCGGTCGCGGACCGTCGGGCCGGCGGGTCGGCCGGACGGGGATCCGCCCCTCCCGGACGGGACCGGTGGCGATCGCGCGGGCGGCCGCGGTGCGCGGCCCACCGCGCGGCGGCCGTCCGCGGCGGGCGCGCCGACGTCGCGGCACGCCACGAGCCTGCTGCGGCAGGCACAGGAGGGTCTTGCCGAGGCGCACCGGCTCGACGACCCTCTGCTGCGCTACCCGGCCGCCTACCTGTCCGCGCTGCGCGCCGCCGCGGCGGTGCTCGCGATGCGCGCCAGGCCCCAGCCGCGGCGGGGCGGCACCCGCAACGTGTGGGACCTGCTCGCCGGTGTCGCCCCGGAGTTCGGGGAGTGGGCCATGTTCTTCGCGTCCTGCTCGGCGACCCGGGCGGCGGCCGAGGCCGGGCTCGCGCGGCTCGTCGGCAGGCGCGACGCGGACGACCTGCTGCGTCAGGCCGAGCAGTTCGTCGCCCTCGTGGCCGCCGGCATCCCCGCGCGATGAGGTCAGACGATGGGGGGCGGCGCCGCGGCCGGTCGCCCGGCCATGGCCCGGCGGCTGCGCAGGACCCGGCCGAGCAACGCCGTGAACACCGCGGAGACCTCGCGGGCGCCGGGGGTGTCCCAGGCCTGGATCGGCAGGCAGGCCCCCTGCGCCTGCTGCACCGCCGACCGGTCGGGCAGCACGCTGCTGAACACCAGCGGGCCGAAGATGTCACGCAGCTCGGCGATGCGGTACTCGTGCTCGGCGTTGCGGGGGCGGACCCGGTTGATCAGCACGCCGAGGGGCTGGAGCTCGGGGTTGCCGCGATGGCGCTCGGTGTGCACCGCGTCGAACGCGCGCTGCACACCGGAGACGGCGAACATCGTCGGGTCGGTCACGAGGATGGCGCGCTGCGCCGCGGTGAGCGCGCTGCGGGTGAGCTGACCGAGCGAGGGCGGGCAGTCGACGACGACAAGCCGGTACGCGTCGGGATCCTCCGGGTCGTGACCGGCGGCGCGGGCGATCGGGTCGTCCGGGGCGCCCGCCCCGTCGTTGTCGGGCAGCTCGTGCAGCCGCGACAGCGCGCGGGCGAGCCGGTTCAGCTGTTTCGGGCCGGGATCGGGATGGTTGTGCCGCTCCGTCTGCTCGGCGCCGACGAGCACGTCGAGCCCCTCACCCCATCCGCTGGGGGCGATCGCCCGGTGCAGCACGGAGCGTCGCGGATCGTCGAGGACGTCGGCGACCGTCGCGGTCGTCGGCTCGACGTCGAGCGCGATCGTGGCGTTCGCCTGCGGATCGAGGTCGACCAGCAGCGTACGGACGCCGTGGTGGAGCGCGGCACCCGCGAGCCCGAGGGCAACGGTGGTCTTCCCGACACCGCCCTTGAGGCTCAACGTGGCGACGACATGCACGCGATCAACTTACTCTGTCGTGTCTGCCACTACGCTGCGGTCCGTGACTGCGGCGGCGGGAGATCTGCTGGGTGCGTCCGGCGGCAGCCGGGTGGGGCGCGTGCTCGAGGCGGAGCTGGGTCGAGTCCGGGCGGCGCGCCCCGGCCTCCGACCACTGGTCCTCGACGTGGGCGGCGGAAGCGGCGCGTGGGCGGTGCCGCTCGCCGCGGCCGGCTGCACGGTGACCGTCGTCGACTCGAGCCCGAACGCGCTGGCCGCCCTCCAGCGCCGGGCCCGTGAAGCGGGTGTCGGACAACATGTGACCGCGGTGCAGGGCGACGTCGACGCGCTCACCGACTGCGTCGAGTCCGGCAGCGCCGACTTGGTGCTCGGGCACGGGCTGCTGGAGGTGGTCGACGACGCGCGCGGTGCCGTCACGGCGCTCACCGCGGCGGCGGCTCCCGGCGCGGCGGTGTCGGTGCTGGTCACCGGGCGGACGGCGGCCGTGCTCAGCCGGGTGCTCGCCGGGCGGCTCGCCGAGGCCCGTGCCGTCCTCACCGACCCCGACGGCCGGCTCGGCCCGGGGGACAAGCTGCGCCGCCGCCTCGACGGCCCCGGCCTGCGCGAGCTGCTCGCAGGCGCCGGGCTGGAGGTCGAGATCGTGCAGGGCGACGGGGTGCTCGACGCCTGGCTGCCGGGTGCCGTCCGCGACGGCAACGCCCCGGGCGCCGGTGCCGCCGAGATCGCCGAGCTGGAGTCCCTCGCCGCCGGGGTGCCGGCCCTGCGCGAGGTCGCCGCGCGGCTGCACGCACTCGCCCGCCGGCCCTGACCCGCGCGGTTCGCGGCCCGGATGCACGTCCTCGCCCACCCGGGCGGCCGCCGGACCGTGGGTGCCACGACACGCGTACGACCCCGGCAGCCGAGCCGTCGAGTCGCGTCCGCGACGCGGGCACTCCATGTCGCGTCCGCGACGCGGTCGCTCCGCGGCGTGGCCGACACGCCGTGCGCTGTGACACGCTGACGACCCGCACGTGAGGCGCATCTCCGCCGCCGTTCGAAGATCGGACCGTTGTGTTCGGTACTCCGGCTAGTGGACCAGGCGCCGGACTCGTATCCTCTGCACTAGACGTCCACCCCGGGCGCTCGTCGTGTCGTTCCGGCACCATGGAAGATGACCCGACCGAACATCGTGTGCCGGAGGCGAAGCCATGCCCCTCTCCGAGCACGAGCAGCGACTGCTCGACCAGATCGAGCGTGCTCTCTACGCCGAAGACCCCAAGTTCGCGTCGTCCGTCCGCGGCGGCCGACTGCGCAAACCGACCCGGCGCAGGCGCCTGCAAGGCGTACTGATGTTCCTGCTGGGCCTCGTCCTCCTCGTCGTGGGCGTTGCCGTCCGCGCCTTGTGGCTGGCCAGCAGCTTCCCGGTACTGAGCGTCGTCGGCTTCCTGCTGATGCTCGGCGGTGCGGTGCTGGCGGTGACGTCCGTCGGGGCCGGCAACGCGCAGAACGCCCAGGGCAAGAACGCGCCGCCGCCGGACAAGGGCGGCTTCACCGGCAAGATGGAGGAGCGTTTCCGGCGGCGCTTCGAACAGGAATGACCTGACGCGGCCGGGTTCGGTACCCGGTTCTCGACGACGGCGGCCCCACGGGGGTCGCCGTCGTCGTTTCCGGCGGCCGTCGCCCCGGTCGCATCGTCGACCACGGCGGGAACGCCTGGCGACCATCGCCACTCACGGGCGGTTCGGCTCGGACGGCCGCCGCGCCCGCCGACGTGCGGCGCGACGGGACCGCGTCAGACCCCTGCCGGGGTCCGGGGGGCCGGGACGGCGGCGGACCGGCGGCGCAGCACGGACGGGGGGAGCAGCCGGCCGCGCAGCCCGAGGGGGGTGCCGGCGGCGATGCCCGCACGGACGGCCGCCAGCGACGCCGAGAGCGTCGGCCCGTCACCGGCCGCGGGGCCGGCCGCGAACCGCGCGGTCTCGACGGCCGTCACGAGCCGGCGCAGGCCGTCGCGCGCGGGCTCGTCGAGGTCGTGCTCCTCGACGAGCCGCCGGGCGGCCGCGCGCACGGTGTCTGTGACCGGCACGCCCACCCCCCGGTCCGCGGACTCGGCGAGGACCTCGGACCACGCCTGCTCCGCGGCGTCGGGCCCGCCGGCCGCGGTGGCGGCGAGCCGGCGGCGGCGCAGCCGTCGTCGTTGCAGCGCGGGGGCGACGAGCGCGAGCAGCACCAGGAGACCGCCGAGCGCGACGAGCGGCACGACCCACCACGACGACGAGTCGGCGGTCGGCTGCGGCTGGTCGGGCGGCGGGGGCTGGTCCTGCGGGGCCGTCGGCTCGGGCGTGTCGCCGTCCTGCGGCGCGGTGTCCTGCGGCGTGGCGGGCTCGGCGTCGGACCCGCCCTGCTCGTGGGCCTGCTGGACGTAGTTCGGGACGATCGTGCGGCCGTCCGAGAGCGGCGTCGGGTCGAAGGAGGTCCAGCCGTAGTTGTTGAAGTAGACCTCGACCCAGGCGTGCGCGTCGGAGCTGGTGATCAGCCTGCGGTCGCCGTCGACGGTGCCGCCGGTGAACCCGACGGCGACGCGCGTGGGGACGCCGGTGGTGCGCAGCATGACGGCCATCGCCGTCGCGAACTGTTCGCAGTAGCCGGTGCGGCCCTTGGTGAGGAACTCGACGAGCGCGTCGTCGCCCGCTCCCGGCGCGGTGGCGAGGCTGTAGTGGAACTGCGAGTTCGGTCCGGTGAAGTAGTCGACGACGGCCATGGCCTTGTCGAAGGCGTTGGTGCGGCCGCGGGTGACGTCGGCGGTGAGGGCCGCGACGCGCGGGTCGACGCCCGCCACGTTGAGGTACCCGACGTCGACGGCCCCCGGCGCGGGGGTGGCTGCCCGCAGGTCGTCGGCCGTCGGTTGCTGCAGCAGCGCGGTCTGCGTCCAGCTGCTCTCCTCGCGCTGGCGGGTGCTGTAGGCGATGCCGGAGACGGGATCGTAGGACCAGTTGCCGGACAGGCCGTCGACGCGCTGGGGCGTGCCGTACACGGGGAGCCAGTAGTCGCGGAACCCGACGTTGTCGACCGCGACGGTCGCCTTCTGGGTGCCGTCGGGCGCGCCGCCGGGGAGGTCGGTGTCGCCGATGGGGACCCCGGGCGCGGGTGCCGTCGCGACGAACCCGCGGTCGGCGGCGAAGTCGCGCAGCGTCAGCGCCCGCATGTACTGCGGCTGCGGCAGCCCCGACACCTCGAACAGGTCGGCAGGCGTGCCACGGGTGAGCTGGCCCCGCAGCGCGGTGAACGGGTTGAGCCCGATGGCGCCGCTCGCGCTGAGGTTGCCGCTGTTGAACCGGCCCGTCGTCCCGACGGCGGTGAACAGGGATCCGGCGAGCAGCGCGACGACGACCGCGACGGCCGTCATCAGCACGCCCGCGGGAAGTTGGCGACGGGCTCCGCGACGGGTGAGGAGCAGGAGTGCGAAGCCGGCGGCCGCGCCGGTGACCGCCCACCACGGGAGCAGCCTGCCGGTGAGCGCCGTCGGCACGGCGTAGACCGCGAGCAGGGGGACGCCTGCCGCGGCGGGCGCCTGCCCGACGACGGCGATGAGCTGGACGATCAGCCCGACGACGCCGATGCCGGCCGTCGTGAGCAGCAGGATCTCCGGGGTCGACGCGATCGGTGGCACCCCGGTGCTGATCTGGGAACCCGCGCCCGCGACGAGCCGGCCGAACTCCGCGAACGCCGCCGGCCCGGGGAACCACTCGGGGGTGAATGCGACGACCAGGTACTCGAGCATCGCGGCGAGCGCGACGACGGTGGCGACGGCCGCGTGCGCCCGGCGCAGCAGCACACTCACCGCGACGCAGACCGCGACGATCCCGGCCGCGTGCCCGAGCCACGCGATGCCCTGCACGACGGCGGCCACGGGCGCGGACGCGAGCACCGCGGCGATGCCGGCGGCGACGGCGACGTCGATCCCGGCGCGCCGTGGCCGACCTGGTACGGGTGGGCGCGCCGGCCGCGTCGCGGTGGGCGCGGGCCGGTCCCGGGTCGGCGCGCTCACCGCGCGGCCCCGGGGACGAGCCGGCGTCCGGAGCTCAGGTCGGCCCAGCTGGTCCGCGGGTCGGTGTCGGCCCGGGCGACGGTGACGTGCCAGCCTGCCCGGCGCAGGTCGGCGGCGGTGGCGTCGGCGGGCCGGGCGGTGGCACCGTCGTCCCAGCTCGCGACGTCGAGCACGACGGCGTGGCCGCTCGCGGGGCGGCGTTCCAGCAGCGCCGCGACGTCGTCGGAGCTCGTCTCGCCCACGATCGCGACGACGTCGCCCGACGGCGCCAGCAGCGGCCCGTCGAGTGTGGTCCGGGCCGAGACCCGGAGCGTCGCGAGCGCGTCGAGCAGCTCGTCGGCGCCCGTGGCGGGCAGACCGGAGGAGCCCCCGAGCCGGGGGGCCAGCGCCGCGCCGTCCTCGGTCACGACGGTGACCGGCTCGCCCGCGCGGACCAGGTGCAGCGCGATCGACGCGGCCATCGACACGGCGTATTCCAGGCTCGAGGACGGGCCGTCGCCGCGGTGCGCGCCGTCGCGCCGGTCGAGCAGCACGGTGATCTCGC
>NZ_BPRG01000161.1:0-4511 GCF_036984265.1 Pseudonocardia sp. D17 | reverse complement strand
CCCGCCAGTGGACGCGGCGGATCTCGTCGCCGGACCGGTAGGGCCGGACCATGACGTCGGGCTCGCCGATGCCCTGGTGCGCGACGACCGCGCCGGGCGTGCCCTCACCGCCGCCGAGCGCGGACGGCAGGCCGTGCAGGTCGACGGTCGCGGGCAGCACGAGCAGCCGGTCGGCGCCGCCGTAGCGGCGGGGGAACTCGGCCAGCCCGAGCGGGTCGGTGACCCGCGCGACGAGCGGCCCGACGCGGTGGTCGCCGCGCAGCACCGGCCGCAGCGGGTAGCGCAGCAGCACACCGGTCCGCGGCGGGAGCCGGTGCACGGTGAACCGCGGTGGTGCGGAGGGCCGCGGGCCCGCGGCGTCGGGCACCGTGTCGGCGACGCGCAGCGCGCCGACGAGCGGACCGCCGGAGAGCCGCACGTCGACGGTGCACTCGGCGCCGACGCTCACCCGCGCGGGGTCGACGGTCCGGTCGGCGCGCACCACCCGCCGGGTCACGGCGGCGACGAGCAGCGAGAGCAGCGGCAGCGCGACGACGAACAGGGCGAGCCGCAGCAGGTCGCGTTCGTCGAGCACGACGGCACTGACCCCGGTCGCGATGCCGCCCGCGAGCAGGCAGCGGCCGCGCACGGTCAGACCCGACGACCAGCGGGGCCGCCCGGACCTGCCCCCGGAGCCGGTCGCGCGGGGAGCCGCCACCGGCCTCAGCTCCCGGAGCGCGCGGCCGGGACGGGAACGGGCAGTCCCGCGACGAGGGTGCGCACGATGTCGGCCGCCGACCGTCGGGCGGCCTGCGCCTCGGGGGTGAGCATGAGCCGGTGTGCGAGCACCGGCACGGCGACGGCCTGCACGTCGTCGGGGACGACGTAGTGCCGGCCGGCGAGCGCGGCCTGTGCCCGGGAGGCGCGGACGAGGTGCAGCGTCGCGCGCGGTGAGGCGCCGAGCCGCAGGTCGGGCAGCGAGCGGGTGGCGGCGACGATGTCGACGCAGTACTGCCGGACCTCGGGGGCGATGTGCAGGTGTCGCACGGCGTCGACGAGGCCGCGGACCGTCCGGGCGTCGGTCACCGGGCGCAGCGTCTCGAGCGGGTCGGCCGCGGCGTGCTCGTCGACCATGGCCAGCTCGGCGGCGGGGTCGGGGTAGCCGATCGAGACGCGGGCGGTGAACCGGTCGCGCTGGGCCTCCGGCAGCGGGAACGTGCCGTCCATCTCGACGGGGTTCTGCGTCGCGACGACCATGAAGGGTGCGGCCAGCTGGTAGGTGGCGCCGTCCACGGTGACCTGGTCCTCGGCCATGCACTCCAGGAGCGCCGACTGCGTCTTGGGTGACGCGCGGTTGATCTCGTCGGCGATGACGACGTTGGCGAACACCGGTCCGGGCCGGAACTCGAACTCGCTGGTGTGCCGGTTGTAGACCGACATGCCGGTGATGTCGCCGGGCAGCAGGTCCGGGGTGAACTGCACGCGGCTGACCGAACAGTCGATGGACCGGGCGAGCGCCTTCGCGAGCGAGGTCTTGCCGACGCCCGGCACGTCCTCGACGAGCAGGTGGCCCTCGGCCAGCAGCGTCACGAGGGCGACGCGCACGACCTCGGGCTTGCCGACCAGCACCCGCCCGACGCTCGCCGCGATGCGGGACGTGACGTCCGCCATCGCGCCGACGGCGGGCAGGTCGGTGTCGGTGTCGGAGGCCGTGCGGGGCCGCCCGGACCGGCTGCTCGTGGTGGTCACCGTCGTCCTCTCGGTCGTGCACGGGTGGTCGCGCGCGGCGGGGCGATGCGCGCGGGTCGTCGACCCCAGTCTGTCAAACGGCCCGCCGCAGGTTCGCTCGGACGAGTGGCGTCACATCCCGTGACCGCACCCGTGCCGGCGCGCCCCCGGTTCCCCACCCTTCCCCATGGTCTCGTCGGCGGGCACCCCCGCGTTCCCCACCACGCCCCACCGCGGCCGGGAAGACCGGGTGATCGCGGCCCCGGAGTGGCTCGGCGGCCGGGCCGGGCCGCGTCGGCGGCGGTCGGTCCGGCTCCGGGACCCCACCGCGCCCCACCGTCATTGAGCTGCACGAATCCGCCGATCGGGGGCGTGACAGGAGGCGTTTCGTGTTGACGGTGGGACGAAGTGGGGTAGGGTGGGGCGCACTGGAGCAAGCGGGCCCTCGGGGGAGGTGGTGCCGGTGTTCCTCGGCACCTACACCCCCAAGCTCGACGACAAGGGGCGGCTCACGCTGCCCGCGAAGTTCCGTGACGACCTCCGAGGTGGCCTGATGATCACGAAGGGGCAGGACCACTGCCTTTACGTGTTCACGCGGGAGGCCTTCGGCGAGATGGCGGCGAAGATCGCCTCCGCGCCGCTCACCAACGAGGCCGCCAGGGCGTTCCAGCGCAACCTGTTCGCCGGCACCGACGAGCAGAACCCCGACGCGCAGGGCCGGATCGCGATCACCCCGGAGCTGCGCCGCTATGCCGGTCTCACCAAGGACTGCGTGGTGATCGGTGCGTTCACCCGCGCCGAGATCTGGGACGCGCAGGCCTGGGCGGACTACCAGCAGCGACACGAGGACGACTACGCGAAGGCGCAGGAGGAGGTTCTTCCCGGACTGATCTGACCTATCGGCGGTGCCCCCTCCCGGGGGCCGTGGCCGCCCCCCTCGAGTGGGACAGCCCTGACGCACCTTCCCCGGCGCCAGGTCGTCCCACGGGCGGGCACCCGGCACCCGGGAGAGGACATCGCCGACCACCGGCCCGACTGGGGAGTGCGGGCCGAGAGGCGGCGATCGGGGGCTCGTGCGCCCGGCCGTCGGCATACGCGGAACGACAGCGGCAGGACCGTGGTGGCGGCGACGGTGGGCGAGGTGGACGGTGGGGCAGCACCCTGACGAGGACGGGCCGGCTGGGGCCAGGCACGTCCCCGTCCTGCTGCCCCGCGTGCTCGAGCTCCTCGGACCCGCGCTCGCCGGACGACCGGCGGTCGTGGTCGACGCGACCCTCGGCCTCGGCGGCCACTCGGCGGCGCTGCTGGCCGCGCACCCCGAGCTCACCCTCGTCGGTCTCGACCGCGACCCGCACGCCCTGGAGCTCGCGGGCCGTCGGCTCGTCGCGTTCGCCGACCGGACCCACCTCGTCCACGCGGTCTACGACCGCATCGCCGACGTCCTCGCGGAGCTGGGGCTTCCCGGGGCCGACGGCGTGCTGTTCGACCTGGGGGTGTCCTCCCTCCAGCTCGACGCGGACGAGCGTGGCTTCTCCTACTCGCGCGACGCCGACCTCGACATGCGGATGGACCCGACGACCGGTCCCACCGCGGCCGACGTCCTCAACACCTATGCCGTTCCCGAGCTCGCGCGGATCCTGCGCGAGTACGGGGAGGAACGGTTCGCGGGCCGGATCGCCGCGGCGATCGGCCGGGCGCGCGACCGCCGGCCGTTCACCCGCAGCAGCGAGCTCGTCGAGCTGCTGTACGAGACGGTGCCCGCCGCGTCGCGGCGCACCGGCGGCCATCCGGCCAAGCGGACGTTCCAGGCGCTGCGCATCGAGGTCAACGGCGAGCTCGATGCGCTGCGTGCCGCCGTGCCCGCGGCCATCGACTCGCTGACCGTCGGCGGCCGGATCGTCGTGCTGTCCTACCACTCGCTCGAGGACCGGCTGGTCAAGCGGGAGCTGGCGGCCAGGTCGGTGTCGACGACACCGCAGGACCTGCCCGTGGAGCTGCCGGGCCACGGTCCGGAGCTGCGGCTGCTCGTCCGCGGTTCGCAACAGGCGTCGGAGGAGGAGGTCGGCGAGAACCCGCGGGCCGCCTCCGTGCGGCTGCGTGCCGCCGAGCGGATCCGGGAGGCGGCATGACGACCCGCCGTCCGGGCGACCACGGGTCCGCCGTCGCCGTCGTCAGCGTCGTCACCAGCGCCGTCACCGGGGGGTCGTCATGAGCGCGCCAGTCACCGAACGCCAGCACGTCGCGGCGCCCGCCCGGGCCCGGCGGTCCTCGCAGGTCCCCGCCCAGCGCGCCCGTGACCGGCGGGCGCGCGCGGCGACCGTCCCGGCGCAGCGGTCGCGGACCGCGACGGCGGCCGTCCCGCGCACCACCCGCGCGGCCGCGCCGCGCACCGCCGCGCAGCGGGCCTACGCCCGGCGCGACGACCGGCTGCGGCGCGTCGTCGGCGTCCGCGGCCCGCGCACGGGGGCGGCCCCCGCGGGCCGGGCCCAGTTCGTCCTGCTGGTGATGGTGTTGCTGGCCGCCGGTCTCGTCGCGACGCTGTGGCTGTCCACCGCCGCGGCCGCCGACTCCTACCGGCTGCAGGACGCCGGCACCAGGACGCGCGACCTCACCGAGCAGAGCGAGATGCTGCGCAAGCAGGTCGCCGCGCTCGACGCGGCGCCCGCGCTGGCCCAGCGTGCGACGCAGCTGGGCATGGTGCCCGCCGACGACCCGGCACGCCTCGTCGTCGCGGCCGACGGCTCGGTCACCGTCGTCGGGACACCCGCCGCGGCCACCGCCCCGGCCCCGCCGCCCCCGCCGCC
>NZ_BPRG01000160.1:0-2530 GCF_036984265.1 Pseudonocardia sp. D17 | reverse complement strand
CGCGCCACCGAGCGTCCCGACGCTGCCGCCAGTGGCCGCAGCCGCTTGACAACCCCATAGAGACACCCCGCCCTTACCCGAGAAACGAGGAGCTACCCGACCCGTGGGTCAGCGCGCTCCCGGTGAACCCGCCCACCCGTCCTGAGCCACCAGCCCGACCCGAGGCCCGCCCGGCCGTGCCGCTGTCCGAGCTGGTGCTTGTCGACCAGCACGAGGCGCAGGGCTGGCGGGTGCGGCACGACGAGCGCCTCGACAGCATCTTCGAGCAGCGCTGCGACTGGATCCGCGAGTATGGGCGCGCCGGCCAGCTCGCCGTCGACAGCGCGGAGCTGTGGCTGACCTACGACGAGCTTGACAGGCGCTCCAGCCGAGTCGCCCGCTACCTACGGCTGCACGGCGCCGACGCGGGCGACCGTATTGCGCTCGTGTTCGACCGCCCAATCCAGACCTACATCGGCGCGCTGGCTGTGCTGAAGATCGGCGCGACGTGCGTCCCGCTGGACGTGGACACGCCAACCGAGCGGTTGGCCTACTTCGTCACCGACGCCCAGGTCCGGATGGTCCTGACCCGAGCACAGCTGCGCGGCCGGGTCTGCGGTGTGGAGGCGCTGCAGACCACCGGCGCGGAGCTGCTGTTCCTCGACCAGGCAGACCGGCTGATCGCCGAAATGAGCGACCAGCGCCTGTTGCCGGCCGAGCGCGGCGGCCAGGCGGACCTGCCGGCCTACATTGTTTACACCCGCAGCCCGTCGGGCTGGCCGGAGAGCGTCGCGATCGACCACCGCAGCATCTGCAACTACGTCCGCGTCGCCTCGGAGATCTTCGGCATTCGCGGACACCGCAGTTATCAGGGACAGGCAGTAGCCTGCGCAGCCGCGCTCGAGGAGACATGGGTCGCGTGGGCGGCCGGCGCGACGCTGGTGCCTGCGCCGCCTGGTCTGAGGTTGCGCGGCCGCGACTTGCACGCGTTCCTGTCGGCGAAGCGCGTCACCGCACTATGCACCACCCCGGCCCAGCTGGCCACGCTCGAGGACGACCTGCCCGACCTTCGTTTCCTGCTGGTCTCGGGCGAGGCGTGCCCGCAGAGCTTGGTCGCCCGCTGGTACCGGAAAGGCCGGCGGTTCCTCAACGCGTACCGGCCCTCCGGCGCAACGGTCGCTGCGACCTGGACCCAGGTGCGCCCTGAGAAGCCGGTGACGATCGGCGTGCCGCTACCCACCTACGCCACCGTGCTCCTCGACCCCGATGTGCCGCGCCGAGCGCTAAGGCAGGGCGAGACCGGCGAGATCGGCGTCGCCGGCATCGGTCTGTCGTGCGGCTACCTCGACAGCAACGACCTGACCGGCAGCCTGTTCGTCGAGGACTTCCTGGGCATCCCGGGTAACCCGTCGGGTCGCATCTACCGCACCGGCGACCTCGGCCGGGTCAATGAGGCCGGCGAGCTAGAGTACCTCGGCCGCCTCGACGAACAGGTCTACATCGACAGCCAGCGTGTTGACCTCACTACAGTTGAGTCGGTGCTGCTCGAGGTTCCGGGCATCGCGGCGGCGGTCGTCACGACTCATCGTCCGGCGCCCGAAGTCACCGAGCTGGTCGGTTACTACACCGTGCGCGCTGACGCGCCGGATGTGAACGAGCAGCTGATCCGGACGTGGCTGGGTGAGCGGCTGGCACCGCAGTACGTGCCGACTCACTTGGAACGCCTCGACGTCTTCCCGATGACACCCCAGCAGTGTGTGGACCGACGCAGCCTGCCGGGACCGGGGATGCGTCGAGCCGGAGCCGCACCTGCCGACACCCCATCCCGTGCCGAGCTCGACCGGCTATGCGCCGAGAACGCCAGCCTGCTCGAACAGCTGTACTGGATGCCATCCGCCCAGCCGCGGCAGGCCTCAGGCCCGACGGTCCCGGCGCCCCCGGCTGATCCAACCGACTCCGTCCAGCTCATAGCAGCTCCGGCTGGAGCCGCCCCCGCGGAGGCCGGCCTCGCGCAGGTGCTGGCCGAGGTGCTCGACGTCGAGCGGGTACGTGTCGACAGCCACTTCTTTGACGACCTCGGCGCCGACTCGATGGTGATGGCGCGGTTCTGCGCCCGGCTGCGTAAACGCGCCGACCTGCCGACAGTGTCGATCAAGGACGTCTACACCCACCCGACGATCGCCGCCCTAGCTCAGGCGTTCGCGCCGGCCGCCCGCACGGTCGCCCCCGCCGCCGTGCCGGCGCGGCACGATCCGGTCGCGATCGGCCTCGCGCAGGTGCTGGCCGAGGTGCTTGACGTCGAGCGGGTACGTGTCGACAGCCACTTCTTTGACGACCTCGGCGGCGACTCGATGGTGATGGCGCGGTTCTGCGCCCGGGTGCGCAAACGCGCCGACCTGCCGACAGTGTCGATCAAGGACATCTACGCCAACCCGACGATCGCCGCGCTAGCTGTTGCGACCCAGCACGTTGTTGACGGCGTGGCGACTTGATCAAGGGGAAGGCCTCCTGGCGGAGTGGGTGTGTCTGACGCACCTGCTCGAACCCGGAG
>NZ_BPRG01000159.1:0-3160 GCF_036984265.1 Pseudonocardia sp. D17 | reverse complement strand
GCCCCACGGGCGATCCATGTCCGAGTAGAAGAAGGGCGTCGTCACCCAGAACTTCAATGCCATGTCGTCTCTCCTCTACGACAGTGGGAATATAAACGTTTCCACGACTGTAGCGACCCCGTCCGGGAAGCACCACCGTGTCCTCATCGAGTGAACCTAGAAGAGGTGGTTCTTGCCGCCGAAGACTTCGCTGACGGAGTCGTCGGTGAAGATTCGGTGGATGGAGTCGGCGAGTAGTGGGGCGCAGGACACGACGTCGATCGTGGGTGGGGCGCCGGGGCGGAGTGGGATGGTGTCGGTGACGACGATGCGTTCGAACGGGGAGGCCGCGAGGTTGTCGTAGGCCCGGCCGCTGAACACGGGGTGGGTGGCGGCGGCGAACACGCGCCGGGCTCCGGCCCGGACCACCGCCTCGCCGGCGGCGCGTAGCGTGCCCGCGGTGTCGATGATGTCGTCGACGATGATCGCGGTCTTTCCTCGGACGTCGCCGATCACCTGGTTGATCTCGGCGACCTGTTGGGCGGGTCGTTCCTTGTCCAGGATGGCCAGCCCGGCGCCCATGCGGGTGGCGAACTGTTTGTTCAGTTTGACCCGGCCGGCGTCCGGGGCGACGACGACCAGGTCGTCGTCCAGGCCGGCGAAGTGGTCGGCGAGCATCATCAGCGCGGTCATGTGGTCGACCGGGATCCCGAAGAAACCTTGTAGCTGGCCTGCGTGCAGATCCATGGTCAGCACTCGGTCCACGCCGACCGCCTCGAGGGTGCGGGCGACCATCCGGGCCGAGATCGGCTCGCGGGGGGCGGACTTCTTGTCCTGTCGGGAGTAGCCGTACCAGGGGGTCACGGCGATCACCCGGTGGGCGCTGGCCCCGACCGCCGCGTCGACCATGACCAGCAGCTCGAGCAGCGCGTCGTTGGCGTTGATCCCGCTCTCGGGGTTGGCGCACATGGGTTGGACGAGGAACACGTCCGCGCCGCGGATCGACTCGTCGAACCGGCAGTAGACCTCGTCGTTGGAGAAGGTCCTGAGCGTGATCGGACCGAGATCGACACCCAGCTGCCCGGCGATCCGGTCGGCAAGCACAGGGTTCGCGCGGCCCGAGAACAGCATCAGCCGCTTGTCGTAGCCCCGCTGTAGAGACGCCGTCATGAATCCACCCTTCGTGGGGTTCGTGGGGGTCGGCCCATCAGCCCGGCCCCGTCGCTCCGTCGATCGCCGCAGCCCGTGGCATGCCGGCTCGTGCCCCGACCGTGCCGACGGACAGCGAGGCTGCCGCCACGCCCCGGGCGACGGCCTCGGGGACCGCGGCTCCAGCGGCCAGCGCGGCTGCGAGCACCCCGTTGAACGTGTCGCCCGCGCCGGTGGTGTCCCGGACGTCCGCGGGCGGGGCGGGCAGGGACGTCACCCCCCGCTCGGGGTCGACGATCAACACCCCGTCGCCGCCGAGCGTCACCACCACCGATGCGCCGGTCAGAGCGGCCACCGCGGTCGCCATCTCCGCGACCGAGCCGGCCGTACCCTCCTCCACCAGCGCGTAGAGGTCCCGCAGCTCAGACCGGTTCGGCGTGACGACCGGGCCGAGCCGGAGCAGGTCCACCAGGCCCGCGGCCACCGGTGCGGGGTTGAGCACGCACGCCAACCCGTGCGCCACCGTCGTCTCCACCGCCGCCGCGACCGCCTCCGGCGGGATCTCGGTGCTGACCAGCACGCAGCCGGCCCACTCCGCCGAGCGCGCCACTGCGGCGCGCACCGCAGCCGGTTCCACGGCCGCGTTGGCCCCGGCTCCCACCGCGATCTGGTTCTCCCCGCGGCCGTCGACGACGATCAGGGCCGTGCCGGTGGCGACGTCCTCGAGCACGGCCACGTCGGTGACGTCGATCCCCTCCGCGCGCAGGTCGGCCAGAGCACCGGTTCCGGTGTCGTCCGCGCCGACGGCGCCACAGTAGCGAACCTCTGCGCCGGCCCGGGCCGCGGCGACCGCCGCGTTCGCACCCTTCCCACCGCCGTGCCGCGCGACGCCCGGACCCACCACGGTCTCCCCGGGCCCCGGCAGCCGGTCGGTGTGCACCACCAGGTCGACGTTCACCGCGCCGACCACGAGCACCCGGGGGGTCATCGGTCGGACCTCGGCGGGCACACGGACTCCCGCACCTGGACGACGGCGGGGAGCTCGCCGATCGCGCCGGACTCGCCCCTCTCCAGCAGGTCGAACAGGGCCGACGCCGCCCGGAAGCCCATGTCGTGCGCGGGCTGACGGACGGTGGTCAACCGCGGCGTGAGCAACGCCGAGACCGGGAGGTCGTCGAAGCCGACGACACTCACGTCCTCCGGGATGCGCAGCCCGGCCTCGCGCAGGTGCTCCATCGCCCCGATCGCCATCAGATCGTTCATGCAGATCAGCGCAGTCGGCCGAGGCTCGGCGTCCAGGGCCTTCGCCGCGAGCTCGCGTCCGGACTCGTGCCGATAGTCACCGGCGAACACCGGCACCGAGTCCGGGTCCAGCCCGGCCCCGGCGAACGCCTCCCGATACCCGGCCAGCCGCTGCTGGGCCGTCCACAGACCGGGCGGCCCCCCGATCACGGCGACCTGGCGATGCCCCTGCTCCATCACGAGCGCCGCGACCTCCCGCGCTCCCTTGCGGGCCTCGCACACCACCGCAGGCAGGTCCAGGCCCGGAATCTGCTCGTCGACCAGCACGACCGGCCCGGAGCGCGCCAGCTCGTAGATCGACGCCGGCATCGACCCGGTCCCGGACAGGTAGATCACGCCGTCGATGCGCTGGCTGCGCAGGAGCTGCGCCTGCTTCTCCTCCGGCAGCTCGGACGCGTCCGGCACCACCAGGACCACCAGGACGTCCCGAGCGGAGGCGGCCCGCTGCACACCCTCGGTGACCATCGCGAAGAACTGGTTGGTCAACTCGGGCACGATCATCCCGATGGTGGCCGCGCCGCGCCGCTTGAGGTTGCGAGCGGACTCGTTGGGCGAGTACTCGAGGACCCGCACGGCATCGAGCACCCGGTCCCGCCGCTCCGGGGCTACCGGCCCGGAGTCGTTGAGCACGTAGCTCACCGTGCTCACTGACACCCGCGCGTGCTCGGCGACGTCCTTCATGGTGGGCCGCTTGCGCCTGCGGTCGGACTGCGTCACGTCACGTCACCTC
>NZ_BPRG01000158.1:7259-10695 GCF_036984265.1 Pseudonocardia sp. D17 | reverse complement strand
TGATCCCCGATTCGACCCCGCCCGCCGGCCGGGTCCCGGCCGGCCGCCGGTGGGCCCGCCGCCACGGCCGCCGCGCCCGCAGCCGCCGGTCGGTCGGGGCGCGCCCCCGCCACCCGGTCGGCCCATGGGGGCGCCCCCGGCCCGGCCGGAGATGCCGCTGCTCACCCACGACGACATGATGCGGGGCGCCTCGCAGGAGGCGCACACCGTCGTCACGCCGCAGCGACCGCCCGCGCGCAGCGGCCCGGGTGGTCCCGGTGGCCCGCCCCGCGGCCCGGGTGGCCCCGGCGGTGGCGGCCGGGGCGGGGGCAAGGGTGACGAACCGCTGAGTCCCGAGGCCGCGCGCAAGCGGAGGTGGCGGCGCATCCGCCGGATCCTCTACGTCGCGGCGGGCGTGTTCATCCTCGGCCCGATCCTGGCGTTCGTCATCGGCTGGCTCGTCTTCCAGGTGCCCACGGCCGACGACGCGAAGATCACCCAGGTCGCGACGTTCACCTACGCCGACGGCAGCCCGCTGGCGACGGTCCGGCCCGACAACGTCAACCGCACCAACGTCACGCTGGACAAGGTCCCGCTGCAGGTCCGCCAGGCCGTGCTCGCGGCGGAGGACCGCTCCTTCTACAGCAACCCCGGCTTCGACATCACCGGCATCTTCCGGGCGGCATGGAGCCAGGTCACCGGCGGTATCGGTGGTGGCTCGACGATCACCCAGCAGTACATCAAGGTGTCCACGGGGCAGGACCAGTTCTCCCTGTGGCGCAAGTACCGGGAGGTCGTCCTCGCGGCGAAGATCTCCAAGGAGCAGTCCAAGGACCAGATCCTGGAGAACTACCTCAACGTCATCTACTGGGGCCGTGGCGCGTACGGCGTCCAGGCGGCGAGCCAGGCCTACTTCGGCAAGGACGTCCAGGACCTCACGGTGTCGGAGGGCGCGATGCTCGCCGGCATGATCCAGTCGCCGTCGCGCTGGGACCCGGCCAAGACGCCGGACAAGACGCTCGAGCGATGGAACTTCGTCCTCGACGGGATGGTCAGCCAGGGCTGGCTCTCGCCGGCCGACCGCGCCCAGGAGAAGTTCCCCGCCTGGAAGCAGCCCACCCCGACCGGTGGCGGCATCCCCGGCGACAGCCGCGGGCACATCTACAACCTGGTGCGCTCCGAGCTCGAAGCACGCGGGATCTCCGACGACGAGATCAACACCGAGGGCCTGACCATCACGACGACGATCGACCCGAAGCGCCAGCAGGACGCGATCAACGCCGCGCAGAAGGTCATGAAGGGCCAGCCGGGGAACCTGCGCTCGGCGCTGGTGTCGATCGACCCGAAGACGGGCGCCGTCGTCGCCTACTACGGCGGTGACAACGGCGTCGGGCTCGACTACGCGCAGGTGCTCAAGCAGCCGGGGTCGTCGTTCAAGCCCTTCGTGCTCGCCGCAGCGCTGCAGCAGCCCGACCCGATCGGGCTGGGGACGACCTACAACGGCTCGTCGCCCATGACGATCGCGGGCACCAAGGTGTCCAACTCCGAGGGCGTGAGCTGCGCGAACTGCTCGGTGAAGACGGCCATGACGCAGTCGATCAACACCGTCTTCTACCAGATGGCCGTCGAGATCGGCCCGCAGCGGGTCGCCGACGCGGCGCACCAGGCAGGCATCCCGAGCGACCTCCTGCCGACCCCCACGGGTGGTATCGCCCTGGGCGACAAGGAGGTCCACCCGATCGACATGGCGGCCGCGTACGCGACGTTCGCCGACGACGGGGTCCGGCACGACCCGTACCTGATCAGCAAGGTCACGGCCTCGGACGGGCGGGTCCTGTTCGACGTCGGGACCGTCCAGGGCACGACCGCGTTCCCCCAGCAGGTGGCGCGCAACGTGACCGAGTCGATGACCGACGTCGCGGCGTCGTCGTCGATCGCGCTGTCGGGCGGCCGCCCGGTCGCGGCCAAGACCGGTACCGTCCAGAGCTCGGTCGCCGGTCAGAACAACGACGCCTGGACCATCGGCTACACGCCGTCGCTCGTCACGGCCGTCTGGGTCGGCACCGACGACAACTCGCCGATCAAGAACTCGGCCGGCCGGCCGGTCTACGGCCGCATGCTGCCCGGCTCCATGTGGCAGCAGTACATGAACGCGGCGCTCAAGGGCACGCCCGTCGAGCAGTTCTCCAAGTCCGTCCCGATCGGCACGCCGCCGGTCTCCGATCAGCCGACCACCCAGCCGACCGCCGACAACTCGCCGGGCGACAACGGCGACTGGTACGACAACGGCGACGGTAACAGCAACCGCGGCAACGGGAACGGCAACGGCAACGGCGGCAACGGCAACGGCGGCAACGGCGGCCAGGGTGGTGGCGGCGGCCGTGGCGGTGGGGGCGGCGGTGGTGACGGCGGCGACGGTGGTGGTGGTGGCGGCGGCGGCGGCGGTGGTGGTGGCGGCGGCGACGGCGGCGACTGACGCCCGGCCCGCCCCGTGACCCCGACGTCCGCACCCGACGACGCCACCCGCACTGCCCGCGCGGAGGCGCCGGTGCCGGCACGCGTCGTCCCGAGCTGGACCGAGCCGATGGCGGCCACCGCGAGCAGGCTCGTCGGCGGCCCGCTCGGGCGGCACGCGATCGTGGGGCGCAGCCGCTTCTGGACGCCGTTGCGCGTCGTTCTGCTGTTCGCCGTCGTGGTGATGGCGCTGAGCTGGCTCGGCAAGTCGCCCTGCCTGCAGCAGTACCGCGCCGGGGACGGGTCGCTGGCGCTCGACTGGCGCAACGACCGTCAGTACGTCGCCATGTGCTACTCCGACACCGTCCCGCTCTACGGGCTCGAGGGCCTCGACCGGGGCTCGGTGCCCTACCGCGACGCATGGGTCGAGGGAGCGGGCACGCCGCAGGAGACGCTGCGCTACATGGAGTACCCCGTCGTCACGGGCTTCTTCCAGTGGTTCAACGCCCGGCTCACCGACGGCTGGCTCGCCCTCGCCGACACGATGCCGCTCCCGGTGGCGCTGCCGGTCGTCGTGTACTTCGACATCTCCGCGGCCTGGCTCGCGCTCGCATGGCTGGTCGTGGCGTGGGCGGTGTGCCGGCTGCGGCCGTCCCGCCCGTGGGACGCGACGCTCGTCGCCGTGTCGCCGCTGGTGCTCGTGCACCTGTTCACCAACTTCGACGCGCTCGCCGCCGCCTGCGCGACGGCCGGGATGCTGGCGCTCGCCCGCCGCAGACCGGTGCTCGCCGGGATCCTGATCGGGATCGGTGGCGCCGCGAAGCTCTACCCGCTGATGCTGCTGCTGCCGGTGCTGCTCGTCGGCATCCGGCGACGGGACGCCGGCGGGCTGAGACCGGCGGTCCGGACGATCGTCGCCGCGCTCGTCGCCTGGGCGGCGGTGAACCTCCCGGTCGCCCTGCTCTGGACGCCCGGCTGGTGGGAGTTCTTCCGGCTGAACCAG
>NZ_BPRG01000158.1:0-7193 GCF_036984265.1 Pseudonocardia sp. D17 | reverse complement strand
CCCCGCCGATCCCGACTCGATCTACTTCGCGATCAGCTACTTCACCGGCTGGCCCGGGTTCGACGGGAACCTCGCCCCCGGGCAGACGCCGTCGATCCTCAACACCGTCACGCTGGGGTTGTTCGTCGCGGCGTGCGTGGGTGTCGTCGTGCTCGCGCTGCAGGCGCCCCGGCCGCCACGGCTCGCGTCGCTGGCGTTCCTCGTCGTCGCGTCGTTCCTGCTGGTCAACAAGGTGTGGAGCCCTCAGTACTCGCTGTGGCTCGTCCCGCTGGCGGTGCTCGCCCTCCCGCGCTGGCGGCTGCTGCTGGCGTGGATGGCGTTCGACGCGGCCGTCTGGGTGCCGCGGATGTTCTACTACCTGACCCCGGAGAAGAAGGGGCTGCCGCCCGACTGGTTCCTGGGAGCGGTGTTGATCCGCGACGCGCTCGTCGTCGTGCTGATCGTGCTGGTGGTGCGCAGCGTACTGCGGCCGGACACCGACCCCGTCCGGCTGCACGGCTCCGACGACCCGGACTGGCCCGGCGCCGGCCCGGTCGGCGCGCTGCGCGGGGCCGTGCGGGCACCGGTCAGCGCGCGAGCCGGCGCACGAGCTTCAGGCCGGACCACGTCGCGTCGACCGCGCACACCTTGACGTCGACCCAGCCCAGCGGGAGTGCGTGCGAGCGCACCCCGTTCTCGTCGAGGTCCGTCGCGACACCCGAGGCCTTCTTCGGCCAGGCGATCCACACCGCACCCCGCTCGGTGCTGAGCTCGGTCGCGCGGTCCCAGCGCCGCCGCAGCGTCGCGACGTCCGGGCAGAAGACGAGCTGCACGTCGTAGCCGCCGCCGGACGCGCGCCGATGGTGCGGGACGCCGAGCTCGAAGCCGGCGGGCGCACCGACGAGCAACGTCCGCGACCCGTCCCGGATGCCCAGTTTCCGCGGGAGCGGCGTGCCGGAGTAGCCCTCGGGTGCGGCAGGCGTCACACCCGCAGAGCGTAGGCCGCTCGGTGGCCGGTGCGGCAGTGTCGGCTGCGGGCCGTCGATCGGAGGGGCGTCGCGTGAGCAGCAGCAGGGAGGCGGTCGCCGCACGGCTCGCCGCGTTCGACCCCGTGCGCACCGACGGCCCCGGCCTCAAGCGGGCGGCCGTCGCGATCACGCTGGTCACGGCCGACGACCCGGACGCCGGAGCCGACCCCGTCCTCGACGGGCTCGCCTTCCTGCTCACCCGCCGCGCCCCGACCCTGCGCCGCCACGCCGGGCAGTGGGCGCTGCCAGGCGGCCGCCTCGATGCGGACGAGACCGAGGCCGTCGCCGCTCGCCGCGAGCTGGCCGAGGAGGTCGGGCTGTACGTGGACGACGACGCCGTGCTCGGCGTGCTCGACGACTACCCGACGCGGTCGGGCTACCTGATCACCCCCGTCGTCGTGTGGGGTGGCGCGGCGCCGGACCTGACTCCCAACCCGGCAGAGGTCGGCTCGATCCATCGGGTGCCGCTGCGCATGATCGACGTCGAACCCCGGTTCCTGACGATCCCGGAGTCCGACGCCCCGGTGATCCAGCTGCCGTTGCTCGGCCGGTTCGTGCACGCGCCGACGGCCGCCGTGCTGCACCAGTTCCGCGAGGTCGCGCTGCAGGGCAGGTCGACGCGTGTCGCCCATCTCGAGCAGCCGGTGTTCGCCTGGCGCTGAGCGGGTCCGGTCAGGCGGCGGGGGCCGCGGCGACCGTCGGTGGGCCCTCGGGGACCGGCCCCTCCCGGTCCTCCGGGCGCAGCTCGAAGGTCGGCGGCACCCGCAGGAACAGGACGAACAATGCGACGAGCAGCGCCGCCCGGCCCCACACCCCGACCGCCACGGCCTGCGCCGCGAGCCCCTGGGTGATCTCCAGATTCGCGCCCGCCCGGACGTCGTAGAGCCAGCGGAAGATGCCGATCCCCATCACCGCGTCGGCGGCGAGGTACCCCGCCACCACACCCCACGGCACCCGCAGCAGCACGAAGAACGGCAGCAGCCAGAGGGTGTACTGGGGCGAGTGCACCTTGTGCAGCAGCAGGAACCCGCACAGCATCGCGGCGCTCACCGCGACCCACGGGTACGAGCCGACGCGCCGCATCCGCCACAGCCCGAGTGCCGCCGCCACGAGGAACGACGCGAGGACGAGCACCGGCGACAGCCACGACACGAGGTCCTGGAAGCCGATGTTGGACGGGTCGGAGTCGGGCCGGAAGCCCCAGAACCAGAACGAGTTCGTCGTGAAGTCGACCTTGCGCAGCTCCTGGAAGGTGAACGACGCCTTCCAGCCGGGGAACCCCGCGATCGCGAACGGCAGGTTGACGACGACCGCCGTCAGCACCGCCGTGCCGGCGACCCGGACCGCCCCCCACCAGTCGAGGCGGCTGCCGGGGACGCGGTCCTCGCCGCGGGTGAGGACGTAGAGCGCGAGCGGCAGCACGAACGCGCCCGGATAGAGCTTGAGCGCGAACCCGAGCCCGAGCAGCAGCGCGGCGACGTTGCCGCGCCAGACGAGCGAGCGGCTCCCGCGCAGCCCGTGCACCACCCACACCGCGCCGACCGCGCAGGCCACGACGGGCAGGTCCCAGTTGTGGAAGGCGTAGAGGACGAGGGGTGGGCCGAGCGCCCACAGCAGCGCCCGCCAGCGGGAGAGCCGGCCGAGCAGCCAGCCCGTCGCGAGCCCGAAAGGGGCCATGATCAGGGCCGACGCGAGCAGGAAGCCCGCGTCGGTGTGCGCGCCGAGCGCTGCCAGCCACATGATCATGCCGGTGAGCACGGGGTACTCCACGGTCCCGCCGGTGAGCATCCCGTTCGCGTCGATTCCGCCGTCGACGTAGGGGAAGACGTGCTCGTTGATGTCGCGACCCAGCCACAGGTGCTGGATGTCGGAGTAGCAGACGTCGCGGTCCTTGCGGTTCTCGTAGTCCGGCGCGCTGCGACCCTGCGCGTCGAACTCCGGACCCGTGCAGCGGGCCTTGTTGGCGTAGCCGAGGACGAGGGTGGCGGCGGTGAGCACGACGAGGACGGCCAGCAGCAGCGCCGAGCGCCTGCGCGGCGGCGCGGCGGCCTCGGACCCGGCGATGCGGGTGGGCCCGACGGCCGTCCCGGTCACCGCCCCAGCCGCTCGCGCAGGAACGTGATGTCGGCCGCCTGGCCCTCCGCCGGGGTCTCGACGACGATCGGGGCCCCCGCCGCCGCGGCCACCGCCGCGAGCTGGCCGGCGTCGATCGTGCCGGAGTCGATGTTGGCGTGCCGGTCGCGCGCCGAGCCGAACTCGTCGCGGGAGTTGTTGAGGTGCACCAGGTCGATCCGGCCGGTGATCGCCTTCGCCCGGTCGACGACGTCGACCAGGTCCTCCCCCGCCGCGAACGCGTGGCACGTGTCGAGACAGAACCCGACGCCGAACTCACCGACCGCGTCCCAGAGCCGGGCCAGCGCGTCGAAGCTGCGGGCCATCGCGTTGTCCCCGCCCGCGGTGTTCTCGATGAACACCGGGACCGCGAAGCCGCCCTCGTCCTGCTGGCGCTCGACGAACTTGCGCCAGTTCTCGAAGCCGACCGCCGGGTCGTCCTTCTGCGTGACGTGCCCGCCGTGCACGACCAGCCCGATCGCGCCGACGTTCGCGGCCTCGGCCGCGTGCTGCACGACGAGCTTGCGCGAGGGGATGCGGATCCGGTTGTTCGGCGAGGCGACGTTGACGACGTACGGCGAGTGCACCACGACCGTGAGGTCGCCCGAGCGGAGCTGCTCGGCCTGGGGGTGCGCCGGCGGCTTCTTCCACCCCTGCGGATCGGACAGGAAGATCTGGACGACGTCGGCCCCGCGCTCGGCCGCGGCGCCGACGGGGTCGTCGTCACGGACGTGGGCCCCGATGAGCATGGCGTCAGCCTAGACGCGGGTGCCGACACCGACCCGGCACCGTCCACAGGGCGGGCGCGGGGGCGGGCGGGACGCGTCCGGGGGCGCCGTCGGCCGCCGGATCGGCGCTGGTAGCCTCGTTGGATCACCCCGACCGGTGTCCTCCCGGACGCCGCACGACGGTCCCTCGCCGAGGCGGGGGCCCGATTTCTGTCGGGGGATGGTGAGAACCTCCTGCCGCGGATGCACCGCGGCCGCTTACGAGTCCATAGGAGGTGAGTGGTTCTCATGCGTCATTACGAGGTCATGGTCATTCTCGACCCGAGTCTCGACGAGCGCACCGTGCAGCCGTCCCTGGAGACCTTCCTCAACGTCGTCCGCACCGACGGCGGCTCGGTGGAGAAGGTCGAGGTCTGGGGCAAGCGCCGCCTGGCGTACGAGATCGCGAAGAACGCCGAGGCGATCTACGCGATCCTCGAGGTCACGGC
Organism: Pseudonocardia sp. D17; assembly: GCF_036984265.1. Taxonomy (NCBI): domain Bacteria; kingdom Bacillati; phylum Actinomycetota; class Actinomycetes; order Pseudonocardiales; family Pseudonocardiaceae; genus Pseudonocardia; species Pseudonocardia sp. D17. The sequence continues at coordinate 2,858 of NZ_BPRG01000158.1, read as the reverse complement.
CGAGCCGGCCACCGTCGCCGAGCTCGACCGCCAGCTGGGTCTGAACGAGTCCGTGCTGCGCACCAAGGTGCTCCGCCGGGAGCCGCGCAAGCAGCGCACCCCCGCGGCAGCCGCGAGCTGAGGAGGCCGTCTTGGCCGGCGAGACCGTCATCACCGTGGTCGGCAACCTGACCGCGGACCCCGAGCTGCGGTTCACCCCGTCGGGTGCCGCGGTCGCCAACTTCACGGTGGCATCCACCCCCCGCACGTTCGACCGTCAGTCGGGCGAGTGGAAGGACGGCGAGGCGCTCTTCCTGCGCTGCAACGTCTGGCGGCAGGCGGCGGAGAACGTCGCCGAGACCCTCACCCGCGGCATGCGGGTCATGGTGCAGGGCCGCCTCAAGCAGCGCTCGTTCGAGACCCGTGAGGGCGAGAAGCGCACCGTCGTCGAGCTCGAGGTCGACGAGGTCGGTCCTTCGCTGCGCTACGCCACGGCGAAGGTCGCCAAGGTCAGCCGTGGTGACGGCAGCGGCGGGTTCGGCGGCGGTGGCGGCGGCGGCCGTGCCTCCGGCGGTGGCGGCGGCGGTGGCGGCGGCTACGCCGACGACCCCTGGGGTTCGGCCCCGCCCGCCGGCAGCGGCCCGGCCATGGACGACGAGCCCCCCTTCTGATCGAGACCACTCCCCGGCGCGCCGTCCAGGCGTGAGGGACACCAGCACAACCAGGAGCACAAGGAATGGCGAAGCCCGTTCTGCGCAAGCCGAAGAAGAAGGTCTGCGCGTTCTGCAAGGACAAGGCGCAGGAGATCGACTACAAGGACACCGGTCTGCTGCGCAAGTTCATCTCCGACCGCGGCAAGATCCGCGCGCGCCGGGTGACCGGCAACTGCCGTCAGCACCAGCGCGACGTGGCCGTGGCCGTCAAGAACTCCCGCGAGGTGGCGCTCCTGCCGTACACCTCGACGGCGCGCTGAGGAAGGACGTCACCGTGAAGCTCATCCTCACCGCCGACGTCCCCAACCTCGGCGCCCCCGGCGACATCGTCGAGGTCAAGGACGGCTACGGCCGCAACCTGCTGCTGCCGCGCAAGCTGGCGGTCGTCGCCACCCGTGGTGCCGAGAAGCAGGTCGCCGCGATCCGCCGCGCCCAGAAGGCCCGCGAGATTCGCGACCTCGGCCACGCCAAGGAGGTCGCCGGTCAGCTCGAGGGCCTGGCGGTCACCGTCACGGCCAAGGCCGCGGGTGACTCGGGCCGGCTGTTCGGCTCGGTCACCGCGGCGGATGTCGTCGCCGCCATCCGCAGCGCAGGTGGCCCGACGCTCGACCGGCGCGTCGTCGAGCTGCCGGCCCAGATCAAGACCGTGGGAAAGCACCCGGTCGCGGTTCGGCTGCACCCTGACGTCACCTCGACGCTCGACATCGAGGTCGTCGCCAGCTGATCACAGCGGGCGTCCGAACGCCCGGTTCGTGGTCACACTCCGTCACAAGGGCGGGGTCGCGGTTCTTCGGGATCGCGACCCCGCCCTTGTCGTGTGCGCGGGCTGCGGGCGACTCTCGGTGACGCTCCACTCGTCGCTGACGAGCGGTGGCCGTAAGGTTGCGGTCCAGAGGTACGGGCGTCGCCGAGCGACAGCCCGAGCGCGCCGGGTGACCGTTTCCGCGGCCGGCGCGACACGCCGAAGAGCAGGCCAGATCGCGACACGCCAACAGTTTTGTCCACAGGGTCACCCACAGGGATGACCTGCGATTTCGCTGATAATTCGGGATCTGCCCACATGTTGTCCACAGTGCGGTCCCGAGCGGCTCCTGGGGCGGAGCAGATCCGTCCCCAGGCCGTCCCCAGGGGCGCGCACACATCGAATTGATCGGCCTCCGGTGCGTCCGTACTCTTCGCGCGCCGGGGTGGAAGGCGTCGTCCGTGCCGCCGACCGTTCACCGACACGCCGTCGCGAGGCGAGCCGGTCCGGGGTGTGGATCGAACTTTAGTTCGATAGGCTTTCGAGTCGGAGGTGACGCTGCGTATGGCGCTGTCGGACGATCGGCCGGTCGGGCGGCCGCGTGCCGTCCGCACCGACGAGGGCGCTCCGGGCGGCGACTCGCCGTCACCGTTCGATCGTCAGCCGCCGCAGGACCTCACCGCCGAGCAGTCGGTTCTCGGTGGGATGTTGCTGAGCAAGGACGCGATCGCCGACGTCGTGGAGATCCTGCGCCCGGACGACTTCTACCGGCCGGCGCACCAGACCGTCTACGACTGCATCCTCGATCTCTACGGCCGGGGTGAGCCGGCGGATGCGGTCACGGTGTCCGCGGAGTTGCAGCGCCGTGGTGAGCTGATCCGTCTCGGGGGTGCGCCGTATCTGCACACGCTGATCGCGACGGTGCCGACGGCGGCCAACGCGGCCTACTACGCCGAGATCGTCGCGGAGAAGGCGATCCTGCGGCGGCTCGTCGAAGCCGGTACCCGGATCGTGCAGCTGGGCTACCACGGTGCCGACGGCAGTGATGTCGACGAGGTGGTCGACCGGGCGCAGGCGGCGATCTACGAGGTGACCGAGCGGACCACGAGCGAGGACTACACCCCGCTCGAGGAGCTGCTGCAGCCGACGATGGACGAGATCGACGCCATCGCCTCGCGTGGTGGGGTGGCGCTGGGGGTGCCGACGGGCTTCGCCGACCTGGACGCGGTGACCAACGGGTTGCACCCGGGGCAGATGGTGGTCGTGGCCGCGCGGCCTGGGCTCGGGAAATCTACGCTGGGACTGGATTTCGCCAGGTCGTGCTCGGTGCGCCACGGGATGACCAGCGCGGTGTTCTCGTTGGAGATGAGCAAGTCCGAGATCGTGATGCGGCTGTTGTCGGCCGAGGCGCGGATCCGGCTGGC
>NZ_BPRG01000157.1:0-5273 GCF_036984265.1 Pseudonocardia sp. D17 | reverse complement strand
CCCATCGAGGCCGTCGTCGCCCAGATGGAACTGATGGCCGAGCAGGTCCTGCCCGCCTTCGCCGGACAGGAGCGGGCGTGATCTACGAGGTGCGCGAGTACGTGGCCGTCCCGGGGCGGCTCGAGGCGGTGATCGACCTGTTCACCTCGGCCACCGTGCCGATGCTGGCCAAGCACGGCATGGAGCTGGTCAGCGCCGGCCGTACCATGATCGGCGAGCACTCCTGGGGCGAACTCGTCTACACCCTGCGGTTCGATGACCTCGCCGACCTCGAACGGAAATGGAACGCGATGCTGGCCGACCCGGAGTGGATCGCGGCGCTGAGCGCTGCCGAGGCCGGTGGACCGCTGTTCGCGACGATGCGGCGGCGGATCCTCGACGCCTCCCCGGTGGTCACCGCCTGAGCGGTGACACGAACCGGAGCACGTGCTGCAGCCGGTGTGCCGCAACGGCAAGCTGCTCAGGAAGTGAGACTTCACCGAGCTGATCGCGAACTGTGAGCGCGAGGTTCCGGAGTCCGACTACATAGACTATGTCGGTCGGATGCGGAGCGTCTCGATTGAGATGTCCGTCTGGGCCTGACGCAGTCCCGCCCCGCCCATCCCCTCCCCGCCGGCGCGCCGAGCCACCCGCAAGGAGAACCATGACCCGCCTGCACGTCTTCGACATGGACGGCACGCTGCTGCGCGGCGCCGCCACCGTGGAACTGTCACGCCACCTCGGCACGTTCGAGGTCGCGGACGCCGTCGAACGGGCCTGGAACGCCGGACAGCTGACCGACCTGCAGTTCTGGGAGTCGGTGCTGCCCCTCTGGATGGACGCCTCCGATGCCGAGATCGACGCCGCCTTCGCCGCCGCAGCCTGGATCGAGGGCGTCCCGGAGGTCTTCGCGGACATCCGGGCCCGCGGCGAACACATCGCCGTGATCTCCCAGTCCCCGCACTTCTTCGTGCGCAGGCTGGAGGGGTGGGGTGCGCACCGGACGTTCGGCTCGGACGTCGTGCCCGGCCGTCCGCCGACCACGGATTCGCTGCTCACCCTGCAGGACAAGGTCGACATCACCCTCGGCCTGCTCGCGGACCTCGGGCTGAGCGAGGACGACTGCACGGCCTACGGCGACTCCCGCTCCGACGTGCTGCTCTTCGAGCGGCTCGCCCGCACCGTCGGGATCAACCCCACCGACGTCCTGCGCGACCGGTGCGCCGTCGTCTACGAGGGCCTCGACCTGCGTGCGGCCTACGCGCTCGGCCGGGACCTGGTGGTGTCGTGACGTGACGTCGTCTCCCGCGCTCCGCCGCCGGGGGCCCCGTCAGCCGGGTCATGACCGACGACTCGGGGAGTGAGGCCCCGCCGCACGAGATCGTCGAGGAGCTCAGGGCGCTCGGGGTGCGGGGCGTGCACCTGCGGGGCTGCGCGGACGCGATGCGGTCTCGTACTGGCCGGCCTGTGCAGAGCCGACGGTGCGGACGGCGGGTTCTGCAGGACACCGCCACCTGACGCCCCGCCCGCGGCGGGCCCACTACCGCTACGCCGCATCTTCGTACCCGCCAGTTGATCTCCTCGAGCACGCTCTCAGCCGGGAGGGGTGGCTGCGCTTGCGCCACCCGTGACCTCGCCCTGGTCGTGAAGCAGGATCAGGCGGAACAGGTCACGTAGTTCATCGTCGGACTGGTCGTCGCGACCTTGTATCAGCTGCGCGCTGGCACCTTCCCAGGCCGCCTCGAGGAACCGGGCGGTGCGTGCGCTGTAGAGACGTTCCACGCCCGCGCGCGCTGATTCTGCCCATGAAGTGACGAGCTCTCGGTAGGCGGGGTCGCGGACGCTCTGGGCGTAGAGCTCGTAGAGCAGGGTGCGTTCTCGGTCGCTGTCCTTGAGCGCGTTCACGACCGCGAGCGCCGCGTCGATCATGGACTCGAGGTCGGTGGCTTCGTGGAACTGACGTTCGTACAGGGCCGAGGTGTGCGAGACGAAGAGCCGGAACGCCTCGAGCAGTAGATCGTCGAGGTTGGCGAAGTGGTAGCTGGTCAGCCCGAGGGACAGCCCGGCGGCGCCGGCGACCCGTCGGTGGGTGACGCCCTTGACCCCGTACTCGGCCGCAACATCGAGGGCTGCATTGAGGAGGGCGAGGCGGGTGGCATCGGAACGAGGTCTTGCTCGCACTGCACAACTCCTTCCACCTGCCTGGCCCTCGTCAATGCTGGGAGAACCATAGTGTCTCGTCACGTCCGCCGTAGGACGCTCCGCCGGATTTCGGGACCGGCGCACGCTCGGGCGGCGGGTCGGCCGTGTGGCTGCGGCCTCGTCGAGCGGTGCCCCAGATGCGGCCCGGAAGAGAGGGGTTGGGACTGCCCCGGCCCGCGACACGGCTGCTGGGTCAGGATTCGAGTGCGACGAGGCGCCGGAACCGGCTGCTGTGGAAGACCAGCGGCTCGTTGCGGGGGTCTCCGGTCAGACGGTGGATCTGCAGCAGCACGATGTCGTGGTCGCCCGCGGGCAGCTCGGAGTGCACCGAGCAGTCGAGCCATGCTGCAGCGCCCCTGACGAAGACGGCGCCGTCTTCGCTGGGCTCCCACGGGACGTCGACGAACCGGTCGCGGTCCTTCGCCGCGAGCGAGCGGCACAGTTCCTCCTGGCCGTCTGCGAGCACGCTCACCCCCAGCCGGGGCAACTGCCGCAACCGCGGCCACGTCGTCGAGCTGTGTGCGACACAGACCGACACCAGCGGTGGGGTGATCGAGACAGAGGTGAACGAACTCGCCGCGATCCCGACGGGCTCCTCGTCGTCCAGCGCGCAGACAGCTGTCACGCCGCTGGGGAAACAGCTGTAGGCCCGCCGCAACTCCGCCTGGTCAACGGGCAGCGGACCGAAACTCAGTTGTGATGCCATTGATCTACTTTCGGCTCGGGTTGTCAGGGTCACGCGACGGAGGGTGAGCGGCGCGTATCAGCGAGCACCGCGCGCCGCCTGATTTGCCTCGAACCAGGCCGATGCGACGTCGTTGAACTGCTTCGGGTCGTCCTGGTGCAGGAAGTGGGTGACGCCTGTCCAGAGCTCGACCCGGGTATCGAGACCGAGCACGTCGACGAGGTGCGACTCCCAGGTGTAGGTCGGCTCGTGGGCGTAGATGCACAGTGTCGGCCGGCGGCGCTCGCGGATCGAGCGTTCGGTCTGCGGGCGAAGCCCCGGCGCCTCCTCGCCGCACCACATGCCGGCAAAGGTTTGCCACACGACCTCGGGCCCGAGTGCGAGCGCCTGTAGCCGGCGTCGGGTCCGGCGGGCGGCGGTGACGCTGTTGTGTATCTCCGGCTCGAGGTCGGCTGCCACCGCGGCGCGTTCTGCGCTGTCGGCGGAAGCCGGGTCCCCGATGATCGCGCGAACCCGGCCCTCCCACTCCTCGGGCTGCCCGTAGGCCGGGTCGATCAGCAGGACCGAGCGAACCAGGTCCGGGCGGCGCACAGCCACCAGGTCGGCGATGATGCCGCCCAGGGAGTGCCCGACCAGATGGCTGTCGCTCAGGCCCAGATGGTCGAGGACTGCGATCACGTCCTCGGCGAGATCCACGCTCCCGTACCCGCACGCGGTCCGTTCGGAATGCCCGTGCCCCCGCAGGTCGAGTGTCACGACACGCGCGTCGCCGGCGAAAGCAGAAATCTGGTCGACCCAATCGGTCGAGTCGCTGCACCACCCGTGGATCAACACGATGGTGCGGTCACCGCTGCCGAACTCCGCCACGAAGCAGCCGAAGCCCCGAACACGAACCCAACTCATGCCTTCCTGCTCTCCCTGTGGTGGCCCGCTCGACCTGGCGCCGCGGTCAACTGAGGACCGAGGCCGCAGCGGCGAGATAGTCGCTGCGGTCCACACCGGCGGTGAGGACGTGGGCGATGTTGTTCTGGTCACCGAGCAGTCGGATATCGGACAGCACGTCGCCGGTGACGACCACGACGTCCCCGGCGAAGCCGACTGCGAGCTTGCCGATCTGGTGTTCGCGCCCGAGCAGCTCGGCCGCGGTGACCGTGGCCGTGGTCAGGGCTTCCTCCGGTGTCATGCCGTGCTCGACGTAGAGCTCCAGCTCCCGGGCATGCGCACCGAAGGGGCACAGCGTGCCGGAGGAGTCGGTGCCCATGGCGATCCGGACTCCGGCCTGGCGGGCGATGGCGAAGGCCTCGATCGTGCGGTCATGGGCGTCGCGCAGGTCCTCCACGTCCTCGGGGGTGAGTCCGCGGCGGGTTCCTTCGCGTTGGCACCAGTCGTCGAAGGCCATGGTCGGCACCAGGTAGCTTCCGCGCTCGGCCATCTCCTTCGCGGTGGGCTCGTCCAGGTAGGAGCCGTGCTCGATACTGTCGACCCCGGCGGCGAGGCTGCGGCGGATATCGTCGATCGACAGTGCGTGTGCGGCGACCCGTAGGTCGAGGTCGTGTGCCTCGTCGACGATCGCGGTGAGCTCGGCGACGGTGTAGTTCGGCCTGTGGGGCTCTTCGGCGGGTGACATTCCGCCGCTGACCATGACTTTGATGAAGTCGGCACCCTCGCGAGCTTGCAGTCGGACGAGCTTGCCGCACTCGTCGACACCGTCGGCGATGTCCCGGCGGCGGCGGGGGGTGCAAGGCGGATAGGACCGGTCGCCGTGGCCGTTGGTCATGGTGATCCACCACGGGGAGACCAGCAGCCGCGGGCCGATGGTCGGGCCCCGCTCGACGAAGTCGCGCAGCTTGATCTCTCCGACGTCGCGGTGTCCCATCACCCGCAAGGTGGTGAAGCCGGCCGCGAGGGCGCGATGGGCGTTGCGCAGCCCGTGCAGCAGCTTCGCCGGCTTGGTCACCTGCCTGCGGAAGGCGGCGCTCGCCACCACGTTGTCGTGGTCGGAGTTGGTCGTCAGGTGTACGTGCGCGTCGATCAGACCGGGCAGGACGGTGCAGCCGCTCGCGTCGATCCGTCGTGCCCCGGCGGGCACCGCGGCGTCGTCGGCGGGCCCGACGTACGTGATGATCCCGTTCTGGATGACGACGAGGCCGTCGACGTGGTGTGTGCTCGGTGCGGCCCAGACCAGGCCGCCCTCGATGGCGATGTCGTTCACCTGTTCACCGTCCCGCTGGTAGGTGGGTACGTCTGGGGCAGGGAGCTCGGCGACAGCCGCCTACGTGTCGCCGAGCCCCGGCATGTCGCCGAGCCGCTGAGGCGGTCAGACCCTGGAGGGCGTGCGGTCCTCGGCGAAGGCGGGCAGGACCTGCTCGGCCATCAGTTCCATCTGGGCGACGACGGCCTCGATGGG
>NZ_BPRG01000156.1:0-215 GCF_036984265.1 Pseudonocardia sp. D17 | reverse complement strand
TGCTGACCCACTGGCCGCTACCGGAGCCGAGCCTGGCACAACCAAGCCCGACAGGACCCATTAGGAGGTCGACGAGCCGCCCGAGGGGCGACGCGACCAGCACGGACGACGGAGCCGACGATCGGCTCTGGTGGGAGCATGGCCCACTCCGGTGTCCGTGGCCATGAAAAAGTCCCCGCTGGTGGCCAGGTGCAGGTCCTCGCGGGTGGCCGTGT
>NZ_BPRG01000155.1:37779-40573 GCF_036984265.1 Pseudonocardia sp. D17 | reverse complement strand
GGACCGATCACACTCATCACCCCAGCTCGACAGGGTGTTGCGACGAGCCCTTGAATCCACCGGCCCGAGAACGACGATGAGGTTGCGCCCGGACCGAGGCGGCACGGCTCCTCGCTCCCAGCGGCCCCCGCAGCGCGCCCGAACCAGAGCCGCCCGCCCACTCCCCCGCGCACGGCGCCGGCAGCGCGCCCGGACCACGCCACTCCTCGCGGCCGCAGCGGCCGCGCCCGAAGATCCCGTGCCAGGGCTGCGCCGCGCAGCCCGGGATCGGACTCAATGTCCAGCGACCGCCCTGCGCACACATCCGGGCCGGCCGCGCGGTTCAGAGCGAGGGCGCCGGCCGGGGTTCGACGCGGCCCGCCGCGGCAGGCGGCAGGGGGTCGTCCACGGGGGCGAGGACGCGGTGCGAGTAGGGGTCCTCGACGACGCGGTCGGCGGAGTCGCGGTACTCCAGCTCGCCGTCGGGCCCCAGGTCGGCGACGAACCCGGTCGCGGCGAGCTGCTCCTCGTCGAGGTCGGCCAGCACCTCCCACCGGCTCGGGACGACGCGGTAGTCGGGCCATGGCTCGTTGGCGTAGGCGTCGTGCAGGTCGGCGAGCAGTCCGGTGAACACCTGCTGCCAGCGCAAGGGCATCGACTGCGCGAGCACCCGCGGCACGACGAGATAGTTCTCGTCGGCGCCGGGCGCCGGTCGGTCGAGGTACTCGCGCAGCGGCGTCGTCGACGCCGGGGCGTGGGGTTCGTCGCGTGCCATCGATCCTGCTTCCGGAGTCGTGCGCGGGCGGTGACCTGCCGCCCGGTCAAGCGTCGTTGGGCGTGGTGCCGGGCCGCGTCGCGAACGGCACCAACTCCCGATAGTTCCACGGCACCGGCTGCACCCGGACCGAGGCTCCGGTGTAGGGGGCCTCGACCATCTTGTCGTCGCCCATGTACAGCGTCACGTGGTGGATGGTCGACGGATCGCTCGGGTCCGTCGCGTAGAACAGCAGGTCACCGGGCTGTGCGTCGCGGACCGGGACGTGCCCGCCCGCGTTGTACTGGTCGCGCGACACCCGGGGCAGCTCGATGCCGGCCGCCTGGAACGCGCGGAGCATGAGGCCGGAGCAGTCGTAGGTGTTCGGGCCCGTGGCACCCCACACGTAGGGCTTGCCGACCTCCTTGAGCGCGAACGCGATCGCGGCGCCGGCGGCGCCCGGGGGCAGGGTCGCGGTCTCGCTGCTGCACCGGGCGGGCAGCGCCGCCACGTCGGCCAGCTGCCCGACCAGCGCCGCCGCCAGACCTTCCCATTTCGCGTAGGCGTCGGGGAACGCCGACCGTTGGACGGTCTGGGCGGCGACGGTCACCGGCAGCGTGTCCCAGCCCGGGACCTGCAGCAGGTGGGTCAGGAACGTCCTGGTGCTGTAAACGGGATCGGTGACCTGCGCGGGCGATCCCCAGCCCTGTGAGGGGCGTTGCTGGAACAACCCGAGCGAGTCGCGGTCGCCGTAGTTGATGTTGCGCAGTCCCGACTCCTGCATGGCCGTCGCGAGCGCGACCAGCCAGGCCCGCGGCGGGGCACCCATGTCCTTGGCGACGCCGATGATCGTCTGCGCGTTGTTGCGCTGCTCGTCGGAGAGGTCGGCGAGCGTTGCGCCCGACCTGCCCGCACCCCGGGAGACGCCGAGGCCGGTGTCGCAGGCGCCCGACGTCGCCACGCCGCCGCTGCTGCCCCCGCCGATGGTGAACGCGATGAACCCGACGCCGAGGAACAGGCCGAGAGCTGCGGCGATCGCGACGATCGGGACGAGCAGGCGCAGCGGCCGCAGCGGCGTGACCACCGCCTCACGCCTTGTCGGAGTCGGAGACCCGCCAGCTCGAACCGTCGTTCACCACGAGGAGCACGAGGGTGAGCGCGTCGGTGGGCACGGTGACGTGCACCGAGGCCGGGGAGACGCGCACCGGCGTCGGCGGTCCGGTGACGCGCGACGCCGGGACGTTGCCCGGGTCGACGCTGCCGAGGACGCCCAGGTACTCGTCGGTCGTGTACGGCCTGAGCCCGGCGAGCCACTGCGCTGACGTCGTCCCCGACGGGTGGTTGACCCAGGCGGCGGCCCAGGAGGCGGCGGCCGCCAGGGCCTGCGGCGGGGCCTGGTCGAGCGGCAGCGTCGTCGGGGTCAGGGGCGTGACCGGCGGCAGCACCGTCGGCGAGGCCCCGGCGCCGCCGCTGCCGACCGGGGCACCCGCGGACGGCTGCCCGGCGGTGGGGCGGGCTGCGGACGCCGGCTTGGTGGCCGTGATGGCGACGCTCACCAGCGCGGCCAGCGCGATGACCACGACGACCGTCCCGGCCAGCCGCAACGGTGAGCGCAGGGGCCACTGCCACAGCGCCCGGTAGGCGGCCGAGCGGCCGCGGGGAGATCTGATCGGCACCGTCAGCCGTCCTCGCTGCGGCCGTAGGCAGGTCGTGCCCCGGCCCGGGGCCGGTAGATGCGATACACCGGGACGCCGTCGACGAGCTCGGGATCGACGGCACGCGGGCGCGTCCGGGTGGGCGCGGCGTCGGGGCGGCGGTAGATGACGCGCTCGTCGACCTCACCGGGGTCCGACCGGCCGGGCACGCCAGCAGCACGAGCCGTCCCGCCACCCGGGCCGGCGGCGAGGGCCCGCGGGCCGGATCCGGCGCCGAGCGCCGCGGTGCCGGGCGCCTGCACCTCGTTGCGCCGTCGAGACTGCCGCGCGGCGGAGCCGCCGCCGACGACGGTCGCGGTGGCGGTGACGGTCTCCGGCCGTCCGGCGTCGGGGTCGTCGGCGGCGC
>NZ_BPRG01000155.1:0-37726 GCF_036984265.1 Pseudonocardia sp. D17 | reverse complement strand
CGCCCCCCCCCGCCTGCCGCTCGGTCCACCAGCGCGACTGCCGGTCGTCGGCGGGGGCGCCGCGGAAGCGCCGCCACACACCCGACATCGGGCCGCCGCCCACTCCCGGCACGATGCCGCCGAACTGGTCGCGGGTCAGCGACACCATCGACACCAGCCGGCGGAACGGCCGCGCGACGGCCCACATCACGACGGTGACGACCCCGGTGACCAGCAGCGCGAGCCAGAGGTCGATGCCGGAGTCGGGCCGGAACAGCGACACGACGAGCAGCGCGTGCAGCCCCGCGAGCGCGCCGACGACGAGCGTGTTGACGATCGCCGCGCCCGCGACCCGCAGCAGCGCGGGCAGCACCTCGGGTTTGAGGACGGCCACGACGGCGATGGCGGGCGCGCACATCACCATGAGCCGCAGCAGCAGCATCGCGACGAGCACGAGGACCTTGGACAGCAGCTGGAACAGCGCGATGCAGATGGCCTGTACGACGGCGAGCAGCCCGGCACCGATCCGGCTGCCGGCCTTGCCCTGGAAGTAGGGGTAGCGGTCGCCGAGCTGACCGGCGATGTTCGTGAAGTCGGTCTTCTTCTGCTGCGCGAGCTGGGCGTTGTCCTGGCCGTCGAGGACCTCGTCGATCGTGAAGGTCTGGGCGCGCAGCAGGTCGCGGCCGAACTGCTGGGCCTGCGGCACGTCGGGGGAGCCGAACTCGCCGCGCTCCCAGTTGCGGTAGATGACCTGGTCGACGAGGACCGTCGGCAGGGTGTCGCGGGTGCCGAGACCGACCTGGGAGAGGAACCCCTCCTGCATCTGCGTGACGCCGTCGAGGAGCAGGTTGTCGGCGGCCTTGGACCAGTCGACCGGCGTCAGGTACGCGGCCGACCCGATCAGCAGCGCGAGTGCTGCGAAGGCGGCACGTTGCGTCTGTCTGGCCAGGTCGCCCCGCATCGCCAGCACGATGAGGATGACCGCGAGGATCAGCAGCGCGACGCCGATGAACGTCGTGAAGACGGCGTCGTACATGGCCTTCGTCGCCGTCGAGATGATCGAGTCGAGCGGGCTGAGCAGCGCGCCGCCCGAGGCGATCAGGTAGTGCGCCCAGTTCACCCCCGCGACGGTGAGCTTCGCGATGTTGAACGTCTGGTTGCCCAGCCAGGTGTCGGTGGTCGTCGCGGGGTTGAGGACGGCCGAGCCCGCGCAGCCCAGGTCGTAGTTGTGCCAGACCATGCCCGCGTAGCCGACCTCGCGGTAGACGCTGCCGGGCTCACCGGCGTCCGGACGCAGCGCGTCGAGCGAGCCGACGAGGCCCGTGCCGGGCCGGTCGGGCTCGGGGGCCTCCTTGCAGTCCAGCGGCTGGGCCATCGCGGGGGTGCCGACGAGCGCCGACCCGCCCATCAGTGCGACGACGACCAGCAACGCGGCGGCACGCCTCGGGATGGGCCGGACGGTGTCGGAGCGCTCGGCGAGGAACCGGGACGGGTCGCCGACGTCGACGAGCGCGGCGCGCCGCTCGCGCAGCCGTCGTCTGCGGGCCGCGAGCACCGCGACCAGCACGACACACAGGACGACCCACGGACCTGCGCCCGCGGTGGGGTCCGCCCCGGTCACCGCCCGGCCTCGCCGGCACCCACCCCGGTGGAGGCACCGTCGACGACGCCGTCGTCCGCCCGCCCGCCGTCGTCCGCCCGCCCGCCGGCGGCGTGGTCGTCGTCGAGAAGGCCGTCGTCGAGGTGGTCCTCGTCGTCGAGCAGCGCGAGGTCCTCGTCGGCGAGCAGCTCGGCCTCGGACGGGACGACGGTCCCGCGTTCGAGCACGACGTCGTCGGGCGCGGCGGGCCCGAGCACGACGCGCTGCCCGTTGCGCAGGGTGCCGAGCTCCTCGAGGTCGACGTCGCCGTCGAGGTCGAGCCGGCCCGGGCGGAGCCGTTGCGGCACGGAGCGGTCCGTCGGCTCGTCGGGCGCGCGGACCTCCGGTGGGATGCCGGGCGCCGCGACCCGGGTCGCGTCCGGGTTCGTGTCGAGCGCCTCGCGGACGTGCTCGAGGTGCGGCGCCTCCAGGTCGATGCGGATCTTCTCGACGCCGCCGTGGCCGTCGGCGAAGACGAACTGGCGCGGGGTGTCGTCGGGGCGGTCGTCGTGGCGGGGCCGCGGCGACAGCGTCCCCAGCATCTCCTCGTAGCCGACCCCGGTGGGCACGCGCAGCAGCCGCAGCGCGTCGCCCTGGGCCTCCTCGTCGTCGGTGCGCCCGACGAACACGGCGTTGACCAGCGACGCGAACCCCGACACGCGCAGCAGGTCGCCCGCCAGCTGGGAGGCGAAGAGGGCGCGGACGTTGAACTTGCGGGAGTCGCGGGCGAGCCGGTCGATCAGCACCTTGCCCGTGGGCACCTGCGAGAGGAAGTGCGTCTCGTCGAGAGCAACGCCCTTGCGCAGGTTGCGGTCGGACTCGTAGATCGTCCGCTGGGTCAGCCACGACGCCAGGTTCAGCAGCTCGACGGCCAGCGACTCGGAGTCGGTCCACTCCTCGCGCGGGCTGCCGGGCCGGGGCAGCGTCATGCCCTGCATCGTCAGGACGGTGAGCCGGAAGTCCTGGTGGGCGGCCCAGGGATCCTCGCGGGAGGTGTCGGGGAACAGCAGCGCGGCCTGCGGCAGCTCGCGGCGTTCCTCGAGGAAGTCGGCGACGACGCCCGCGTGCTCCTCGCCCTCGCGCGCGTGCCGGCGCAGCGCGTCGATGACCTGGCCGGGGTGCCGGTCGGTCGCGCCGCCGACCTCCCGGACCGCCCGCAGCAGCACGATCCTGGTGTGCGGCATCCGCGCCACGTCGTAGGGCAGCAGGCCGGTGAGGACGTCGAGGACGAGCCTGCGCCGGGTCGCCGCGGCCAACGACCGCTCGCGCCGCCACGCCCGCTCGGGGTCCTCGTCGTCGGCGAAGTGCTCGAACCGCGGCTCGGCGACCACCCGGTACGGGTTGAGGATGCCCGGGTCGGCGCGCAGCAGGTTGATGTGCCGCGAGAACGGCGCGAGCTCCGGCAGGCGGGTCAGCTCGGCGAGCGGGCCGGAGGGGTCGAGCAGCGTCCAGCGCGCGCCCGCCCGCAGCGTCTTGTAGACGATGAGCCCGGTGAGGAACGACTTGCCCGAGCCCAGGCCGCCGACGATGGCGGTGAGGCCGGAGGCCCGTCGGACCTCCTGGGCGAGCCAGGGGTCCCACGCGACGGGCCGCCGCGTCGCCGTGCAGGTCTCGCCGATCATGATGCCGCGCCGGTCACCGACGCTCGCCGTCGCGGCGGGGACGGCCGCGGCCGCCCACGTCACCGAGCCCCGCCGGCGGTACGCGGTCGACGCCAGCGGCTCACCCGGGATGAACTCCCGCGCGTAGCGGTACTGCGCCTCGGGATGCTCGATGAGGACCTTGGGGCGGTAGAGGTCGAGGACCTGCTGGGCACGGGTGACGGCCTCGGCCTCGTCGCGCCCGGAGACGGCGATGCGCCACCACCCGTAGAGGCGGGTGTTGAGCTGGGTGAGCCCGCTCGTGACCTCGTCCTCGACCTGCAGCACACGGTCGGCCTGGCGGGCCAGCGACATCGGAGGCTCGAGGTCGTGGTCGTGGGTGTAGTGCCGGATCTGGCTGCGCACCTTGCCCATCTGGCGCTGCAGCTCGCCCGTGACGTCCTCGGGGCGGCGGATGTACATCCGCGCGGACCACTCGACGGGGAAGGGCAGCCGGTCGGAGTGCTGCATCCACGGGTCGTCGACCTCGGGGATGCGCAACCCCTCCATCAGCCCCACCGACAGCACCGCGACGTTGCGCTGCACCGTTTGCGAGCGCACCCGGCCGATGACCTTGACCGTCGGCGCGTAGGGCTCCTGGGTGACCGAGACGCCCTCGGTGAACGTGGCGAGGTCCTCGACCTCCCACCGGCCCGTGCCGCTGGGCACCGACGCCAGCGACCGCGGCGCGGGCAGCCCCAGCGCGACCGACCGGTGCATCAGCCAGGCGATGTCCTCGGCGGAGGCGGGCACCGCGTCGAGGCCGCTGCCCGCCACGACGACGTCGAGGTGGTTGACCTCGGACTCCAGCGCCGCGAGCTCGGCGCGCGCGGCGGCGGGCAGGAACCGGTCGAGCACGGGCGCGGCCAGGTCGGCCCAGCGGTCGAGCATGCCGCGCCCGGAGACCTCGATGCCGAGGAAGACCTCCTTGTCCGACATCGACAGGCCCATGAGGTGCCGCTGCTCGCCCTCGAGGAAGCCGTCCCACCCCAGCGCGCCTGCGACGTCGGGCATGCGCCCCACCGCGTTGTTGTCGAACGACTCCGCCCAGACGTGGACGGGGTACGGGCGGGTCGTGACGCGCAGGTGCAACCACCGGCCCTGCAGCTCGCCCAGCTGCGCGGCGATCTGACGGATCAGGATCTCGCGCTGGCCGTCGCTGCGGAAGCTCCACGCCTGCGCGGCGAGCCGGTACCAGGCCATGACCTGCGTGCCGGTGCGGGTGAGGTGGCCGTCGATCGAGCGGAGCGCGATGTCGGGGGTGTAGCCGTCGGCCTTCAGCTCGCCCGCGAGGGAGCGTCCGCGCCGCCGCCTCGGGCCGGCGGTGGCGACGGAGTCGCGGTCGCGGGTGCTGTCCCCGCCCCTACGCCGGGCCACCGCGGGTTCCGTTGACGTGGTCGGCGACGGTGCGCACCGGACGGGCCGGCGGCGGGGGCGTCCGCCCGACGATCCGGCGCCCGCCCCTCGCCGAACGGCGGCTCGGTTCGTCGGGCTTCCCGGGCGTTCCGACGCGGACGGGCGCCGCGCGGCCCGGTCCCACGGTCCAGGGACGCGGCGGCTGCGCGGCCGCGCGTGGCCCGGCGGGCTCGGCCACACGCGCCGCGGCCGGGTCGACGACGCGCGATCCGGAGCTGTCGTGGCCCCGCGGGCCGGTGGAACTGCCCTTTCGGCGGGCCGTCCGGGCGAGCGGAGCGGACTGCCGGACGGTGACCCGGCCGGTGCGGATGACGCCCCCGCGGACCGCGGTGCGCTCGCGGGGACCCGTCACCTCGTGCCGGAACAGCGAGACGATCTGCCCGAGCGGACGGTCGTAGTTGATCCTCTTGCCGATGAACCGGGTGATGACGATGGTCAGCAGCAGGGCCCAGGCGACCGAGAAGAAGTCGAGGCTGATCCCGATGCGCCGCTGCACGAACATCACGACGATCATGACGAACAGGCCGAGCCCGTAGCTCACGTAGCGCGCGCGCCACGGGAAGGTCGCGCGCGGGGGGCCCAGCCAGACGGCATCGACGCGGTACACCTCGTCGTCAGTGCGGACGAGCACTCGATCACCCGGTGATCAACGAGGCGAGGAAGCTGCCGACCTGTGGGCCCGTCCCCGAGACGGCGATACCCAGCGCGACGAGGCCGATGATGAGACCCACGCTCCGCCTGGCGACACCCGCGTTGTCACCCCGGCCACCGATCCAGAGCAGGATGATCGCGATCCCGAGCAGGATCAGCGGAACGATGTTGTTCTGGATCCAACCCTGCAGGCCGTTGGTCGTCACCTGCGCAACCCAGAGGGTCACCCCTCCCGCGGCGGCGCTCATGACGATTCCTCCTCGTGATGTCCCGACGGCGACATCGTGTGCACCGTACCGGGGGCTCTCCCTGACGGCCCGGGGGCGTGGGCCGACCGAGTCAAGCATGCCGACCGGACGAAAATAAGCGTCAGGCGACGACGTTGACCAGTTGTCGGAGCGGTTCACATGCGGACTGCGACGGTCTCGCGACACCTTCATCCGAACGGGCGACGCTACAAAGCGTCACAACGGTGTTACGTTCCGCCATCCGCGCCCGGCCGCCCGAAGGGAGGCAGCCGGGCACGATTCAGTCACGTGTTGGCATCCTCCCCGACGGGGCTCTTCTCACCGGTCGTCCCGGCGCCGTCGGCGCTCCCGTCGCCACGCTTCACCGCGGCCAGCAGCATCTGGGACACGTCCTGGATCTGCACACCCTCGTAACCGCCGCCCGACTGCTTCTCGGTCAGCCCGTCGGAGAGCATCGTCTTGCAGAAGGGACAGCCGACGGCGATCGTCCCGCCGGCGGCGGCACCGTCGGCGCCGCCGACGCCCGACAGCGTGTCGAGGGCCTCGGTGGTGCGGGTGACGTTGACCCGCTGGCCGATCCGCTCCTCCATCCACATCCGGGCACCACCCGCACCGCAGCACATCGAGCGGTCGGCGTGCCGCGGCATCTCGGTGAGCGTCGCGCCCGCGGCCGCGACGAGCTCGCGCGGCTCGGCATAGACCTCGTTGTGCCGGCCCAGGTAGCACGGGTCGTGGTAGGTGACGGGCGCACCCTTGTCGGCCGCGGGCTCCGCGACCGGGACGAGCTTGCCCTCGCGCACCAGCTTGTTGAGCAGCTGGGTGTGGTGCACGACCTCGTAGTGCCCGTCGAGCTGCGGGTACTCGCGGCCGAGGGTGTTGAGGCAGTGCGGGCACGTCGTCACGATCTTGCGGGTGCCGGGCTCGCGCCCCTCGAACACCGCATTGAGCACCTCGACGTTCTGCATCGCGAGCATCTGGAAGAGGAACTCGTTGCCGGAGCGCCGCGCCGGGTCGCCGGTGCACGACTCCTCCGGGCCGAGCACCGTGTAGCCGACGCCCGCGCGGTGCAGCAGCTCGGCCGTCGCGCGGATCGTCTTCTTCTGGTTGTCGTCGAAGGCCCCGGCGCAACCGACCCAGAAGAGGTACTCGGTGTCGGCGGAGAGCTCACCGTCGAAGACGGGCACCTCGAAGTCGAGGCCCTTGGTCCACTCCAGGCGGTCCTTGGCGTTCTGGCCCCAGGGGTTGCCCTTGTTCTCCAGGTTCTTGAACAGCACGCCGAGCTCGGAGGGGAACTCCGACTCGATCATGACCTGGTGGCGACGCATGTCGATGATGTGGTCGACGTGCTCGATGTCGACGGGACACTGCTCGACGCACGCGCCGCATGAGGTGCAGGACCAGAGCACGTCGGGGTCGATGACGCCGTGCTGCTCCGCGGTACCGACGAGCGGGCGCGCCGCCTGCTGCGGACCCGAGCCGAGGACGCGGCCGAAGCCCGACTCCGGGACGCCGTGACCGTGGCCGTTCGTCGCGGCCTCGAGGACGTCGAAGTCGACCGACTCGACCTCGGGCAGGTCCTTGCCGCCGATGATGTAGGGCGCCTTCGCGAACAGGTGGTCGCGCAGGTCCATGATCACGAGCTTGGGGGACAACGGCTTGCCCGTGTTCCAGGCCGGGCACTGGCTCTGGCAGCGACCGCACTCGGTGCAGGTCGCGAAGTCGAGCATGCCCTTCCAGGTGAAGTCCTCGATCTTGCCGCGGCCGAAGATCGCGTCCTCGTCGGGATCCTCGAAGTCGATCTTCTTGCCGTCCGACATCATCGGCAGCAACGGACCCAGCGCCTTGGGCATGCGCTTGGCCGAGACGTTGATCGGCGCCGTGAAGATGTGCAGGTGCTTGCTGTAGGCGACGATCACGAGGAACACGAGCATGACGCCGATGTGCAGCAGCAGGCCGACGCTCTCGATCACCTCGAGGGTCCCCTGCGACACGCCGTCGAACAGGTGCCCGAGGCCGATCGAGGCCCACGCGCCCGACTTGTAGGGGAACACCCCCAGCGCCGACGAGGCGGCACGGAAGAAGAACAGCGTCCAGAGGACGTTGAAGATCATGAACAGGATCAGCCAGGCCGGACCCGTGTGGCTGCCGTAGAACCGCGAGGCACGCGCCTTGCGGTCGGGCGCGTTGCGGATCCGGATGACGGCGAAGACGACCAGCGAGAGCAGGCACAGCACCGCGATGGTGTCCTGCAGGAAGCCCAGTACCGGCCAGCGCCCGACCCACGGGATGTGGAAGTCGTGGTCGAACAGCGCGCCGTAGGCCTCCAGGTAGACCGTCGCCAGGATGACGAACGCCCAGAAGGTGAAGAAGTGCGCCAGCCCCGGCACGGACCACTTGAGCAGCTTCCGCTGGCCGAACACCTCGACGAACTGCGTACGGACCCGCGCACCGAGGCCGTCGCGGCGGGCGTCGTCGGGCTGGCCGGACTCGACCAGCCGGTAGACCTGCAGCGCGCGGCGGCCGGCGACGGCGACGGCGGCGACCGTGATCACCAGGCCGATGACCAGTCGGACCAACACGTGTTCCTCCTCGAACAGCCGGACTCCGCGTGTGGTGGGACGCGGCCCCGTTGGGGCGGGAGAGTAACGCTCCACGCCACCGGGCGCTGGGAAGCACCCGGTTCAATTGTTTAACTAGTTACTGGAGAGTAACAAAGCCGAGGTGAACAACCTAACTCGTGACGAGTCGGGCGCCCGCGGCGAGGCGGCGCCCCGAGGGTCGCGGCGGACGGACACAGCGGGACCCCGGCAGGGACCCGGCAGCAGGGACTCAGCAGGTACTCAGCAGGGACTCAGCAGGGGACGAAGGCGGTGATGGCGTAGCGCCGCGCGGTCGGGTTGGTCCACGTCACGGTGACCCTCCCGAGCTGCGGTCCGGCCGCGGCCGCCCAGGCACTCGTGCAGGTCCCGACGGTGTAGCTCTGCTGGCTCGTCATCGGCACGGCGTCGTGGGGGACGTCGGTGACGGGCGCGGGGCCACCCCCGGAGGCCGCCCGCCGCTGCTGGATCGCGGTCACGGCGGCGGTGCAGTCGGCCGTCCCCGTCGCTGCCGTGAGCTGTGCCGCGGCGGCCGGGGACACGATGCGGCACACCGGCTCCGGGTCGGGAACCGGGCCCGAGATCGCCCGATCGAGCAGGGGGCCGACCTCCTGCGCGTTGGGCACGCCGCCCACGGTGGCCCGCACCTCGTCGCCCGCGTGCGCCTCGATCTGCGCCTGCTGCTGCGTGATCTGGCCGGCCCGGACGCTGAACCCGACGAGCGAGACCGCGCACAGGACCGCGCCCACCACGGCGAGCTCCGGGCGCGGCAGCCGCAGCAGCCCGACGAGCAGCACCCCGACGCTGAGCGCGAACGCCCACGCCCACGGGTTGGCGCTCGTCCAGACGACGAGGGCGCCGACGAACACGACCCCCGCGACGTGCCACGTCCACCCCCGCAGCAGCCGGTCGAGCCGCAGCACCGACAGCAGGATCAGCGTCCCGAGCCCGATCGCGAACGGCGGCCACCACTGCGCGACGGGCCGGTCCGGGTCGAGCGTCGGCCAGAGGAAGAAGGGGATGAGCAGCAGCGAGGCGCCGGCGATGCCCACGCCGATCGCCAGCCGCCATCCCCGGGCCCGGATGCGCTGCCACGGGGTGGGCTTCGGGGGCTCCTGGGGTCGTGAGGGGTCCTGCGGAGGCGGGGGGACGGCGTGCCCGTGCGACTGCTGCTGCCACTGCTGGTAGTGCCACCGCTGGTCCTGCCAGTGGGGAGGCGGCGTGGCCCACGTGT
This sequence comes from Pseudonocardia sp. D17, assembly GCF_036984265.1. Lineage (NCBI taxonomy): Bacteria > Bacillati > Actinomycetota > Actinomycetes > Pseudonocardiales > Pseudonocardiaceae > Pseudonocardia > Pseudonocardia sp. D17. The sequence continues at coordinate 28,322 of NZ_BPRG01000155.1, read as the reverse complement.
CGACCCGACCCGGATGTCCCGCGGGCTGCTGGTCGCCACGGAGCGCGGGTGGGTGGGCGAGGCCGTGGTCCGCGGGCTGCGGGTGCACCGGCGCGCCCTCGGGCTGCTCCGGGGGCTGGGGCGGGCGCGGCTCCTCCATCGGCGGCCAGCCTACTTGTCGCGAACACCGCCGTCCGTGTCCTCGCCGACGCGCAGCGTCACGTTCCTTCCGACGGCCGCCCCGACCCCGGCCGCAACCTCACCGCTCCGATCCGCGCTCAGCCCGACCGTGAGGTTGCGCTCGGGGTGGGGGCTAGAGCCAGCCGTGGTCGCGGGCCAGCCGCGCGGCCTCGGAACGGCTGCCCGCCCCCAGCTTCTGCATCGCGGACGACAGGTAGTTGCGCACGGTGCCCGGGGAGAGGTGGACGCGGCGGGCGATGTCGTTGGCCGTGCCCGAGTCGTCGACGTTGCGCAGGACCTCCAGCTCGCGATCGGTGAGCGGACAGTCCTCGCTGGTCAGGGCCGTCATGGCCAGGTCGGGGTCGACGTAGCGGCCGCCGCCGTGCACGCGCCGCACCACGTCGGCCAGCACGCTCGCCGGCGCACTCTTGGTGACGAAGCCCGCCGCCCCCGCGGCCAGCGCCCGGCGCAGCACCCCCGGGCGGGCGTGCCGTGTGAGGACGATGCAGCGCGTGCCCGGCTGGTTCTCCGCCACCCACTGGGCGACCTCGGCGCCGTCGCGGCCCGGCATCTCGACGTCGAGCACCGCGACGTCGGGCGCGTGCACGCGGATGACCTCGACGGCCTCGTCGCCCGTCGACGCCTCGGCGACGATCCGCAGGTCGCCCTCCAGGCCGAGCAGGGCGCCGACCGCGCCACGGGTGAGCGCCTCGTCGTCGGCGAGCACGAGCGTGATCACGTCGTGGCCGACAGCGCGGCGGCGGGCAGGGACGCGTCGAGCCGGAAGGTGCCGTCGGGGCCGGGGCCCGCGTCCAGCCGGCCGGCGTGCTCGTCGAGGTAGCGGCCGAGCGCGACGAGCCCGGTGCCGGTCTCGTCGGCCGCGGCCCCGGCGGACACCCCGTCGTTGACGACGCGCAGGTGCGTTGCACCGCCCTCGACCTGGATCTCGATCGTGCAGCGGCGCGGCTGGGCGTGGCGCAGGACGTTCGTCATCGCCTCGCGCAGCACCCGGCCGAGGACACCACGGGCCGGCCCGGCCACCGTCGCCGGGTCCCCGCGCACGACCAGATGCACCCCCGCCGACTCCAGGACGGCCCGCGCCCCGGCGAGCTCCGTCGCCAGATCGGTCGTACGGGTCTCCCGCACCAGCGCGCGCACCTCGGACAACGACTGCCGCGCGACGCGCTGCACGTCCTCTAGCTCGGCCTTGGAGCGGGCGGCGTCGACGTCCATGAGCCGCGTCGCCAACTCGCTCTTGAACGCCACGACCTCGAGGGCGTGACCGAGGATGTCGTGCAGGTCGTCGGACAGCCGGAGCCGCTCGCGGGCGGTCGCGAGCTCGGCGGCGACCCGGCGCGACTCGTCGAGGTCGGTCACGGCCTTGAGCCACCACAGCCGTTCGACGTCGACGCACCACATGATGCCGACGTAGAACGCCGCCAGGCCGGGCGCGATCCACGTCGGTGCCGGGAACGGGTAGACGGTGTTCGCGCTGATCAGCCAGCCGAAGCCGAACACGGCGGCCGTCGCCGCGGCGACAATGCCCACGCTGGGCCACAGCCGGCCGCCGGACACGACGTCGCCCAACAGCACCCCGCTGACCAGCGCCCAGGTGAACCCGACGAACGACGATGCGACCCCGACCAGCGCCAGCGCCAGCGCGACGGCGAGCGCCACGGCGACGAACCACGGCTCGGCGGGCCTGCCCAGCGACCGGACGTGCTGGCGGATCCGGTGGACGTGCAGCGCGAACGCGACGACGTAGAGCGTCAGCAGGATCGCGGCGTACGGCGCGGCGGGCAGCCCCGACCAGATCATCGACGCGGGCACGAACAGCAGCCACGCGACGGTGATGACCATCCCGATGACGCCGAAGCGCCGGGCGGCCCGCACGCGCCGCTCCTCGGCGCCGCTCAGCGCGTCCACCCCCGAACCGTAACCGAGAACCCGAGGTGACAGCTGTCATCAGATCGCGGACGTGGTGTCACCGCGGCCGATGACCGTCGTGACTACCGGTGACGGGGCCGCACCCGGCACCGTCGACGGCATGACACAGACGACCACCCGGCAGGCGGAGCACACCGCCACTGCGCGGGCATCGGCCGTCGAGGTCCGGGGGCTGCAGGTCGCGTACGGCGACTTCGAGGCCGTCCGCGGGATCGACCTCGACGTCCGGACCGGTGAGGTGTTCGCCCTGCTCGGCACGAACGGTGCCGGCAAGACGACGACCCTGGAGGTGATCGAGGGCTTCGGCACCCGCTGCGGCGGGAGCGTCTCGGTCCTCGGCATGGACCCGGCGACGCAGCGCCACGCGCTGACCCGCCGGATGGGCATCCAGCTGCAGGAGGGCGGGTTCGTCGACGAGCTGACCGTCGGCGAGACGCTGTCGCTCTGGCAGCGGTTGTCCGATCGGCCGGACCGCGTCGAGCGGCTGCTCGACCGGTTCGACCTGGCGCGGCGCCGCGACACGCCGGCGTCGAAGCTGTCCGGCGGGGAGAAGCGTCGGCTCGACCTGGCTCTGGCGGTGTGGGGGTCGCCAGAGCTGGTCGTGCTCGACGAGCCGACGACAGGCCTCGACCCGGAGTCGCGGCGCCGCACGTGGGACGCGATCCAGGAGCTGCAGGAGGCGGGCCGCACGGTCCTGCTGACCACGCACTACCTGGAGGAGGCCGAGGCACTGGCCGACCGCGTCGCGATCATGCACGAGGGCCGCGTCGCGGTGTCCGGGACGCTCGCGGAGATTCTCGCGACGCGCCCGGCGGGCTTCTCCGCGGTGCTGCCGGCCGACGCGCCGACGGACCTCCCACGGTTCGCGGGCAGCACCGAGATCGGCGGGGGCCGGCTCTCCGTGCGCACGACCGAGCTGCAGGCCGATCTGACGGCGTTCCTGGGTTGGGCGGCCGGCCGGGGGGTCCGACTGTCGGACCTGCGTGCGGCGCCCGCGTCGCTCGCGGACATCTACCACGCGGTGCGCACCGAGACCGGGACGACGGCGGCGCGCACCGGGACCGACACGACGGAGGTGGCCCGATGACCACGGCGCTGGCGGGAACGGGTCCCGCACAGAAGGTCACGGCGTTGGCGGGCACGGAGCTCACACTCGTCGTCCGCAACCGGACGCTGGCGGTGTCGTCGGTACTGCTCCCGATCGCATTGGGGGTGTTCTGGGCGTTCTCCCTCGGTCGCGGGCCCGAGGTGTGGCCCATGGTGGTGGCGCTGCAGGTCGCCGTCACGCTCGGGATGGGCCTGTACGTGACGGGGACCCAGACACTGGTCGCCCGCCGGCACGCCCGGGTCCTGCAGCGCCTGCGCACGAGCGGGATCTCCGACGGGGGCCTGCTGCTGGCGACGCTGACCCCGGCGCTGGCGATCGCACTCGCCCAGCTCGTGATCTTCGCGGTCATCGACGTGGTCATCGGGGGCCCGGTGCCGTCGAACTGGCCGGCGCTCGTCGCGCTGGTGCTCGGCGGGATCGCGCTGATGGTCGGCGCGGCGCTGGCGACGAGCGTCGTGACCCCGACGCCCGAGCGCGCCCAGATCACGACGCTGCCGATGGTCTTCCTGATGCTGGGCGCCGCGATCGCGATGGTGCTCATCCCCGCGACGGGCTGGCTGCAGGCGCTGCTGCTCGTCCCGGGCGCGGGCGTCGGGATGCTGGTGCGGCTGATGTTCGGCGGCGAGGTCGGCCTCGGCCCCACCCTGGGCACCGTCGCCGCGACCGCGTCGCTGCTGGTCTGGGCGGCGGTGTTCATCCGGCTCGCCGCGCACCGCTTCCGCTGGGACCCGCGCAACGGCTGACCCCGCACGGGCCTGCCGGCGGGTCAGCGCCGGGTGTCGGCCCGGTGGAAGTTCAGATGCGCCCGCGACGGCGTCGGACCGCGTTGCCCCTGGTAGCGCGAGCCGACGCCGTCGCTGCCGTACGGGCGCTCGGCGGGGCTGGAGAGCCGGAACAGGCACAGCTGCCCGATCTTCATGCCCGGCCACAGAGTGATCGGCAGGTTCGCGACGTTGGACAGCTCCAGCGTGATGTGGCCGGTGAAGCCGGGGTCGATGAAGCCCGCGGTGGAGTGCGTCAGCAGGCCGAGCCGGCCCAGGCTGGACTTGCCCTCGAGCCGGCCGGCGAGGTCGTCGGGCAGGGTCACACCCTCGAACGTGGACCCCAGCACGAACTCCCCGGGGTGCAGCACGAACGGGTCGTCGCCCGCGGTCTCGATCGGCGTCGTCAGCTCGTCCTGCTGCTCACGCGGGTCGATGTGGGTGTACTTCGAGTTCTGGAAGACCCGGAAGAAGCGATCGAGGCGCACGTCGATGCTCGACGGCTGCAGCATCCCCGGGTCCCAGGGATCGAGGACCAGCCGCCCGGAGTCGATCTCCTTGCGCAGGTCACCGTCGGAGAGCAGCACCGGCGGGTTCCTCCCGGGGTGTCGACGACCGGACCCCCGCCACCCTATGTCACACGTCGGACGACCTCGGGGCGACCTGCGGGAACGGGCACAGCCCGAACATCCACGCGACCGCCGCCTCGGCCCGCTGCGCCTCCTTGCCGTCGTGCCGCGACGGCACGGGGCGGGGGTCGACGTCGAGGATGCGCCAGACGTCGTCGAGGACGTTGCGGCGTGGGACGGAGCGGATCGAGTCGCCGGGATGCGGGACGTGCGGCCCGTCGACCAGCACCGCAGGCGTCCCGAGGCCCGGCGAGTCGCGGACGAGCTCGGGGTCGTCGGAGATCAGCACCTCGGCCGCCACCACCAGGTGCACCAGGTCGCCCAGCTCCACGTGCGGCACGACGACCGCGCGCCCGTGCCGGGCCAGGTCCTCGGCGGGCCCGGACCCGCACAGGTCGCCGAACAGTACGACCTCCAGGTCGTCGTCGCGCGCGAGCAGCGCCGGCAGGTCGCCGACGACCTCGGTCGATCCCGGACCGTCCAGGCCGGCGACGACGAGGCGCGCCGTGCCGCGCGAGACCCGGGCGACGAGGTCGGCGAAGCGGGGGTCCACGGGAGGCCGGTTCGCCCCGATCGTGTCGCCCACCTGCAGGACGTTCGGCCCCAGCGGGCTGCCGATCGCAGGACCGCCCGCCGTCAGGAACAGCGACGCGAGCTGCCCGATGATCCGCCGGTTCGCCTCCTCGGGGAACGGGCAGAGCAGGTCGTCGGTCGCGACCCCCGCCTGCAGGTGCACGACCGGGATCAGCCGCCAGAACGCGACCTGGGCGGCGACCACGGCCGTCATGCCCCCGCCGTGGATCATGATCGCCGACGGGTCCTGGTCGACCAGCAGCGCGTCGAGCCGGGCCATGAGCGACGCCGCGATCGCCGCGGGCGTGTGCCCCGGCGGCTCGTGCTGCAGCAGCGTGATGTCGGGTGCGACGCCGAGCTCCTCGAACGCGTCGTGGATCGTCATCGGGTCCGGCCCGGTGGCCACCGTGAGCCCACGAATCCGGTCGGCCTGCGCGATCGCGGTGGCGACGGGCGCGAGGCGCGCGACCTCGGGGCGACTCCCGGCGATCAGGAGCACGTCGTGCTCGTGGTCGTCGGGAAGCTCACCGATGAGCCTCTCGAATCCCGTCATGCCCGTTCCTTCGCTGCGGGGAGCTGACATCCGGGGGCCGCGGCGCCACGTTCCCCGGTCGGACGCAGTGTGGAACACCCGAGCGCGAGACGTCGAGCGGATCCGAACAGTCCGTGCGGATCCCGGCCCGAAACACCCCGATGGCCCGCAGCCGGGTGGACCATTCAATGACCGAGGGTGACGATGCTAGAGTGATCGCACGCCATGCGGATGTAGTTCAATGGTAGAACATCAGCTTCCCAAGCTGAATACGCGGGTTCGATTCCCGTCATCCGCTCTCACGCGAAGGCCCAGCTCAGCCGGTGTCCACACCGGAGCTGGGCCTTCGTCGTCCGATGATCCACCCACCGCGCGGGCCAGCCGGCCAACCGGCACACGGGCGTCCGCAGCGCCGTCCTCGTCGTCGCCGTCGGCGACCGGGCTACCCGCTGCCGGCGCTCGGATCCGGCGGTCGGCCTCGCTCCTCGCCCGCTGATGATCAGCGCAGCGCGCACGTCGGCCGTCGCACCCAGTCCGTCGTCCCACGCTGCGGGGTCGGCCCGGAGCCGGGCGAGCTCGTCGAGCCGGCCGAGGTCGGGAACTCAGCTGCCGACGGGCTCGCCGGCGAAGAAGCGCGTCATGTCGGCCGCGGCCGTCGGGCCGAGCATCATCGACTCCACCGCGGCGCACCTCGCCGCGATCGGGGCCGTGCGCGCGAACATCTCCTGCTCGTAGCGGCGGATCGCGGCGTCGGGATCGGTCCGGTGCGCGGCGATCGCCAGGCCGAGCTCGAGCGCGTCGAGCATCGCCTGGTTGGCACCCTCGCCCACGGACGGCATGAGGTGCGCGGCATCGCCGAGCAGCGTGACGCAGGGCTGCGGCGCCCAGGTCAGCCCCACCGGCAGCACGGCGTGCGACCGTCTGACGACGGGCCCCTCCGCCGCGTCGGCCAGGGCCGTCACCGTCGACGACCAGCCCGCGGTCGGGTCCGGCCCGTCGCGGTCGGCCCGCAGCGAGAGGTGGACGCGCACCGTCCCGTCGGCAGCGCGTTGACCTGAGAGGACGACGCCGTCGCCGATCACCCACAGCGACCCCCGCCCGACGAGATCCGCCGCCGGATGGTCGGCCGCGACGGCGCCGAGGTCGATCCCGATCTTGCCCGACGGCTGCGGTACGGCGTCCGTGAGCAGCGGACGGACCCGCGACCACGCGCCGTCGGCGCCGACGAGGACGTCGCAGCCGGCGGTGGTCCCGTCGGCGAAGGTGAGTCTCGGTGTGCCGTCGGGCCGGGTGTCGACGCGGTCGAGGCGGTGACCCCACACGACCGTGCCGGCGGGCAGCGAGTCGAGCAGCAGGTCGCGCAGCCCGGTCCGCTCGACCTCGGGTCGAGCCATGTCGTCGGCACTGGTGTGCTCGACCAGCACCGCGCCGGTGGGGTCGAGTATCCGCAGGTCCTGGCCCTCGGGACGGGCGACGGCGCGGAACTGCCGCTCCAGCCCCGCCTCCCGCAACGCCCGCTGACCGGACTCGGGATGCAGGTCGAGGCTGCCGCCCTGCGGCCGGGCGGTCGGCGACGGATCGGCCTCGAGGACGGTCGCCGCGATGCCGTGCCGGTGCAGGACCCTGGCCAGGACCAGCCCACCCGGGCCGCCACCGACGATCGCGATGCGCATGTCCGTCACGGTGCCTCCTCGTCGATACGGTGTATTGGACGATACGCTGTATCGGTGGATGACGGCAGCCCGACGGTCTGGGAACGCGCGGAGCCGCCGCCCCGGACGGCCCCGACCCCGCTGAGCAGGGCCGCGATCGTGGCGGCGGCGATCGCGCTGGCCGACGAAGGGGGGCTCGACGCGGTCTCGCTCCGCAAGGTCGGCGCCGCGCTCTCGGCCGGGCCCATGCGGCTGTACGGGTTCGTCGACAGCAAGGACGAACTGCTCGATCTCATGGCCGACGCCGTGCAGGGCGAGATCGGCGTGCCGGCGGGCGAGTGGCGGGTCGCGCTCACCGCGCTCGCCGAGGCCACGCGGGCAGCGGTACTGCGGCACGAGTGGTTCGCCGACCTGATGGGCGGGCGACCGCGGCTCGGCCCCAATCGGCTCGCCGTGCTCGAGGGTTCGCTGGCCGCGGTACTCCCCGCGTTCCCGGCCGTCGACGACGCCCGCCACGTCCTGTGGACCGTCCACGCGTACGTCGCCGGTGCGGTGCGGGCGGAGGTCGGCGAACGGCGCGCGGCGCGCAGGACGGGCGTCGACAAGCCTGCGTGGGAGGCCGCCCACGGCTCCTACCTGCGGCGCACCCTCGCGACCGGCCGGTTCCCGATGATCGAGCGTTTCGTCGCCGAGGGCACCGACGGCGATCCCGCCGCCGTGTTCGCGGCCGGGCTCACCGCGGTGCTGGACGGCTTGGCCGCGCAGCGGCGGTGACCGTCGCGGCCCGCCGAACGGGGGCCCCTACCCTGGGACCGTGGCGACGCCGTGGAGCCTGACGATCGACTGTGCGTCCCCGAGCACTCTCGCCGGCTTCTGGGCCGAGGCCCTCGGCTACGCCCCCGCACCGCCGCCACCCGGCTGGTCGAGCTGGGACGCCTGGTTCGACGACCACGACGTGCCCGTCGACGAGCGTGGCGACGGCGCGTTCCTGCACGATCCCGCCGGCGTCGCCCCGGCCATCTCGTTCCTGCGGGTCCCCGAGGACAAGATCGTCAAGAACCGGATGCACCTCGACCTGGCCGTCGGCGGCGGCCGGCACGTCGCGTGGGACGAACGCAGGCGCCGGGTGGTCACCGAGGTGGAGCGGCTCGTCGCGCTCGGCGCCACGGTGCTCGCCGAGGTGCCCGCGGACCGGCCCGACCACGTGACGATGGCCGATCCCGAGGGCAACGAGTTCGACGTCCTGTGAGCCGTCGATGATCGTCTGGGTCAACGGGGCCTTCGGCGTCGGCAAGACGCAGGTCGCCCACGAGCTGCGACGACGTCTGGGCCGGGGCTGGATCGCCGACCCCGAGCTCCCCGGGTTCGGCCTGCACCGCATGCTGCCGCCGCATCTGCGCGGCGACTTCCAGGACGTGCCCGGATGGCGCGTCGGGGTGCGCGACGTGCTGGGCCGCCTCGACGCGGACGACGCGACCCAGCCGGTCATCGTGCCCATGACGCTCGTCCGCGACGACTACGCCGACGAGATCGTCGAGGCGCTCCGCATCGGGGGGCACGACCTGCGGCACGTCACGCTCGTCGCGACGCCCGAGACCATTCGTCGACGACTGGCCTCCCGTGGCGGAGCCGTCCGCGACCTGTGGGCACAGCGGCAGATCGACCGGTGCGTCACGGCCCTGACCGCGCCCCGCTTCGCCCGCCACGTTGCTACCGACGGACGGACCATCGACGATGTCGTCGAGGACGTCGCCGCCGGCCTGGACCTCCCGCTCGCGCACGGCCGCGACGGCCGGGTCCGCGGCTTCGTGCGTCGTCGCGCGGTGCAGCTGCGGCACGTGCGGCTGCCCTGACGGTCTCAGCCGCCCGTGCGCGCGGCGCGGTTCGCGGACTTGCGGGCGGCGAAGTCGTGCGCCTCGGCGAGGAGCGGTCCGACCGTCGTCGCGACGGTCTCGTCGCCGGGGTTGAGGACACACACCCACTGCTGTGACGCGTAGACGGGATGTGGGACCACGACGTCGAGAACCGTGGCGTCGTGGCCGGTGTCGAGCGGGCCGCCGTCGGCACGTGCGGCGGGCGGGGTACCGAACAGCCTCCGGTAGGAGTCGCGGGGCAGACCGATGTTGAGTCGGTACACGCCCTCGCGCCCGAGATCGTACGCGGAGTCGTAGGCGTCGGACGTCACGATGGTCGCGAACGGCATCTTCCGCTCGCCGGGAAGGTCGCCGTCCGGGTTGTGGATGAAGAACCGGTCGTCACCGAGAGTCATCGTCTCGACGCCGCCCAGTGCGTGGATGTGTGCCTCGATCGTCGCCGGGTCCATGGCCGGACGCTAACCCGATCTGCGGCCGAATCGCGGACATAAGTGTGGTTCAGATCACATTTCGACGCCGCGTGCCGAAGGCGAACCGCGGCGCGCGCGAGCCAGGCCGACCCCCGTTGTCGACGCCCTCGATCGTCACGTTCAGTAGCCAGACCGGGCCCCTGGAAGGCCCGCGCCGCCGGCGTGCCGACGCGACCGGAGCCGCCCCTCGCGCGGCCGCGCCGGCGACCCGGTTCGACCTACCGCCCCGCGGGCCCCAGGCCGGCGACTCCGCCAGGGACCGTCGGCCGCTGCGAGCTCACCACGATCCCGCCGACCACGGACACGACCGCACCCACGATGGTCATGATCAGACCGAAGCCGACCGAGACCGACGCGCCCGGAAGTTCCTCGATCTGGCCGATCTGCGACCCGAGCCGGATGATCACGTAAATCCCCAGCGCGGCGGCGATGATCCCGAGGACGATCGGCAGCCGCTGGACCAGCGCCGGGATCGACGGCCTGATCAGCCGCAGCACGCCGATGATCAGCACCAGGATGCCCAGCACCAGCGTGATCTTGCCGTCACCCTCGGTGCCTGCCACGGAGATCGAGCCGAAGATCGGCGCCTGCACCGTCACCCAGGCGAGGAACGAGCCGATCGCGGTGAGCAGGCCGCCCACGACCGTGACGATCGCGAAGATCATGCCGGTCCCGCCCGGCCGGGACGACGCCCCCTCGCTCGGCCCGCCCTGTGCCGGGGCGCCGTATCCCTGCGGGTTCCCGTACCCCTGGGGGCCTCCCTGCGGCGGACCGTAGCCCGGCTGCTGACCGTAGCCCGGCTGCTGACCGCCGGCCTGCTGTCCGTACCCCGGCTGCTGACCGTAGCCCGGCGGCGGACCCCCGGGTTGGGGCTGCTGCCCGTACCCCCCGGGCGGCTGGTTCGCGCCGGGCGGCGGACCTCCGTACGGCGGCCCCTGCTCCGGGTTCTGCGGCCACTGACCGCCGGGCGTGCTGGACATCGTTCCCCCTCACGACAGCCGCACCACATCGGTGAACCGGCCCGGCAGTTGTAGCAGACGAAACCGACCGAAATCGGTGTTCGGCGACATCGTCGCCGAGGCGTCATCCGGCCGCTCCCGGACGGACGGCGAATCCGAGCAGTTCCCGGACGTCGTAGGAGCTACCGAGGTCGCGCGTGCGGACGGGCGACCCTGCCTGCGGGGCCTCCAGGATCCTGTCGTTTCCCAGGTAGAGCGCGACGTGGTGCACCCCTGAGACCTGCCCGTTGGACGACCAGAACAGAAGGTCACCGGGTCGGGCCCGGGCGCGCGGCACCCGTGCGCCCGCGGTCGCCTGCATCCGCGACGTTCGCGGCAGCTGCACGCCTGCGGCCTCCCACGCGCGCACGACGAGGCCCGAGCAGTCGAACGCGGACGGTCCCGCCGCACCCCACGCATACGGCTTGCCGAGCTGCCCGCGGGCGAAGTCGAGGGCGGCGTCGGCGGGCAGGGCGTCGGCGGGCAGGGCGCCGGCGGTGTCCGGCGGCGGGACGCAGATCGGGGCGCGAGCGGTGCCCAGTGCCGCGAGCAGGTCGGCGGCCGGTTGCTCCCATCTCGCGTACGCCTCGGGAAACGCGCTGCGCTGCACGGTCTGCGCGGCCTCGGTGAGCGGCATCCGGTCCCAGCCGGGGACGGCGAGCAGCCGATCGTAGAAGGACGCGGCCGCCCGGACGGGGTCGCGGACCTGGGCGAGACTGCCCCAGCCCTGCGACGGGCGCTGCTGGAACAGGCCCGCGCTGTCGCGGTCGCCGCCCGCCAGGTTGCGCAGCGACGACTCCTGCATCGCCGTCGCCACCGCGATCCAGCGGGCACGGTCGGGAACGCCGAGGCTGCGCCCGGTCTCGACGATCGACGAGGCGTTGCGCCGCTGCTCGTCGGTCCACTGCGGTCCACGGCCCGGCCTGCCGGGAGGTGGCGGCGGCGCGAGCGCGGCCACACAACTCACCGGGCGCCGCGGCGGCGGCCCCGCCTGGACGACACCGATGACCGCGACCATGAGCAACGCGACCGCACCGACGACGACGGCGCACCCGACCCGACGCCCCCGCCGACGCCGCACCGGAGGGGTGAGCGTCGGGATCAGGAACGCCATCAGTGATCCGGCGCCGGGTCGGCGCGGGCCGCGTCGGACACCCGCCAGCCGCGGCCGGTGTCCACGAGCTCGACGCGCAGCGTCATCGTGTCGAGCGGGACCAGCACGATCGCCGCTCCGGTGTCGGCCGGCAGCTCGCGAGCGGGTCCCGTGACACGGGTCGCCGGGACCGAGGCCGGGTCGGCGCGGGGGAGCACGACGCCGCCGAACTCGTCGGTGGCCAACGGACGAAGCCGGTCGAGCCAGCCCGCCGGGTCGGCGGTGTCGACCCAGTACTGCGCGAACCGGGTCGCGACCACGACCGGTCCGCCGAGCGGCGCGGGCGCCGCGGCGACGACCTGCGGAGCGACGCTCGGCGGGGCGACGTCGGGCCCCGCGAGCCGGTCGGATCGCGACACGACGGCGGCGAGCACCGTGAGCACGACGGCCGGCAGGACCCCGACCAGCACGAACCGGCGTCGGTCGGCCAGTACCAGTCGCAGGAGTCGCCCGGTCATCGTGGGAGCTCCGGCGTCCCGCGCGGCCGGGGCAGCGCCGCGCGACGTGGCGGCGGGAGGACGGCACCCGGCGCCGGTCCGACCGATCGCGCAGGCGTGGTCCGCTCGATCACCCGCCGCACCACCCGCGTCGCACCGCGGACGAGCGCCCCCGCCGGGCCCGGCGCGGTCGTCCCCATCCGGCCCGGCAGCGGCAGCCGCGGCCTCAGCAGCCGGTACAGCAGCGCCGTCGCGATCCAGAGGAGGACGACCGAGGTGATCCCGCCGCCGTCGGCGATCAGGAACAGCACGACCACGCCGTGCGCGGCGACGCACAGCGCGGCGACGATCCCGCCCCCGACGACAGCGCCGAGCACGCGCATCGCCCGCTCCGGCGTCGCGGGCGCGACCAGCGTCAGCAGCGCGGCGAGCGGCGCCGCGACCGGGAGGAGCTGCAGGACGACCGTCATCAGCAGGATCGCGATGCTGCCCAGGATCTGCAGGCCGGTGACCGGGAGCGTCCCGGCGAGGACCGCGACGCCCGCACCGGTCCGCGAGACGCCGCGCCCGCGCAGGCTGTCCCGCACGTCCGGTGGCGCCGCCTCGAACGCCGCGCGCCAGTCGGCGGCCTTGGCCTCGGCGAGCGCCTGCCGACGGGCCGCGCGGTCGCCGGGCGGCCCGGCGTCGAGGGCGCGCTGCTCGTCGACGGAGATCGTCTGGGCGGCCAGCAGCCGGTCGCCGAGTGCGGTGAGCCCGGGGGAGCGCTCGTAGCCGACCTCCCCGTCGAGCCAGCCGTCGTACAGGACGCGGTCGTAGACGGCGGTCCGCAGCCGGTCGGGACGGTCGGGCACCCCGCCGCCGCCGAGCGGTGACTCGGGCGCGAGCCGCGACACGACCTGTTCGCCCGCGTCCCACACCGATCCGCGGACCAGCCCGCCGAGCTCCCGGGACAGCTCGGGGCCCGGCCCGAACGACAACGCCAGCACCACCAGCGCGACGACGATCGTGCCGCCCCGCGTGACGACGGCACCGAGGTCCCCGCGATGGGTCGCGAGGAGCAGGGCGGCCGCGGCGACGACGGCCGCGGCACCCGCCCAGGGGGAGAACACGAAGTCGGCGACGACGGGCGAGGTCCGGGCCACGGCGTCGGCCAGCGCGGGCGCGTCGGTGCGGGAGGCGTCGCGCAGTGCCACGTGGATCGCGAACAGGACCTTCGCCGCACCGAGGAGGAAGTTCCCCACGAGCGTGTCGACCGAGGCGCCCGGGTCCCAGGCCGATCCGCCGCAGCCCAGGTCGTAGGTCGACCAGGTGAGCCCGCCGTACCCGAAGCGCGCGTACGGGTCCGCGGGGGCGGCGCCTGCCGAGGCGACCGTGCTGTCGATCGAGCCGGCGAGCCCGCCGGTCGCGGGCACGGCCGCGGGTGGGGCGGCGCAGTCGTCGGGCGCGGCCGGATCGGCGGCGGCGGGGCTGCCCACGGCGAGCACGAGCAGGACGGCGACCGGAACGGCGAGGCCGAACAGGCGCAGGCCCCGCCGCGCCGTCATCGGTGTCACCGCGGACCTCCCCCGAGGGCGGCGCGCAGGCCCGCGAGGTGCGGCCCGGACAGGTCCACCCGGACGGGTTCGCAGTGCGGTCCCGACCGCCAGTGGAACTCGCCGGGTGCGTCGGCGGGTCCGGGCAGCTGATGGGCCTCGTGCGGTGCCACCCTGAGCAGCCGGAGGGCGTCGGCCCGGTTCCCGGGCTCGGTCCGGCCGACGAATGCGTCGTGCCACGGGATCGCGTCGCCGTCGTCGGGAACGAGGGACAGCAGGTCGGAGGCCTGCCGGGCCGTGACGACGGTCCGGGTGCGACCGTCGCGGACCAGCCCGGTGACGAGCGTGCGCCCCGCCGGCGTCGCCGTGAACCGGTGGACGTCGTCGATGCCGACGAGGGTCGGGGCGGATCCCTCGCGCACGTGGACGCGCTGCCGGACGAGCCACGCGGCGAGCCGCGCGAGCGTCGACGTGACCGGGTCGTCGGCACCGGACTCGGCGAGTCCGGTGGTCGAGACGACGAGCAGCCGGTCGGCCGTCGCGCTCCACGGTTGGTCGCAATGGCCGCTCAGAGCACCCGCGGCCGCCAGCGCCGGAGCCAGGGCGGCCGCGAGCCGTTCGCCCTCGGCACCCATGTGCTGCAGGGCGTCGACGACCTCGCCCGCGTCGTGTGCACGGTCGTGCCCTACCCGTTCGACGGCCTGGACCAGCAACGGGCGGACCTGGGCGCCGCTCCTGACGGCCGCCGGCAGCAGCTCGGCGAGGACCGCGACGACGAGCGCGGCCCGCCGGCCTGCGGCGTGGCGCCACGCGTCCTCGGCCGTCGCTGCGGGCTCCGGCGGGTCGTCGACCAGGGTGAACGGGTTGAGTACGCCGGGCGGCGCGTCGCGCAGGGACAGTCGGCGGGTGTGGCCGCCCAGCTCCGGGACGTCGACGAGCCGGCCGAGCGCACCGGACGGGTCGAGCAGTGTGACGAACGCGCCGCACGACCGGACGAGCTGCGCGGCCACCGCCCCGAGCAGGAACGTCTTGCCCGCTCCCGGACCACCGACGACGGGCGTCGGCCCCGCACCGGCGTCGTGCCACGGGTCCCACGCCAGGAGCCGGCCCGACGTGCGCGCACGCAACAGCAGCGGACCGTGGTCGTCGCCGATCAGGTCCGTGGCCTGCGGGACGGCCGTCGCGACATGGCGCAGGCTCATCCGGCGGCGGAACGCCGTCGTCGCGAGCGGCTCGCCCGGCACGAACTCGCGCGCGAGCCGGTACTGCGCCTCCGACCGTTCGACGGCGATCTTCGGTGCGTACCGGCGACGGACCTCGTCGAACAGCTCGAGCGCCTCCCGCTCGGTGCGGCCGGGGATCGCCATCCGCCACCAGCCCTCGCAGCGCAGGGCCAGCGGCGAGTCGGTCTCGAGGTCCCCGCGGACCTGCTCGGCCGCCTCCAGCCCGCGCACCAGCGCGGACGGGACCTGCCGGCCGTGGTCGGCCTCGTAGTGCCGACGTTGCGCCTCCACCCGGTCCGCCGCCTGCCGCAGCCCGCGCGCCGCCCGGTCACGGGGCAGCACCCGCATCCGCGCCGACCACTCGACGGGGACCGGCAGGTCGTCGGGGACGGTCATCCACGGCAGGTCCTCACCGGGCACGTCGATGTCGCCCATGCGGCCCATCGAGGCGACCACCACGTGCCGCGTGACGAGGGCACCGTCGACGACCCCGGTGACGGCCACCGTCGGCGCATAGGGATCGGCACTCCAGCGGGCGAGACCGTCGACGGCGGCGACGTCCTCGCGCTCCCACTCGCCGTGGGGCGCCGCAGGCAGCACCGACTGCGCGGGCAGCCCGAGCGCACACGAGCGGTACAGCAGGTGCAGCATCCGCGCGGCGGGGAGCGGCGCTGCGCCGAGGGCCGAGCTCGCGAGCACGGCGTCGATGTCGCGGACGTCGGCGCCGAGCTCACCGTCGACGCGTCGATCGGCCGCCCGGGCTCCGCCGAGCCGCCGCGCCAGTGCGTCGCCCAGCGCGCCCAGGCGACCGCGGGGTCCGCGGACCTCGACCCCGAGGAGGACCTCCTTCACCGCCTTCGGCGAGGTCAGGGCCCGGCGCTGCTCGCCGACGAGGTGCGCGTCCCAGCTCACGGCACCGGGCACGTCGGGCAGCGGCCTGGCCCAGGCGTCGTGCCGACGGGCCCACTCCGCCGCGGCGTGGGGCCGCCACGTGACCCGCCAGTGCAACCACCTGCCCTGTAGCCGCGCGAGCGCGCCGGCGAGTGCGCCCATCAGGGCGTCGCGTTCGTCGTCGGGACGCATCGACCACGCCCTGGGCGCGACCGCGTACCACGCCGTCGTCCCCGTGGTGGCGTGGGCGAGATGCCCGGAGATGCCGCGCAACGCCAGCCGCGGGGTGTACTCGCGCACCGCGGGGTCGGCTCCGGTGCGTGCGGGACGGCGCGGCGCGAACGGCTCGGCGACCGGCCCGAGCTCCGGGGTCACCGTCGGGGTGCGGCGCAGCGGCGCGAGCGTCGGCCGCTGCACCGGGACGAGGCTCACCGCGGCGGCCCGGGGACAGGGCGTGCGGCGACCTGGAGGTGGACCTGGACGTGGCGGGGGTCGGCGACGAACGTCCGCACCGGCGCTTGCCGGGATCGCGGCGCGGCCAGCTCGGCCAGGAACATCCGCACGACAGCGCCCGCCGGACGCTCCGGCCCGACGACGCGCATCGTGAGCCGGGCGCCGCCGACCGCCAGCACACCGACCACCACCCAGCCGAGCAGGCCCGGCAGCACCCCGACCGTCTGCCGGAGCACCGCGAGGGGCAGCAGCCAGCAGACCCACGCCCCGTAGGCGCGGTAACGCGCCTGCCACGGCACGGGCCGCCCGGGCGGACCGAGATAGCGGTTCTCGACGGCGTACAGGTCGTCGTCGGATCGGGAACGCATCGTCGGCTCCTCGCGCCAGAATTCGCGGTCGGGTTCGTTGTGTCACGTCGCCGGGTCCCCGGTCCCCGATTTCACCATTTTGTTCGCACCCGTGAATATCGGGAATTCGCGAGTGCGAACGGCATCGGCGGTCGGTGTCACCCTTATCCGGGGACGGGTTGCCCCGCCAGGAAACGGTCACTCCCGAGTCGCTCGGAGACGAGGACGAGCCAGGCGAGCTCGTCGGTCCAGTCACGCCCGCCGCGCGTCGCGGCCTCGGGCAGCGGCTCGGCCGGCGGCCGCCCGGAGCGGTGCGCGCGCACGGCTGCCGCGATCAACGCGGCGTGCACGTCCGCGCCGGGGCCGGTCGCGTCGTGGCCCGGGACGGCGGCCGCGGCGGCCGCACGGGCGATCGTCGCGTCGTAGTACGGGCCGAGCAGGACGAGGCCGTCGCGGATCTCGGCGGCCTGCCGGTGCCAGCGCTGCCGGGTGCGGGACGAGGCGAGCGCGACCTCGGGGAACTCGTCGCACAACAGCGTCCGCAGCGGTCGCAGGGCGTGCCCGACACGGCGTCGATCGGTCGCGACGGCCAGCTCCACGACGACCCGATCGGCGACCGGGACCACGACCGCGACACCGAGCCCGAGAGTCCCGATCACGGCTCCGACCAGGCCTACCGTGCCGAGCGGGACGACCTCGGTCGCCGCGTGGTGCACGGCCTGCGCGGTCGCGCCGATCATCCCGGCGGCGACGGCCGCCCGGTCGCCGGGTCGCCGGGTGCGGGCCGGCAGGCCGCCGGCGTGCACCGCGACCCGGGCCCAGGCGACGGCCGCCCAGCCGCCCGTCACGGCCGCCAGGGCGGCCGGTGCCCACAGCGGAGCGGTGGCGGCGGCGAGCAGCAGCACGACGCCCTCCTGCCGGAGGATCACCGCCGCGCGGCCCCGGCGTCGCAGGAGGCGCAGCAGCACGACCCCGGACGTCGCGGCGAGCGCGGAGGCCGGTGCGCGGGCGGTGCCCAGGTCGGTGTGTGCCACCGCGAGCAGCAGGGTCGTCGCGAACGCCGTCCAGGACACGGGGCAGCCCGGGTCCCGGCGGGTGCGAACGGCCAGTGCGGCCGTGCACGCCCCGAACACACCGGCGATCAGCAGCCCGGATGTGGTCACGGTCGCCTTCTTTCGAGCGTCGGGAAAGGGGAACGGGGCGGACGGTAACGAGGTCCGGGGCCGCCGCGGGCGTTCTCGCTGATGACGTTCGCACTCGCCCGACGGACTGTGTGCCGGTGCGAACACAATTGCGCGTTCAGCGCATCCGACCACCCGCGAATTGCTACACAGCCCTCTCGACCGCATTCCAGGGGGCAGTGCCATGACCGTCCGCACCATTCACCGGAGTACGTGATGACGCTGCTGCGACGACGACCCGTAGCGCCGCCACCTGCCGTCGCCGATGCGCACCGCGCGGCGCTGGAGGCGGTCTCCGCCGCGCACCGGCTGCACGTCCCCCGGTCGACGGTGCGCCGGTCGGCTCCGGCGCCCGGACCGCGCCGAACCTCGCCGCCGGGCGCTCCTGCCGATGATCGGCAGCCGTGGGCGGCCGTCCCGGCCGACCATCACGGCGCGTCGTCGTCCGGTACCACCCCGGCGCGCCGCCCGCACGATCCGCCCGACGCGGCATCCGGCGCTGTCGACGCGGCCGGGGCGACGAGCCTCGCGTGCGCCTTCGCACTCGACCTGACCAGCTGGGACGAGGACAACCCCGACCGCCGGGCAGCCGTCCTCGCCCGCTACCTGCCCGGCGTCGTCGACGTCGAACGGCTCGGCTGGGACGGGCGCGGCCGCCAGCGGTCCGAGACCGTGATCCCGGGCGCGCTGCACCATCTCGACGCCACACATGTGCGGGTCGACGTCCGGGTCCGGGTCACGCCGTTCGTCCGGCTCCCCGGGGTCGCGGCCCTGCACCCGGTTCCCGAGCACGAGCCGACGGGCGGAGCCGTGCTGTCGGCGGCGCCTGCGCCCGTCGCCCCGGGGTGGGTGGCGTGCGACTCCGAGTGGGTGCGCCTGCGTGTGCCCGTCGCGTGCGATGGCGCGGGCGGGCTCGTCGTCGACCTCGGCGCGGCGCGGCGGGACGGGCGCGGCGCGTGCTGACGCCTGGGCCCACCCGGCCAGGAGGTCGACGATGAGCATCGCGGCGCTCGCGGCGGCCGCGGCGATGGCCGTGGCCGGGCTCGTGCCGGCGACGCCGCCCGCTGCGAGCCCGTCGTGCGGATGGAAGGCCGAGGCGGTCGCGCTGTACCGGTCACTCCCCGCGGCCGACCGCGCCGCCGACCGGGTTCGCGCCCAGCTGGCCGCGTCCGGCGTGACCAGGCCGGGCTTCCTCGACGGCTGCTCGCCGACCGACGGGCCCGGCGACCGTGGCCCGACCGACGTCCCCACCTGCGCGACCGCCGGGCGGCCCTACTTCCCGGCCGCGGACTGGTTGTGGGAGCCGATCCCGGCGGGCGCGGAGCTCGACCCGGAGTCCGCCGCGATGGCCGCGGCCCTCGCCGACGGCGACCACGTCCTGAACACCGTGGAGTTCGGCGTCACGCTCGTCGACGCGGACGAGATCAGCCCCGGCACCCCGCGGGCTCCGGTCCCGTTGTCGGAGGACTGGGGTCCCGACCCGCTCGCGGGTCTCGACGTCCCCGTCCCCGCCGACGTGCAGATCCCCTCGGGGTCGGATGCGCACGTCGCGATCGCCGATCCGCGCAGCGGGAAGGTCGTCAACCTGTGGGGCGCGCACCGCAGCGGTACGGGCCTCGCCGCGCTGTGGGGTGCCGCAACCGATCTCGACGGCGACGGTCGCGAGCACGAGGGCAGCTCGACGGGGGCGGGGATCGCCCGGTACGCGGCGGTCGTCCGCGCCTCCGAGATCGCGGCCGGGGACATCCCTCACGCGCTGTTCTTCTCGACGAACATCGTCGAACCCGGTGAGGTCCGCTACCCGGCGACCAAGAGCGACGGGTCCAACATGGACGGCTCGGGGTCGCCGATCCCGGAAGGCGCCCGGGTGCAGCTCGACCCGTCGGTCGACGTCGCCTCGCTACCGGGCATCACTCCTGGTCAGGCCGCGATCGCGACGGCGCTGCAGCGCTACGGCGCCTACGTCGGGGACAACGGTGGCGCGCGGGCCGCGTTCATCGCCGAGTACGCGCCCGACTCCGACGCCTACGAACGGGCCGGCCTGTCCGGCGACTACGTCGCGCTCGACGCGATCCCGTGGGACCGGCTGCGGGTGCTGTCGGACTGGAGCGGCGGGACCCGCGCCACGCCCGGCGACGAGTCCCCCGCGGCCGATTCCGACCCCGGCCCGGGCTCGGGCTCGGGCTCGGGCTCGGGCTCGGGCTCGGGCTCGGGCTCGGGCTCGGGCTCGGGCGACTCTCGCTCCGGCGACTCCCGCTCGGCCGACTCCCGCTCCGGCAACTCGCGGTCCGACGACCCCGGCACCGCGACGAGCTCCGGCACCGCGAACGGCTCCGGCACTCGGACCGGAACCGGGACCGGGACGGGCGGGGCAGGCACGGCGAATGACGAGGCCGGTGGCACCGAGCCTGGTGCCCTCGTGCCCGCGGCACACGCGCCCGGCGCGACCCCGGGGACCAGCGAGCCCGGCTGTTCGGACGCGACCGCCGCCTCGACGACGCGCACCCCGCCCCGCTCGCCCGACGAGCTGCCCTACCTCGTCGACGCCGGCGAGACCTCCGAGCGTGCCGCTCACCGAACCCAGGAGAGGTAACGATGTCCGTCTCACCCGTCGGCACGCTCGCCGTGGCTGCCGTCATCGCGGCGGCGCCGGTCGTCGTGCCACCGGTGTCGGTTCCCGTCGCGCCGACCTCTTACTCGGTGTGCGCGCAGCACATCGGGGACTCGGTCGGCCGCAGCGGCACGCTGTCGCAGGAACAGGCCGACGCGCTCGTCGACGGGTTGCGCCTGCTGCTCACCGACGCCACACTCACCTCCACGTCCGACGCCCGCGCGGCACGACTCGTGCACGACCTCCGGGCCAGGGGCATCACCCCGGCACGATCGGCCGTCGGGTGGCAACAGGCTGCCTTCGATCTCGCCGACGACCTCGTCCGGCGCGCCGCGGTGGGTGACGCCGATGCGGGCGACGTGGGCGTCGTCCTTGCCCGGCACGGCTTCTCCCCGACCCCCGCCGACCTGCTCGACGTCCTCGACATCGACGAACCCGACGCCGGCGACCCGGACACCGACGACTCCCACACCGACGACTCCCACACCGACGACTCCCGTGCCGATCGCACGGAGACCGACAGCACGGAGACCGATCGCGCGGGGACCGACGACGCGGGAACGGAGCGCGTGGCGACCGAACGCACGGGGACCGAGCGCACGGGGACCGAGCGCACGGGGACCGTGGACCGCGACGAGGCCGCGCGCTCCGACGACGGCCCGTTGGTGCTCCCCGCGGCCGCCCACACTCCGCGCTCCGACGCCGCCGACGAGGACGAGGACGAGGACGAGGACGAGGACGAGGACGAGGACGAGCACGATGCCGACGAGGCCTCGACCGAGAGTGCCCTGGCAACGGCGATCCGCACCCGAGCGCACGGGGCCGGACGGGCCGAGGGAACCGCCCGGGCCGCCGAAACGAACCGGGCCGATACGGTCGACCGGGCCGACGAAACCCACCAGGCCGGCGAAACCGACCGGGCCGATGCGACCGACCGGGCCGACACCGGCTCCTGCGTCACGACGACCGACTGGCGGCGGGCCCGGGACGCCCTCGTCGGCACGTTGCGCGATGCGGACGACGCCGACGCGACCGCCCTCGCGGACCACCTGGCCCACGGGGCCGGCAACGACGCCGTCGTCGGCACCACGGCTCGTGGGAACAAGGACGGTCGTTCGCCGGCGACGGACGCCGGCACCGCAACCGCAGCCCGCGGCGACTGGCAGCAGCGCACCCGCGACCTCGTGACCCGGCTGCGCGCCGCGGCGGACGACCCGCAGGCCCGCGAGCTCGCCGCCCGGCTCGCCGCGATCGAGGACTCCGCCGACCTCGACCCGCGTGCCACCGATCACGGAAGGCCGACCGGCAACACCGCGGACGACACCACCCGAGACGACAACGCCTGGGACGACAACACCCGAGACGACAACACCCGGCACGACGACACCCGGGGTGGCGCCACCCATGACCGCGCCGACGACACCGACGCCGCCGCGACCACCGACAAGACCACCGACACCGACACCGACAGCCCCGTCCACGGCGGCACCGACGACGCAGCCGACAGCGCCACCGACGACGCCCGTCGCCAGGCCCCGCCCGACCCGTCGGACTCCACCGGCGCGGGCGGCACGCAGAGCGACGGCGTCTGGGACCGGCTCGCGCAGTGCGAGTCGAGCGGCAGGTGGGACATCGACACCGGCAACGGCTACCACGGCGGCCTGCAGTTCGACGCCGCGACCTGGAAGGCGTACGGCGGTGACGCCTACGCCCCGAGCGCCGACCGGGCCACCCGCGAGCAGCAGATCGCCGTCGCGGAGAAGGTGCGCGACGACCGCGGCGGCTACAGCGCGTGGCCCGCGTGCTCCACGAAGCTCGGCCTCTGACCACCCCACCCCCCTGGAGGACGGCATGAACGACCCCGGGCTCTTCCGGCAGGACTGGGACGACGCCGGCGCCGCACCACCGCCGCCGCGTCCCCGCCGCCGCCACGACGGTCCGGCGCACGCCGAGGTCACCGGACCGGGCGGCATCGAGACCGTGCCGTGGGGCGGCTGGCCCCCTGCCGACGGCGCGGACGCGCACACCGGCCACGCGTCGACCCCGAGCGCGTCCGCGGTGCCGTCGGCCCCGACCGGGCCCTCGCTGTCGCCGGCGCACCAACGCGCCCACACCGACGACCCACCTCGACCGGTCGGGCGCGCGCCGCGGCCCGTCGTCGCGCCGCCCCTGCGGACGATCGGGCAGGACGCCGCGGACACGGCCGCATCGGTGCTGCACATCGCGTCCCGCCGCGCCGCAGCGTCCACGGCGCCCCGCCGGGCCCCCGAACTCCGGACCGCCGCCCCGCCCGCGCCCGAACCCCCGCCTGCCGCCCAACCCCGGACCGCCGCCGCGCCCGCGTCCGAACCGTTGCCTGCCGCCGCACTCCGGACCGCCGCACCCGCGTCCCCGCCCGCCCCGGCACCCTCGCCGACCCCCGAACCCTGCTGGGCGCCCGAATCCCGGTGGGCACCCGCGGCCGGGCGGCTCGTCGGCGATGCCGCGGCACCCGTGGGCACGACGTCGCGAGCCGCGGACGCCGCCGGCGCACCACCCGCCGCGGCCGCACCCGAGTCCACCCAGCACGCGCTGACCCACGACGCGCTCACCCGTCCCCGCCGCGACACCCCGCGGATGGGCTGGCGGGCAGCACTTCACCGTGGATCGCGAGGCCTGCTCAACCCGGGCGTCAGCGAGGTCGAACGCGCCCGCCGACGGTTGTGCGAGCGCGTCCGGCGGCCGGTCCTCACGTCCCGGCGGATTGCGGTGATCAGCGTGAAGGGCGGGATCGGCAAGACCACGACGGCCGCGTGCCTCGGCTCGGCGCTCGCCGAGATCCGCGGCGACCAGGTCTGTGTCGTGGACGCCAACCCCGACGCGGGCACGCTCGCCGACCGGCTCACCGGCGACACGAGTGTCACCATCCGCGATCTCCTGCGCGGCATCGAGGACATCGCGACGTTGTCCGACGTCGCGCGCTACATGTCGGCGGTGGGGCGGCTCGGGGTGCTGGCGTCGGACCAGGATCCGGCCGTGAGCGACGCACTCACCGCGGCCGAGTACGAGAGCGCGATCGGCGTGCTGGGGCGGTTCTTCAGCGTCGTCATCACCGACGCGGGCACCGGCATCTCGCACCCGACGATGGAGCCCACCCTGCGGACGGCCGACAGCCTGGTCGTGGTCGGCGGCCCGACCGTCGACGGCGCGAGCCGGGCCGGGCACACGCTCGACTGGCTGGAGTCGCACGGGTACGCGGCGAAGGCACGCAACGCGGTCGTCGTCCTCTCGGGGGACCGGACGAGCCGTGACGTCGACGCCGGGCGCATCGCGAGCCATTTCGCCAGCCGGGTGCGCTCGGTCGTGACGGTCCCGCAGGACCCGCACCTCGCGGCCGGCGGGCGCATCGAGTTCGACCGGCTGCGGGCGGCCACCCGCGACGCGTACGTCACCGTCGCCGCGCACATCGCCGACCAGTTCCCCGACCGGGCCGGCTGACCAGACGGCACCGGGATCAGCGCACCCACTGGCCCTTGCGCTGTGCCGACGACCCCGCGAGGACGACGACGCCCCCGGCCGCGAGCGCGAGCCCGACCGCGAAGGGGATGGTCCAGCCGTCGCGGACGCGGTCGTCGAGGAGCCCGATCGCCACGAGCCCCGGGACGATGACCTCGGTGACGGTGAAGACCGCGGTGACCACGGCGAGGTTGCCACGAGCAAGTGCCCGGGAGAACGTGACGATGCCGACGAGCCAGTAGCCGCACAGCAGGTAGGTCGCGGGCTGGCCGAGGAGGACGACGACGTCGAAGCCGCCGGGACCGGTGTCGATGGACCGCACCGCCAGCGACGTCCCACCGAACCCCAGGCCGGCGACCAGCGCCAACGGCCAGGCCACGCGGACGTTGTACAGCGCGATCGTCGCCGCGGCGAGGACGCCCAGCGCGACACCCATGACCACGTCGGCGGCCGTGTCGGCACCGCCGGGATGTTCCGACGCGGCGGCCCCGGCGATCAGCACGAGCCCGATCACGCAGCCACCGATCGCGACGCGGTCGAGCACGTGCAGCTTCGAGCCCCAGATCCAGCGCACCGCCAACGCCGTCAACGCGATGGAGCCGCCGAGGATCGCCTGCACGGCGAACACCGGCAGGAACCGCAACGCGACGACGGTGCACACCCAGGCGAGGGCGTCGACCACCAGCCCGCCGATGAACCGCGGCTGCAGCGCGAGGGGCCGCCCCGGCCTCGTCCGTGTGGTCGCGTCGGACTGCAGGAGGCCTGCGACGCAGTTGAGGACCATCGCCGCGACGGCGAAGACCAGGCCCAGCAGCACGTCGTGACGCCCCCTCCGCTCGGGTGGAGCCTGCTCGGCCCCGCCCGCGCGCGGAACCGCCCCCCACCCGTCCCCGTCGCCACGCGGTGAGGACGCTCGGCCCCCACCCGAGCCCGCCGGCGACGATCAGCGTCGTGTGTACGGGGGTCGTCTGCAAGAGGAGCCCCCCGAGCAGGTGCGACGTCACGACGACGCCGCGACGACCGGCCCGTCGCGAGCCGCGGCTCCCCACGACGGTCCCCGGGCGGCTGCGTCAGGCGCGGGAGTGGTCGCGGACCTCGTGCGGGACGGGCTGCGCCGGCAGCCGGAAGAAGCCGCTCATCAGGCCGCCCGGCAGCGTCGGAATGGCCGCGGCCTCCCGTTCACGACGGATTCGTCGCCGATCCGCGGCGTGGGCCGTGACCAGCAGGAGCGCGGTCGCGATCAGGGCGGGGACGCCGACGACCAGCACCGGCCAGCCGAACATCCACGTCGCGAACAGGATCGCCAGCGACTCCATCACGAGAACCAGAGCCGACATCCGTGCCACTGCACACACTCCCCGAGGTCGATCACCCGCCGATGGCGCGGGTCCGATCCTTCATCGCCGGGAGGCGGCGGAACGTTGCGCGGACGTCGGAAGAACCTGGGACCGGCGCGAAGGCTCCCCGCCCGCGCCGGTCCCAGGCCCGTACCCCGCGGGAAGCAGGGTGCTCAGGACGCGACGGTCAGCTCACGACGCCGCGGGGGCCGACGGCGCGTTCGCGTCCGCCGGCGGCGGGTTGTTCGCCGGGGGCGGGTTGTTCCCCGGGGGATTGGTGACGGGCGGGTTGTTCACCGGGGGCGGGTTCTCCACCGGCGGCGGGTTCTCCACCGGCGGCGGGTTGTCGGGCGAGCTCGTCCCCGTGTCGGGCGGCGGCGAGGTCGGCCCGCCGGACGTCGGCCCGCCCTCGGCACCGGCGCTGGTCGTGGGGCCGGCGGTCGGGGGCGCGGTCGCTCCCGCGGGGGGTGCCGTCGTCCCGGCAGCGGGCGGGACAGCGGGGGCCCCACCTGCGGTCTTGCCCCCCGCGGCAGGGGGCTTGGCGCCGGCGTTGTCGTGGACCGCGGGCGCACGCTCGACGGGCTGCCGCACCGGGTTGGCGGCGGGCGAGACCCCCGCACCGGCCTCGGCCGGGGCGGTGGCGGTGGAGAGGGGGCCGTCGATCGACGAGCCGGCGGAGGCGGGACGGGCGGTCGGCCAGGTCAGCACGGCGACGGTGACGGCCGCGACGGCGACCGCGCCGCCGATCCCGACGAGCAGCCCCACCGGTCCGCGGCGCGGCTTCTGGTGCTGCGGCTCGTCGTAGGACCAGTCGGGCAGCGGCTGCACGGGCGGCCGCGGCGGGGCGACGGGGGCGCGGAAGGCAGCGGGCGCGACCTGACCCGCCGGCGGAGCACCCTGCGACCACGGCTCGACGGCGCGCTCGGGGGCGGACCACGGGGCCGCGACGGCGGCGCCTGCGAGCGCGACCGCGGGGCGAGCCGGGGCGGGCGGACGTGCGGGGGCCGGGCGGGCGGGGGCCGGGTGGGGCGCCGCGGCGACGGCAGCAGGTTCGGGACCGGTGCTCTCCACCGGCGGGATCACGACGGCAGGCCACGACATCGTCTGGCGCGGGGAGACGCTGAGCACCGCGCCCTTGGCGATGGCGTTCTTGGGGTCGGCATCGACCGCGACGGGCCCCCCGACCTGCTCGGACACCAGTTGGGCGACCAACGGGATGCGCGAGGACCCGCCGACGAGCAGGACCGCGCTGAGCATGTCGGCGGTCAGCCCCGCCGAGCCGACGGCACGCAGCAGCGCGGCCACCGTCTCCTCGACGTGCCGGCCGATGAGCTGCTCGAACTCGCTGCGGTGCAGCCGGACGGACCCCTGTGTCCCGGGCAGCAGGACCGGCACCGAGACCTCGGTGTCGGCGCTGAGGATCTCCTTGGCCTCGGTGCACTCCCGCCGGATGCGGCCGACGGCAGCCAGCACGTCGGGGTCGGAGTCGTCGAGCTCGGCGAACGCGTCGGGCATGGCACCGACGACGTGGTCGAACACCACCTGGTCGAAGTCGATGCCCCCGAGCCGCTCGATCCCCTCGGGGCGCCCGAGCAGGCCGAAGCCGGACGCGGCCTTGCGGACGACGGCGGCGTCGAAGGTGCCGCCGCCGAGGTCGTAGACCGCGATGGTGGACCCGGCCTCGACACGCTCGGCCGAGGCGTAGTGCAGTGCCGCGGCCTCGGGCTCGGCGAGGAAGACGACCTCGAGGCCGTGCCGGGAGAGAGCGCCCGCCAACAGGTCCTTCTTATGGTTGCCCCAGGCGGCGGGGTGGGTGACTGCGATGCGGTCGGCGGGACCACCCTCGCGAGCGGCGACCTGCTGCACGATCCAGGCGACGAGCCGGGCGGCGAGCTCCTCGGCGGGCCAGGGGGCGCCGCCGACGACGAGCGGGGTCGGGTCGCCGACTCGGCGCTTGAACTCGCGGACGACGCGGTCCGGGTCGGTCAGGGCGCGGCGCTCCGCGGCCTCACCGACCACGACCGAGCCGTCGGGCGCGATGAACAGCACCGACGGGACGGTGGCCGAGCGGGACCCGAGGGTCACCATCTCCGGCTCCGACCATTGGTCCCCCGACGACCGGCACACGGCTGCCGCCGAGTACGTCGTCCCCAGGTCGATTCCGAGCTGGTAGCCCATCGTGTTCCTCCCCCGACCGTCCGCGCGGCGCCCCTTCGCAACGCGCGAACCCCTCGCTTGGTGCCATCGGAGTATCCCGGCAGTTCGTTAGCGACCGAAGGGGTGCTAGCACCCCAATGCAGGAACGGGCGCCGGAAGTGGGGACTTTCGGCCCGGCGTGCGCCGCCCCGGCGCCCCCTGCCCCCGAATCCCCTAACGCCCGGGGGCGGGGATCCCCGTACGAGCTCTTTACCGAACCATGGGAGTTCCCCGATGGCCGTTGTCCGATCCGTCCCTAACTTCTGCATCAACGCCGAGCCGCAACGAGCCCGGCTCGCACGGCACACACCGGCACGACACACACAGAGACGGGCCTCGGTCGACTCCGGGGGCCCACCGAGGAGACGATCACGATGGCCGAGAGCATCTCGCTGCTGGACTTCCTGCTTCGCCTGATCAACGACGACGACCTGCGTCAGGAGTTCAACGCCGACCCCGAGGACACCCTCGAGGCGTACAACCTGACCGACCTGAGCGCCCAGGACGTCTACGACGCGCTGGTCCTCGCCCAGGACAGCCACCAGGCGAGCTTCGACCGGAACTACGACACCGGCTTCCACAACACCGTCCCGCCGGTCCCGGCACACGCGGGCTACAGCGGCGGCGGACACCACGACGGCGGCCACGGCCACAAGGAAGCCGTCGAGTACATCAACAAGTACATCACCAACAACTACGTCGACGACCGCGACACCATCGTCGACAACTCGATCAACCAGAACATCGACAACCGCGGCGGCAT
>NZ_BPRG01000154.1:0-7507 GCF_036984265.1 Pseudonocardia sp. D17 | reverse complement strand
CATCAACCCCTACCTGTCCTGACCACCTTCCTAGATCGACTTACACAGACTTCTTGACAGGCCCCGCGTTTTGCTGTTGCGCGATCCCGTGCACGCCAACGATCCGCAGTCCGCTCATATACTCCCCGTTCGAAAGTCGACGGCCGCCCACAAGCTCGGACCGCCCGCCACAACGCACAACCCGTCCTCGGTGGGAACCGCCCCGAGTGCGGCCACGGGAGCTGGCAGCCCGAGTTCCGTCCCGAGCAGGGTTCGGTTGGAGAGGTCCCACACCCGGACTGTGTCGTCCCGACTGCCGGTGACCGCGAGCGCCTGTCCGTCGGGCAGTACCACCGCCGCTAACGCCTCCACCGCGTGGGTGTGGCCGACCAGCTCGCCGATCTGCTCGCCGGTCTCGAGGTCCCACACCCGCGCCGTCGGCTCCTGGCTGGCGCTCACCGCGAGCGCCTGTCCGTCGGGCAGCACCACCGCCGCTAACGCCTCCACCGCGTCGGTGTGGCCGACCAGCTCGCCGATCTGCTCGCAGGTCTCAAGGTCCCATACTCGCACCTCCCCATCGTGGTCACCGCTCACAGCGAGTGTTCGTCCGTCGGGCAGGCCCACCGCCGTTACCGCGGCGACGTTGTGGGTGTGGCCGTTCAGCGTGCCCTTCGGTGCGCAGGTCGCGAGATTCCACACCGTGAGCGGGAGGTGCTGCCGAAAATGGGCAATCCCGTGGCCCAGAGGGTCGGACATGACGGACTCCACCGTCAGCGTCGATCCGCCCGTGACTGCGAGTGCTCGCCCGTCCGGCAGTGCCAGGGTCGCCATCGCCCCCAACGGGCCGGGGCGGCCGATCAGCTCGCCGATCTGTTCGCCAGTCTCAAGGTCCCGCAGCTGCACGGTCTCGTCCGAGCCACCGACGAGTGCGACCGTTCGCCCGTCAGGCAATACCACTGGCGCCACTCTCTTCACCGGCCGCGAGCGGTCCGCGGCCGAGCTGTCCATCACCCGAGGCCGCGCTGCGAGGTCCCAGACCCGCATCGTGTTGTCCCCGCTGCCACTGATCGCGACGGTTCGCCCGTCGGGCAACACCACCGCCGCCACGTCGACCATGCCGCGGGTATGGCCGACCAGCTCGCCTACTTGTTCGCAGGTTGCGAGGTCCCACACCCGCACCTCGTTGTCACGGCTGCCGATGACTGCGAGCGTTCGCGCGTCGGGCAATACCACCGCCGCCACTGCTGTCACGCTGCTTGTGTGGCGCCTCAGCTTGAGCTCGCCTACTTGTTCGCAGGTTGCGAGGTCCCACACCCGCGCCTCGTTGTGACTGCTGCCGGTGACGGCGAGCGTTCGCCCGTTGGGCATCACCACCGCCGCCACTGCTGTCACGCTGCCTTTGTGGTGGGTCAGCTTGAGCTCGCCTACTTGTTCGCAGGTTGCGAGGTCACACACCCGCGCCTCGTTGTCACGGCTGCCGGTGACGGCGAGCGTTCGCCCGTCGGGCAATACCACCGCCGCTACTGCCTGCACGCTGCCTGTGTGGCGGGTCAGCTTGAGCTCGCCTACTTGTTCGCAGGTTGCGAGGTCCCACACCCGCACCGGACCCCCGTCACTGGTGACGGCGAGCGTTCGCCCATCGGGCAAGACAACAGCCGTCATGACGTCTACTGCGCGGTCGGTGCGGCCAGTCAGCGCGCCGATCTGTTCGCAGGTCGCGAGGTCCCACACCGTTGGCTCGTAGCCGCCGGTGACAGCGAGCGCTCGCCCGTCGGGCATCACCACCGCTGCCGTTCTCATCGACCAGCCGCGGCCGATCAGCTCCCCCACCTGCTGCCCGGTAAGGAGGTCCCACACCAACGCCGTCACGTCTTCGCCGGCCGTTACCGCGAGGGCCTGACCCTCCGGACCTGCCGCCAGTCCGATCGACCGGAACGACTGCGTCACCCGCCCCAACACCACACCGTCGGCGGCGCTGCCGCCACGGTCGAAGCGCGCCCAGCGCGGCTGCCAAGACGTCTCAGCACTCGGCCGCACAGCAAGACCGCCCGAAGTAGACGCGAGGCGGAACCGGAGAGCGGCCGCGTTGGCCGCCGGTTTGTTCCAGTGCCAACGGTGGTGAATCTGGAGCCACTCGGCCGCGACAGGACCCGTGTCGCGGCTCGTTGACCTGTTGAGCAGCAGGGGCCGAAGGCGTGCTTCGTCGACGAACGGAAGGAACTCGACCGAGAGGAAGCGGTCGTCGAGGACACCGCCCGCCGCGGCGTGCTCGGCCGTGTGCCGTCGCACGTAGGGGGGCGGAGTCACTGGCCGGCGGTTCAATTCTCGGCGCACCGCGAGCGGGAGAAGCTGCTCTGCGATCCGCCTCTCGACGTCAGCTACCTCCGCGCGTAGCGCAGCGTGCTGACTGGCAGCTTCTCCATCGTCCCCCACCGGAGCCCCTCTCTCCCAACGTGTATTCGGCTTGCACCACAATTGTGTTTCTCACTGGAGGCCTGCGGACGTGGCCGAATCGCGTCGGTGTCGAGGTCGCCTGCCTGGATGCCTGCTCAGCCGTCTTGCTCGTCAATGGGTGGGTATGACGCCTCATATGGTGGGTGCTGTGGCGCGAGCGCAGCGAGAGATGATCGAGGGGCGGCCCCACATCAACCGTGCCGCGATCGAGCAGCAGGTCGGCATATCCGAGCAGACGCAGGCCAACCTCTACGCCCAGCGCGAGACCAACGGCCATCCGGAAGGGGTCCGGATCGGCCGTGTCCTGTGGTTTGACGAGGAGAAGGTCCTGGCCTTCTACTGCGATCGCGCGAGAGCCAAGCAGGCGTCGCTGACCGAAGTCGACCGCGGCGGAGACCCGGGCGAGCTGTGCGACGTCGCGAGCGCGACAAAGGTGCTGGGCTACACCAGCGAGTCGACGATCCGAGCGTTCCTCGCTGCCAACCCGGGCTACTTCCCGGAGCCTGATCACGTCGAGTTTCTGCCGTCGGGCCGGCTCCATCGGCTATGGAAGCGGTCGACGTTGTGGGAGTTCGCCGACGGCAGGTCCCGTCCCGGCCGTCGCGGCCGCGAGCGGCCGAAGACCTGAGCAGCGCGGTCGCCGACGGCATCGGGGACAAGGGGCTGGCCCCTCGGCCATCCGGCAGAGTTTTAATCCGTAAAGGGGGGCACCTAGCACTTCTAGCTGGGAAAACGGTTGATCAACACCGCATAACGCTGTAGAATAGTAAGTGTTCGAGCGGGACGGCAAACCCGCATCGACACAGCCCAGCCCAGCCACCAGGAGGTGCCGCTTGTTGACCGTGACCGACCTGTTCTGCGGTGCAGGAGGATCGTCGTCCGGCGCGGAATCTGTGCCCGGCGTGAAGGTCCGGATGGCCTGCAACCACTGGGACTTGGCCATTGAGACGCACAACCACAACATGCCGCACGCCGACCACGACATCGCCGACATCGCCGAGGTCGACCCGCGCCGGTACCCGCGCACCGACCTGCTGTGGGCGTCGCCGTCGTGCACGTTCTGGTCGCAGGCGCGGGGCGAGCGCCAGGACTTCGCCCAGCAGCCAACCGAGCCGACCCTGTTCGATCTCGCCACCACCGAGGACTGCGAGGACGAGGAACCGGCCGCCGTCGAGGCCCGGGAGCGGTCCCGCGCCCTGATGCAGGACGTCCCGCGCTTCGCCGAGTACCACCGCTACCGCGCTGTTTTCGTCGAGAACGTGACCGACATTCTGAAGTGGGTTCACTTCGGCAAGTGGGTCGCCCGGATGCGCGCCCTGGACTACGACCATGAGGTCCTGACCCTCAACTCCGCCTTCGCGCACCACCTCGGCGCCCCGGCACCCCAGCTCCGCGACCGCGCATACGTGGTGTTCTGGCAGCGCCGCTACCGGCGGCCGGACTTCGAGCGCTGGACCCGCCCGCAGGCTTGGTGCCCGGACTGCAGCGAGGTCGTGACCGCGATCCGGGCCCCGAAGAACCCGGCACGTTCGCAGAACGTGCAGGGCATCTACGGCGCCCAGTACACGTTCCGGTGCCCGCGGATCAGCTGTCGAAATGCCGTCGTGCAGCCCTTCGTCCTGCCCGCGGCCGCGGCCATCGACCTGTCCAACCCGGGGGAGCGGATCGGTGACCGCAAACGGCCTCTCAAGCCGAAGACGCTCGCGCGCATCGAGGCCGGCTTGCGCCGGTACTGCCGCCCAATCACGCTGGAGGCCGCGGGCAACACCTTCGAACGGCGGCCAGGGGTGCGCACCTGGCCGATTGAGGATCCGCTGCGGACGGTGCACACCTCCGCCTCGAAAGCTGTCGCCTACCCGCCGCTGGTCGGCGTCACCGCCCGCGGTCCCCGCGAGCTGGAGACCGGCTGGGACCGTCTGACCGACGGGCTGCTTGTGCCTGTGGAGGGCCGCGACGGCAAGGTGGCAGCGCCGATCTCCCGTCCGTTCCGCGCCCAGACCGCTCGCGCTGAGACCGGCCTTCTCGTCCCCGCGGGCGGGACGTGGAACGACGAGGCCCGCCACATCGACGAGCCGATGCGGGTGCGCACCACACGCGAGACCGACGGGGTCGTGGTGGTGCCGCTGCGCAACCACAACCGGCCCAAGGCCGTTGGCGAGCCGCTCGACACCTTCGCGGCCTCCGGGAATCACCACGGACTGGCCATGCTGATGCGCAACAACACCGGGGGAGCGGAGATGTGCACGCCCCTCGACGAACCTGCTCGGACCATCACGACAGCCGGGCACCAGTCGCTGGTCTCGTGGAACCCCGAGATCCTGTACGCCTACGACAGCGGCACATTCCGGGCCCTGAACCAGCCGCTCCCGACCCAGACAACCGTCGAGGGCGACGCGCTCCTGGAGCACGAGCTGGCCGTCGAAGAGTGCCGATTCCGGATGCTCACTGTCGACGAGGTCAAGCTGGGCATGGCGTTCGCCGCGGACTTCGTCCTGCTGGCCAGGGCCAAGCGAGACCGAGTGAAGATGTGCGGCAACGCCGTCACCCCGCCCGTGGCGCGCGACATCATCGCGGCGGTCGTCGAGGCGGTCACCGACGACACCGTCGACCATCTAGCGGCCTGACAGGGTTCAAAGTTCTCAGAACACAAGGCGGCCCCGTCGTTACGGCGGGGCCGCTTTGGTGCGCATTAGCTCCGCCGGTTCGAGGGCAATTGACGGGGTGGAGTGCTTGATATAGCGCGTCAGATCGTGCTTTGGATCGAGGTCCAACAGCGGTCTGGGCTAGCCGGCAAGTGCTGGTGCTTCCGGGATGTTCTGTCCCGGATGCTGGTGCTCGACCGCAGCGACTTCCCCGCCAGCGGGGGGGTTTGTGCGCCGCTGCCGGCGGCGTCCGCGGGGGAGATGCCCGCGCTCAGGGGTGAGGCCTGCCTCCGCCAGCTCGGGCTCCGTCCACCCCGCCCGTACCGCGTCATCGAAGCGCTTTTTGTAGGTGAGGCGCGCTTCACGGAGGGCGTCCTCAGCAGCGGCTGCTGCAGCCTCTGCTTGGTCGACTCGACTTCCGGCGTCCGCGAGGTCGGCGACGACGTCGACCTTGCTTTGCAGGAGCCGGCGGGCGGCGTCGACGGCTTCCCGGCGAGAGGGCGTGCGTGCAGCAGACATGCTGCGGACCGTAGCGCCCCCATCAGGCAGCCCGAAAGATCTTTCCGCGCCCGGGTTGCTCGCCCGGGTGGTTCAGCGGGCGTCTTCCGTCCGTCGACCCTCCGCATGGCGTCTCCGACCCGCTTCGGCGGCGGAGCAAGATATGCGTTTTCCCGGGGAAAACGCGACAAGCGGCCGGAGCTGCTGCCAAGCTGATCAAGCGGGACAGGCTGATCGGCCGGGCCTTCGGCCGTCGGAACGAGGAGGTGATCTGGTGGGGGGCGGACCGAGTCGGCGGGCGCGGGCGGAGGGCGGCCGACCGCACAAGGTCACCGTGCAGTTCTCGGATGCGGAACTCGCGGCTGTGACTGCGGCTGCAGGGCGGGCAGACCTTGCTCCAGGCGCTTGGCTCGGTGTGGTCGGGGTGCGTAGCGCTGCTGAAAGCGTGCCCTCGCCGGCTACGGCTTGGGGCCCGGTGATGCAGGACCTGATGATGCTGCGGGCGGAGCTGATGGAGCACCGGCGCGTGCTGCGCAACGTCGGTGGCAACCTCAACGACGTCGCCCGGCACGCCAATGCGACGGGTGAGCTGCACGCGGCCACAGCGCGGGTGCAGGAGCTGGTGGCGCGCACCGTCGAGCGGGTCGACGCTGCGGTCGCGGCTGTCGAGCACCTCGGTGGGCAGGCTCGCCTGGAGCGGCGGGCGTCGCGGTGATCGCGAAGATCTCCCGCGGCTGGCGTGTGGGCGGGCTGGTCCGGTACCTGATGGGGGCCGGGCGGTTCAACGAGCACACCAACCAGCACGTCGTCGCGAGCTGGGATAGCGACCCGCAGCGCCACCAGCCGCAGCGGCGGCCGGATGGTGAGTTCGACGTGGCTGGGCTCGTCGACGAGCTCACCGAGGCCGCAGAGGCGGCAGGAATCGCGCAGACACCGCCGCCGAGGGTGACGGGGCAGCGTGTCCCTCGCGGCCCGGTCTGGCACTGCTCGCTGCGCAACAGCGCGACCGACCGAGTGCTGACCGACGCTGAGTGGGCGGAGGTCGTCGAGGACCTGATGGACCGCACCGGGATCGCTGCCCGGGGCGACCTCGGTGGTTGCCGCTGGGTCGCGATCCGGCACGCCGATGACCACGTGCACATCGCCGCGGTCCTCGTGCGCCAGGACAACGGCCGGCGGGTGCACCCGCGCAACGACTACCTGCGCGCCCGAGAGGTGTGCCGGGACGCCGAGCAGCGTCACGGCCTGAGCCCGACCGCCCCGGCGGATCGGACTGCTGCGGAGCCGGCGACCCGTGCCGAGCAGGAGAAGGCCCAGCGGCGGGGCGAGACGGAGACCAGCCGTGAGTGGCTGCGTCGCGCGGCCCGGACCGCGGCGGTGCAGGCACAGGATCCGGAGGAGTTTTTCCGGCGACTGGCTGACCAGGGGGTCGCGGTGCTGCCGCGGGAGATGCCGGCAGGCCAGCTTGTCGGCTATGCGCTCGCCGCACCGGGCGACACGAACGGCGACGGTATGCCGGTGTGGTTCTCCGGCCGGAGCCTGGCGCGGGATCTGTCCCTGCCGAAGCTGCTGGAGCGGTGGGCCTCGGCTCCGCCTCCGGCCCAGCCGTTGCCGCCCAAGGCTCACGAACGGACCCGGGTGGGCGCTGCCGAGCGTGCCGAGGCCGTCGTGGACGCAATCAGCGCGGTCGAGCACGCCACCGCAGCACTGGTCGCCGGCGAGCACGACGTCGCGGCGTCGGTGGCGCACGCGGCCGGGGACATGGTCACCGCGGTGTGCACGGTGACCGGTAAGGCCTCCGAGCTGGACCAGGTGCGGCGGGAGGTGGCCGAGCGGTTCGATCGCGCGATCCGGACGCCGGGCGTGGGACAGCCGCGGCGGTGGGCTCCGGTGGCCGCCGAGCTGCGGACCGCGGCGTGGCGGTTGATCGCGCT
>NZ_BPRG01000153.1:0-1836 GCF_036984265.1 Pseudonocardia sp. D17 | reverse complement strand
GGTGTTGTGGGATGTGGTCGTCGTGGTTCTGCCGGACTGCGGATCGTGGTGTCTGTGTGTTAGTGGAAGACTTCTGGGAAGGGTCGCCGTAGTGGGTGAGAGCCCCGTACGCGAAAACATGCAGCCTGTGATGGACCGTATTCCCGAGTAGCAGCGAGCTCGTGGAATTTGCTGTGAATCTGGCGGGACCACCCGCTAAGCCTAAATACTCCCTGGTGACCGATAGCGGACTAGTACCGTGAGGGAAAGGTGAAAAGTACCCCGGGAGGGGAGTGAAAGAGTACCTGAAACCGTGTGCCTACAAGCCGTCAGAGCCGTGCTGCGATCTTTGGGTTGTGGTGGTGATGGCGTGCCTTTTGAAGAATGAGCCTGCGAGTTATGCTTCGTGGCGAGGTTAACCCGTGTGGGGTAGCCGTAGCGAAAGCGAGTCTGAATAGGGCGTGTAGTCGCGGGGTGTAGACCCGAAGCGGAGTGATCTACCCATGGCCAGGGTGAAGCTACGGTAAGACGTGGTGGAGGCCCGAACCCACCAGGGTTGAAAACCTGGGGGATGAGCTGTGGGTAGGGGTGAAAGGCCAATCAAACTCCGTGATAGCTGGTTCTCCCCGAAATGCATTTAGGTGCAGCGTCGCGTGGTGGGTACCGGAGGTAGAGCACTGGATGGCCTAGGGGGCCGACAAGCTTACTGAAGTCAACCAAACTCCGAATGCCGGTATTTCTAGCGTGGCAGTGAGACTGCGGGGGATAAGCTTCGTAGTCGAGAGGGAAACAGCCCAGATCACCGGCTAAGGCCCCTAAGCGTGTGCTAAGTGGGAAAGGATGTGGGATCGCCCAGACAACCAGGAGGTTGGCTTAGAAGCAGCCACCCTTGAAAGAGTGCGTAATAGCTCACTGGTCAAGTGGTCCTGCGCCGACAATGTAGCGGGGCTCAAGCGCACCGCCGAAGCCGTGGCATTCCAGCTTTGATCCGCCGGCCTGTCGGGGTTTGTCCCTGGTGGGTGGTGTAGTCGTTGGGATGGGTAGGGGAGCGTCGTGCATCCGGTGAAGCCTCCGAGTGATCGAGGGGTGGAGGGTGTGCGAGTGAGAATGCAGGCATGAGTAGCGAATGCAGAGTGAGAACCTCTGCCGCCGAATGACCAAGGGTTCCTGGGCCAGGTTAATCCGCCCAGGGTGAGCCGGGACCTAAGGCGAGGCCGTCAGGCGTAGTCGATGGACAACGGGTTGATATTCCCGTGCCCGTGATGGTGCGTCCGTGTCGAGGCCGGTGATGCTGACCATCCGAACCTCTTTCTGTCCCTTCGGGGATGGTTGTGGGGGGAGCGTGGGACCCGATCCGGTAGTAGGCAAGCGATGGGGTGACGCAGGAGGGTAGTCCCGCCAGGCGTTGGTTGTCCTGGTGCAAGCCTGTAGCCCGACATCCAGGTAAATCCGGGTGTCTGACTTTGATGTCGTGGGTGAGAGGTGATGCGTAGCCGATTGAGGCGAAGTAGGGTGATCCCATGCTGCCGAGAAAAGCCTCTAGCGAGTGCTGTTGCGGCCCGTACCCTAAACCGACACAGGTGGTCAGGTAGAGAATACCGAGGCGATCGAGTGAACTCTGGTTAAGGAACTCGGCAAAATACCCCCGTAACTTCGGGAGAAGGGGGGCCGGAGGCTCTGAAGCTCCTTGCGGGCTAGGGGCAGCCGGTCGCAGAGACCAGGCCCAAGCGACTGTTTACTAAAAACACAGGTCCGTGCGAAGTCGCAAGACGATGTATACGGACTGACGCCTGCCCGGTGCTGGAACGTTAAGAGGACCTGTTAGTCCCTTCGGGGGCGAAGCGGAGAATTTAAGCG
>NZ_BPRG01000152.1:0-1447 GCF_036984265.1 Pseudonocardia sp. D17 | reverse complement strand
ACGGCGGTCTCGTCGGAGACGGTGCGCATCTGACCGACGTGGTCGATGTAGTAGGACTCGGGGACCTCCTTCTCGCTGTTCGCGATCAGCTCGGTGAAGTCCCACTTCTTGAGCAGCTTGCCGTCACGGAACACCGGCTGCAGCACGTTCTCCGACTCGGGGATCGAGCCCTTCGGCACGGTGGTGTACACGCCGTTGTCGTGCTTGAGAGCCAGCCGGCCCTTCTTCGACACCTTGAACGCCGCACCCGTCGGCGACTTGGCGATGTCGCGCCACTGGCCGTTCACACACACCGCCGAGGCCTTCTGACCGAAGTTCATCGTGTCGCGGTTCCAGTGCTGCAGCAGCCCACCACCCATCCCGAAGACCGCGTTGTCGGCGGCCAGGCCTCGGCGCTCGAGCTCCATGTAGACCTGCGGCAGCGAGTGGAAGTTCACCCCGTCGCCCTGCACGACCCGGATGAACGGGGGCAGAACCTTGAAGCCCTTCGAGTTCACGGTGTGACCGAACGCGTCCATGAGCCACTCGGTGGTATCGGCGGTGACCTGGACGATGTCGCCGGAGTCAGGACGGATCCCGACCAGACCGGGGAAGTTCTGGATCTGCTCCTTGAGCTCGATCCCGATGATCTTCTTGACGCAGTGCTCGTGGTCGTAGGTGTCGGTGAGCAGCAGCGCGACGCCATTGGAGGCGTACACGTCGAGCATGTTACGCAGAGCGTCGGCCTCGTGCTCGCGGCCCCAGGCACAGAACCCGGCGTGCTCGGAGTTCGGCCCGGAGTTGGAGACCTTGCCGGCGTTGTAGAAGCGCTTCGCCGCCAAGATGCCCGGCACCGTGTCGGACTGGTCGAAGTTGACCAGGTGCGCCAGACCACCGAGGGCCGCGGACTGCTGGGAGCTGACCCCACGGGCACCGTAGTCGTGCAGGATGTTGCGGATCAGCTGCGGATTGTCCGAGGTCCGCGCGAGCGCTTCCTTGATGACCATCTTGGACAACCAGCTGACCGTACCGATGGTGCTCGGGTACCAGACCGCACGCAGCAGCGCGGTCTCGAAGAAACTGGTGGCCCAGAAGTACTTCGGATCGGTGTTGATCACCTGCACCAGCACGTTGCGTGCCGGAAGGACGGTGCCCTCCGGAACCGCCTCGATCTCCACCGGCAGGTAGCCGCCATGATCGTTCAGAATGCCCAGCCAGTTCTCCCGGTTGAAATGCATCCCCTGCTCACGGACCACGAACTCGGCCTCGTCGATGTCCTCGAGCGTGACCGGACGCATCAGATACTCACGCAAGAACGCCTGAAGCCCGACGAACTGCACGACCGGCCACTCACCACCGCGCGACTCGATGTAACTCGACACGTACTCGGTGCCCGGAGGATAAAGCGGGTAGTGACAGTGCTTGTAGTTGTCCGTATTGATGATCAGGTTGTCGAGATACCCCATCG
>NZ_BPRG01000151.1:0-1340 GCF_036984265.1 Pseudonocardia sp. D17 | reverse complement strand
GGCTCTTCACAGATGAGGGTGTAGGCGGGGTCGGAATCCGCCGGCTTCGAGCAGGGACCTCGCGACGTAGTTGGTCAGGTTGCGGAACCCGAGAGCGGAGCCGCGCAGGTGCTCCAGCCGTCCATTGATGGCCTCGGTGGGTCCATTCGAGGTGCCGGGCCGGTCGAAGTAGGCCAGCACGTCGTCGGCGCGCCGCTTCAGGGTGCGGCCGAGCTTGCGCAACTCGCCCAGGGCGGCGGGCACGCCGTGGCTGAGGGAGTCGATCAGCCGGCACATCAGTTGCCGTCCTCGTGACCTGTCGACCTCGCGGTAGGCGGCGATCATGCGTTGGTAGACGCCCCAGGTTGCCTCGACTTGGACGTGCTGCTCGCCGTCGAACAGTACCTCGACGCGTCGGTTCTGCTTGTCGGTGAGCAGGTCGGCGCCGGTGTGCAGGGTGCGCCGGGCGGCGTACAGCGGGTCGCCCTTGCGGCCGCGGTGTCCGCAGGTGTCCTGCTGGACGCGGCGGCGACACTCATCGAGCGCGTCGCCGGCCAGGCGCACCACGTGGAAGGGGTCCATCACAGTTACCGCGTGGGGCAGTTCCTCGGTGGTGGCGGTCTTGAAGCCGGTGAAGCCGTCCATCGCCACCACCTCCAGGCCGGCTCGCCAGGAGGCGGGCCGGTCGGCGAGCCACTGCTTGAAGGCCGCCTTGGAGCGACCCTCGACCATGTCCAGCAGCCGGGCCGGCCCGGTGCCCTCACGCACCGGGGTGAGGTCGATGATCACGGTGACGTACTTGTCCCCGCGACGGGTGTGCTGCCACACGTGTTCATCCACGCCCAGGACCTTCACGCCGTCGAACCGGTGCGGATCGTTAATGAGCACGCGCGGTCCCTCGGCCAGGACCGCGTCGTTGGCGGTGTTCCACGACACGGCCAGACTCTCGGCGACGCGGGCCACGGTCAGGTGCTGACACACGATGGCCACCAGCGCCCACCGCAGGGCGCCGCGGGAGAGTTTCGCCCGCGGCTCCGCCGCTCCCGTGGTGTCCTGGCGCCACACGTGACCACAGCCACTGCACCGGTAGCGGCGCACCGTGACCAGCAACGTCGTGGGACGCCAGCCCAGCGGCTCGTGCGCCAGCACCGCCCGGCCTGCTTCGAGGCGCTGCCCAACAACTTCGAGACCAAGCTCGTCCAGCCCGGCGAACGTGGTCAGGTCAGGGGTAGTGAAGGTAGCGTCAGGCACGTCGAGGTCTTCCTGATGGGCAGTGTGAGAACTTCCATCATCGGAGGACCTCGACCCCTATCCGACGAGCGACGCGCCCACGCCCTCTACACCCTCATCTGCGAAGAGCC
>NZ_BPRG01000150.1:0-1584 GCF_036984265.1 Pseudonocardia sp. D17 | reverse complement strand
CCCGCCTCTACGCCTCACCCAAGTACGAAGCCCTCGCCCTCGCCGCACTCGACCGCCCCGACGAAGCCGCCCGCGTCGCCGCGACCACCCGCTCCGACCTCGTCATCGGGCAGCTCGGCGCCTCCGCCGACCGCAGCGCGGCGCTGGGGCGGATCGCCGAGTCGCTGCCGACGGAGCTGCGCGAGACGTTCGGGGCGTCTGGCCGGCTGGTGTCGGAGCGGCGCCGGACGCACTGATCCACCGGGCCCCCGGGCTCGCTGCGCCACCGGGCCGCGCTGCATCGCCGACCGCCGGAGTCCACGGCATCGCCGCACCACCGGGCTCCGCGGGCCGCGCCGAGCCGCCGGGTTCCGCGCGTGTCCCTGAGCCGTCCGTCCCGCGTGGGCCGCCCGTCCCGCGGGCCTCAGCAGGCCGCGCGGGCGGCCTGCAGGTCGATGTCCATCCGCAGGTGCGGCCGGCCCACGTACAGCTCGGGAGCGCCGAGGCGGCGCCAGCCGAGCCGCAGGAAGAACGCCTCGTTGGCCAGCTGGACCATCGCCTGCATCCGGCGGCCGCCGCGCGCGCCCGCGGTGGCGACGGCGAAGCGCACGAGGGGCCCGCCGAGCCCGGACGCACGGAACTCGGGCAGGACGGCGAGCCGGTCGCCCTTCCAGTCGCCCGTCGGGTCGGCCGGGTCGAGGGGGAACAGCCGCACGGTGCCGGCCGGTGCCCCGCCGACGGTGCCCAGCACGTCGATCGTCGCGGGGTCGGCGTCGTGCTCGTCGAGGTCCGAGCCGTCGAACAGCCCCTGCTCGGTGACGAACACCGCCCGCCGGATGTCGTGCACCAGGCCGGTCTCGGCGGCCCCGACGGCGATGCGGCAGGCCGCGACGAGCGTGTCGGCCGTACCGGGGCACGCGGTGGGGCTCATCCCCCGACCGTCCCGTCCTCGACGGCCGCGCGCTGGCGCGCGATCTCGGCGAGCCACTCGTCGCGGTCGACGAACGAGCCGGTGACGAGGACGGTGCCCGTCCCGCCCTCGGTGACCTGCAGCTGGAAGGGGTCCTCGCCGGACCACGGGTCGACGGCGGCCTCGACGAGGATGCCGGAGGCGAGGTGCAGCTCGGGGCGACGGCCGTCGGTGAGCTCCTCGATCGCCTCCGGTCCCGCGACGACGACCCACGCGCGGCCGGCGGCGCGTGCGTCCTCGATCGCTGCCTCCCGGCGCCGCCGCTCGGTGTCGGCGGCGATCTCGCGGTCGGCCATCCCGCAGGCGACGCCGACGAGCAGATCGACGGGGATGACGCTGCCGCCGGGCAGCGCGGTGGCGATCAGCTCGTCGGGGGCGGCCTCGGCCGCGATGATGTCGTCGACCCCGG
The DNA here is from genome assembly GCF_036984265.1 of Pseudonocardia sp. D17. Taxonomy (NCBI): domain Bacteria; kingdom Bacillati; phylum Actinomycetota; class Actinomycetes; order Pseudonocardiales; family Pseudonocardiaceae; genus Pseudonocardia; species Pseudonocardia sp. D17. The sequence goes on along the minus strand of NZ_BPRG01000150.1, from coordinate 226 downwards.
TGCACCGCTTGCGCAGCTCCGTCACCACGGCCTGGATCGCGTTGATCGAGCGCTGGTAGGAGCCCGGGTCGGCGATCAGCGTGGGGTAGAGCCGGTCCTCGGCGGCGCGCCAGCGGTTGCGGGCCATGGCGACGGTGGGCGAGAACGTGCCGGCGTCCGGCATGGGGTGCTCCCGGGAGTGCTGGTACGGAAGGTCAGGAGTTCGGGCGGGAACGGCGACGGGCGG
>NZ_BPRG01000149.1:0-1499 GCF_036984265.1 Pseudonocardia sp. D17 | reverse complement strand
CGCCGACACTGACAGGACCGGGCCCACCACTTCTGAAACGACGTCTAATACTCCAGCCGCAGTTTGTTATGTGATCTTCCGATAGGCTTCGATCTTGTGGAGTTGCCGGAGGATCTCGAGGCGTGGGCCGGTGGCCTGGACGGGTTGTTCGGGCTGGTGGCGGGCCGGTTCTTCCGTGCGGAGCCGCGGCGGCGCGCGCGGGCGTATGTGCGGGGGTTGCTGGCCCCGCTGGCCGGGAAGAACGGGTGGACGCTGGCCGAGGTTGCCGGTGAGGCGACCCCGGATGGGATGCAGCGGCTGCTCAACGCCGCCAGCTGGGACGTCGACGGGGTCCGTGACGATGTGCGGGACTATGTGGTCGAGCATCTCGGCGAGCCGGGTGGGGTGCTGATCGTCGACGAGACCGGGTTCCTGAAGAAGGGCACGAAGTCCGCCGGGGTGCAGCGCCAGTACTCCGGCACGGCGGGCCGGGTGGAGAACTGCCAGCTCGGGGTGTTCTTGGCCTACGCCACTGGCAAGGGGCGCACCCTGATCGACCGCGAGCTCTATCTGCCCAAGTCCTGGACCGGGGATCGGGAACGCTGCCGGGAGGCGGCGGTGCCCGACGAGGTTGAGTTCGCTACCAAGACCGTCTTGGCCAAGCAGATGATCGGCCGCGCCCTCGATGCCGGAGTTCCGGCCTCGTTCGTGGCGGCGGACGAGGCATACGGGCAGGACTACAAGTTCCGCTCCTGGTGCGAGCAGCGCCGGATTGGCTACGTCGTCGCGGTTCCCCGAAATCAGTCCATCCCGTTGTCCGTGGACGCCGACATCTCGCAGATCAGCGGCTCACGACGGGCGGATGATCTGGTCGCCCGCGCTCCCGAACGGGCATGGAAGCGCCGTTCGGCCGGCCCCGGGGTGAAGGGTGAGCGGTTCTACGACTGGGCCGTGGCCTCGCTGTATCCGCCCGAGAACGCCCCGGCCGGGTGGGGCCGATGGCTGCTGGTGCGCCGCCAGATCCTCGGCGCCGACCAGCTCCAGGCCGGTGCGGAGCCGGAGCTGGCCTACTACCTGTGCGCCGGGCCGCCCGGTACCACCGACGAGGACCTGATCCGGGTCGCCGGGACCCGCTGGGCAATCGAGGAGTGCTTCCAGACCGCGAAGAACGAGGTCGGTCTCGACCAGTACCAGGTCCGCCGCTACGACGCCTGGTACCGCCACATCACCCTCGCCCTCCTCGCCCACGCCTACCTCTCGGTCACCGCGGCAATCGCCCCAAAAGACCTGGTAGCGGCCTCATCCCGCTCACCCTCGCCGAGATCCGACGTCTCCTGGCACCTCTGACCCACATCCCGACCCAACCGCTGCGATGGGCCTGGTCAACCTGGCGACGCCGCCACCAACACCGAGCCCGCGAAGCCCACTACCGCCGACGGGAACAGCACACCTAACGAACTGCGGCTGGAGTATTAGACGTCGTTTCAGAAGTGGTGGGCCCGGTCCTGTCAGTGTCGGCG
>NZ_BPRG01000148.1:0-2588 GCF_036984265.1 Pseudonocardia sp. D17 | reverse complement strand
GTGTCCGTGGCCATGAAAAAGTCCCCGCTGGTGGCCAGGTGCAGGTCCTCGCGGGTGGCCGTGTGAGGTCCCCGCTGGTGGCCAGTTAGAAGTCCCCGGTCCCTCGTCGTGTCGTACCGGGCGGTGAGGCCCTGGGCGGTGACGGTGGCGGTTGTCGAAGCCAGCCACCGCACCGCCCAGGGGTCTCCCATTGAAGTCTGCGAGGGAACGGATGGACATCATTTCGGCCTATCGGGAGGTGGGCAGTTATCGCGGCGCGGCCGCGATCTGCGCCACGACCCCGAAGACGGTGCGCCGGGTCATCGAACGCCATGAGGGAGGAGGTGTTGCGCCGCAACGCAAGCCACGGCCCCGGAACTACGAGTCGGTCGCCGAGCTGGTCGCGGCCCGGGTCGGGAAGACCCAGGGCAGGATCTCGGCGAAGCGGCTGCTGCCCGAAGCCCGCGCGGCCGGCTACGAGGGCTCGGCACGCAACTTCCGCCGCCTGGTCGCGACGGTAAAGGCCGACTGGCGCCGCGATCATCACCGCGGCCGCCGTCCGGCGGTGTGGTCCCCGGGCGAGCACCTGGTCATCGACTGGGGCGTGCTCGCCGGGCTACACGTGTTCTGCGCGGTGCTGGCCTGGTCGCGGGTGCGGTTCGTCCGCTTCGCCACCGACGAACGCGCCGAGACGACCCTGACCATGCTCGCCGAGTGCTTCGAGACCCTCGGCGGGGTCCCCAAGGTCGTGCTCGCCGACCGGATGGGCTGCCTGAAAGCCGCCGTGGTCGCCGACCATGTCGTTCCGACGCCGGACTACGTGCGCTTCGCCAGCCACTACCGGTTCCGCCCAGACTTCTGCCATGGAGCCGATCCGGAGTCCAAGGGCATCGTGGAGAACCTCGTCGGCTACGCCAAGTCCGACCTGATCATCGGCTGTGGTCTCGTCGCCGACCTCGACTCCAGCACAGGTCAGCGGCCGGTGGACCTTGCCGCGGCCAACGAGGCCGCCCGGCAGTGGTGCGTCGAGGTGAACGCGGCGACGCACTCGGAGATCGCCGCCGTTCCGGCCCGGCGCCTGGCCGAGCACGAGCTCGCCGTGTTGGGCGGATTGCCGTCGCTGCGGCCGCGGGTCACCGGCCCGGCCGTGCTGCGCAAGGTCGACCGGCTCTCCTGTGTCCGGTTCGGCTCGGCTCGCTACTCGGTGCCCACCACCGCGATCGGCACCCGGGTCGAGGTCCGCACCCACGCCGACCGGCTCACCATCCTCACCACCGCCACGCCCGGCAGCATGACCGGTGGGGTGGTGTTGGCCGAGCACCGCCTGGTCGGGCCGGGTGAGGCGTCGGTGATCGACGCGCATTACGGCGGTCCCCGCCCTGCCACTCCGGTTCGGGCCGTCCGCCCCAAGACCGCGCAGGAGAAGGCGTTCTGCGCGCTCGGCCCGATCGCGGCGGCGTTCCTGACCGGCGCCGCCGCGGCCGGATCGGCCCGTCTCGGGACTGAGTTGGGTGAGCTGCTGGGCCTCGGGCAGGCCCACGGCGAACAGGCGCTGCTCGACGCGCTGGCCCGGGCGACGGCGTTCCGGCGGTGGCGAGCCGAGGACGTCCGCTCGATCCTCGCCGCCGGCGCGGCCGCACCCAGGCCCCGCCCGGCCGGAGAAGCCCTGGTCGTCGAGCTGCCCGCGGTCCCGACCCGCTCCCTGGCCGACTACGCCATCACCACCACTACCGAGCCGGACACCGCGGTGGTCGATGGGGATGCGTCATGACCGCGAGCAAGCCCCCGGCGCTCGATGCTGACCTCGAGGCCGGGCTCAAGCGGCTCAAGCTCGCTGCGATGCGCCGCCTGGCTCCGGAGCTGTTGCTCACCGCCCGGACCCAGCGCTGGCGCCCCGAAGAGCTGCTACGCACCCTGGTCGAGGCCGAGGTCGCCGCCCGGGACGCCTCCAACATCGCGAACCGGCGCAAGGCCGCCGGGTTCCCGGTCGCCAAGACCCTCGACGAGTTCGACCTGTCCGCCTCCTCGATCCCGAAGGCCACGTTCGACTACCTCGCCTCACTCGAGTGGATCCGCGCTCCGGAGAACCTCGCCCTGGTCGGGCCGGCAGGGACCGGAAAGTCCCACCTGCTCGTCGCCCTCGGCACCGCGGCGGTCGAGGCCGGGCACCGGGTCCGCTACTTCACCGCGGCCGAGCTGGTCGAAGCGCTCTACCGCGGCCTGGCCGACAACTCCGTCGGCCGGCTGATCGGCCAGACCCTGCGCCACGACCTGATCATCATCGACGAGATCGGGTTCGCCCCGCTCGACGACACCGCCGCCCAGCTGCTGTTCCGGCTCGTCGCCGCCGCCTATGAACGCCGCAGCCTCGCCATCAGCTCGCACTGGCCCTTCGATCAATGGGGACGGTTCATGCCCGAACACACCACCGCGGTCAGCCTGCTCGACCGGCTCCTGCACCACGCCCACGTCGTCGTCACCAGCGGCGACTCCTACCGCATGCGCGAGGCCAGGACCGCGAAGGGAGCCCCCATCAACACCAGCTGAACGACCCCGGACCGGGGACTTTCACCTGGCCACCAGCGGGGACCACGAACTGGCCGTTGACA
>NZ_BPRG01000147.1:0-677 GCF_036984265.1 Pseudonocardia sp. D17 | reverse complement strand
GTGGTCTGGACGGTGCAGGTCCGGTTGTCGGTCTGGTCGGCGACGAGCGCGGGGGTGGTGGTCAGGGCCGGTCCCGCGGCCAGCGCGGCGGCGACGGCCAGGGTGCCGACGGTGGTGGTGACGGGCATGGTCACTGCTCCTTGAGTGTCAATAGAGAGGACAGCTGGGCCTGGCACGCCTCACCGGGCATGGGCATGGGCATGGGGTTGGCGTGGAGGGTCATCGCTGCCCGTTTCCGCAGGTCGCCGCGCTGGGCTCGACCCCGCCCGCGCCCGATCCCGAGCCCGCGTCCGAGCTGGTGCTGGGGTCGGTGGTGTCGGTTCCGGTGGGGGTGGTCTGGGTGCCGCCGCTCCAGTCGGACAGGACGCGGAGCTTGGCCCAGGGGATGTGGTCGAGGGCGACGAAGTCCCCGGAGAGCCCGGCCTGGGAGTAGGCGTTGGAGTCGGGGGCGTACTCGGCGATGAACGCCATCCGGGCGCCGCCGTTGTCCCCGACGTAGGCGCCGTAGGTCTGCAGGGCCTTGGCGATGGCTTTCTCGCCGCTGCTGATCCCGGGGATGGTGTCGACGTCGATGCTCGGGTCGAGCTGCACCCGCGCGCCCTCGGGGATTGGCGAGCCGGCGCCGTCCATGTTCGAGCCGTCGGTCTTGGTGGCGGGGTAGCGGACCTCGCCGGGTT
>NZ_BPRG01000146.1:0-277 GCF_036984265.1 Pseudonocardia sp. D17 | reverse complement strand
TGCGGACGACGGACCCCAAGGACATCGCGATCCTGTACCTGGTCACGTCGTTCGGCTTCTTCCTGGCCGGCGGTGCGATGGCGCTGCTGATGCGCGCCGAGCTGGCCCGGCCGGGCATGCAGTTCCTCTCGCCAGAGCAGTACAACCAGCTGTTCACGATGCACGGCACGATCATGCTGCTGCTGTACGCGACGCCGATCCTGTTCGGCTTCGCCAACTACATCGTGCCGCTGCAGATCGGTGCCCCCGACGTCGCGTTCCCGCGGCTGAACGCCTT
>NZ_BPRG01000145.1:0-1088 GCF_036984265.1 Pseudonocardia sp. D17 | reverse complement strand
CATGGCATTGAAGTTCTGGGTGACGACGCCCTTCTTCTACTCGGACATGGATCGCCCGTGGGGCGAGCTGCTGCAGGACATGTTGACGATCGTCGACACCGCCGAGCGGCTCGGTTTCGAGGGCGTCGCGATCAACGAGAACGTGTTCCAGAACTACGTCGCGAACCCCAGCGCGCTGGCTTTCGCGGCGCTCGCGGCGGCCCGCACCACGCGGCTGCGGATCCTGCCGGGTGTGGTGGTGCTCCCGAGCTACAACCCGCTGCTGATCGCGTCGGAGATGGCGATGCTCGACCACCTGGCCCCGGGTCGGGTGGGTATCGGTGTGGCCCGTGGTGGCGGCCGTTACCAGCTGGACCGGATCGGGGTGGACCCGGCCAAGTCGCGGGAGATCTACGAGGAGGCGCTGGAGATCATCCAGAAGGTGTGGGTCGAGGACAACGTGACCTACGAGGGCCGCTACTTCTCGTTCCCGCGCACCACGCTCGTGCCCAAGCCCGCCTCGCAGCCCGGCCCCGACCTGTGGGTCGCCTCGCAGAGCGTCGACGGCGTGCGGAAGGTGGCCGCGCAGGGGCACAACCTGCTCACCGCGCCCAACTGGGGCAACTTCGAGCCGCACGGGGACCTCGAGGCGCTCCTGGAGGCCTTCAACACCGCGGCCGCCGAGAGCGGCTCGCCGCGCGGCGAAGTCATGGTCTACCGGCACACCTGGCTGGGCCGGACCGAGACCGACGCGCTCGAGTTCTTCGACGACATGGTCAGCGAGTACAACCACTACCTCGCGCTCACCCAGACCGTCAGCCAGGGCACCCGTGAGGACCGCCTCAAGGCGCGTGGCACGGGCGAGAAGATCGAGTTCGTGGAGGCCGGCCGCGTCGTGCCCGCGAACGAGTCGCCGTCCTCGGAAGGCCTCTGGGAGAAGTACTCCGACCCGGTCCTCACCACCGCGGACAAGATGATCGAGCGGTTCAAGCAGATGGAGGCCATGGGCGTCGACCACCTCGCCTGCCTGATCGCCTGGGGCCAGCCCATCGAGGCCGTCGTCGCCCAGATGGAACTGATGGCCGAGCAGGTCCTGCCCGCCTTCGCCG
>NZ_BPRG01000144.1:0-163 GCF_036984265.1 Pseudonocardia sp. D17 | reverse complement strand
ACAGGAAGAGAAAACAATTGTGATTCCGTGAGTAGTGGCGAGCGAAAGCGGATGAGGCTAAACCTCAGTTGTGTGATACCCGGCAGGGGTTGCAGTTGGGGTGTTGTGGGATGTGGTCGTCGTGGTTCTGCCGGACTGCGGATCGTGGTGTCTGTGTGTTAGT
>NZ_BPRG01000143.1:0-1721 GCF_036984265.1 Pseudonocardia sp. D17 | reverse complement strand
GCGGGTCAGGTCTCTAATGACAGCTGAACCCGGCGCCCGGAGCCTCCGTAGCTCGGCTGGTGAGGCTCCGGCGGGTTCACGCGGTGGCGGCCGGCCGTGACGGACGCCTGTCAGGTCTTGGAGCCGGGAGCTCTGCTGATAGATCGGCGCTGTCGGCGCGTCGGGCCGTCACCGCGTCCTCTCGATCGATGAGGGTGCTGTTCGTGATCGCTGCCCGCCCGCATGGTCGATCCCTCGCACCGTGGGAGCCGTCGAGCTCTGCTGTGAAGGCCGGGACCGTGCGGGTTGCTGAGAACGCGAACGGCTCAATCGGAGGGCAGGCCCTTGAGCCTCATCATTAGAGCGCCGCGCGGTCTCACCAGGACAGCTGATCTGTCACCAACACCTACATCCCTCGCGGAATGGAGATCGACACGTGGATGCACGGCCCCGCGCCTACTGCGGGATCGACTGGGCCGAAGGCCATCACGACCTCGCTGTGGTCAACCCCGACGGCAAGCTCATCGCCAAGCGACGTATCGCCGACAACGCCGAAGGCTTCGCCGAGCTGATCGCCATCCTGGCAGAGGCCGGTGATACCCCTGAGCAGCCGATCCCGGTGGCCATCGAGACTCCACGCGGGCTGATGGTGGCCGCGCTGCGCGAGACGGGACGCCGGATCTATCCGATCAACCCACTGGCTGTCGCGCGCTACCGGGAGCGCCACTCAGTCTCGCGGAAGAAGTCCGACCACGTCGATGCGATGACCTTGGCTAACATCTTGCGCACCGATGCCCACGTTCACCGGCCTTTACCGGCTGACACCGAGCTGGCCCGTGCTGTCGCGGTGCTCGCGAGAGCGGCCCAGGACGCCATCTGGCGGCGCACCAAGGCCACCCAGGAGCTGCGGTCACTGCTGCGCGAGTTCTACCCCGGATTCCTCGATGCCTTCGCCCACAACGGCTCCACCAACCTCGCCAGCCGGGAAGCGCGCGCGGTCCTGAGGCTCGCACCCACGCCCGCCAAGGGCGCCGTGGTCTCGAAGGCCCGTATTGCCGCCGCACTGCGCCGAGCCGGCCGACAGCGCGGCATCGATGCTCTGGCCACGACCATCCATCGCGCGCTGGGCACGAAGCACCTGCGCCACCCGCACACGGTCGAGGAAGCGATGGGACGACATGCCGCTGCGCTGCTCGCTACCCTCGACACCGAGTGCAGCAACGCCGACGAACTCAGCGCTGCCGCGAGCGAGGCGTTCGGGCAACACCCCGACTACGCGATCATCACCAGCTTCGACGGCCTCGGCGACCTCACCGGCGCCCGCGTGTTGGCCGAGATCGGCGACGACCCGACCCGGTTCGCCGACGCCCGAGCGCTCAAGGCCTTCGCCGGATCCGCCCCCGTTACCCGCGCGTCGGGCCGAAGCATCTCCGTCACCCGCCGCACAGTGAAGAACAACCGGCTCGCCGCAGTCGGATTCGTCTGGGCCTTCGCCGCCATCCCCCGACCTGGCCCCGCCAAGCGTCACTACGACAGGCGACGAGCTCGAGGAGACCGGCACGCAGCAGCGCTGCGCAACCTCTACAACCGCCAACTCGGCCAGCTCTACCACTGCCTGCAGACCCGCCAGACCTACGACCCGATCAAGGCCTTCCCCGAGTCAGCGACCCACGTCCTGGAACACGCGGCTTGACTCCTTAGCAAGATCGGAGGTCTATCAGCGGTCGTTGGCGCCCGCCGAC
>NZ_BPRG01000142.1:0-840 GCF_036984265.1 Pseudonocardia sp. D17 | reverse complement strand
CGCGGAGCATGGCGTAGATGACGTCGGTGCGGCGACGGGCGAGGCAGATCAGGGCGGCGTTGTGTCGCTTGCCGGCTGCTCGTTTGCGGTCGTAGTAGGCGCGGCTGGTCGGGTCGGCGAGGCTGGCGAATGCCGACAAGAACAGTGCCGATTTCAGGGCGTGGTTCCCGCGCTGAGAGCGGGTCTCGCCCTTGATCGAAGTGCCGGAGCGTCGGGTGACCGGAGCGAGGCCGGCGTAGGCGGCGAGGTGGCCGGCGGTGGGGAACGCGGCGCCGTCTCCGACGATGGTGAGGATCTTGAGTGCGGTCCTGAACCCGAGGCCGGGCATCGAGGTCAGGACCCCGGCAAGAGGGTGGGCCTCCAGCAGTTCCTCGAGCTCGGTGGCGAGGGTGTCTCGCTCGAGGCGGACCTCACGCAGCTGGGCGGCGACCCCGGCGATCACCCTCCCGAACGCAACGGTGCCCGGGACGACGACGGTCTGGGTGTCGAGTGCGGCCAGGATCTGGGCGGGCAGGGTCTTGGCCAGCCGCGGGGAACGGGCTCGCATCGTTGCAGCGATGCCGGCCTCGCCGAGGTCGCGAAGGGCCTGCGGGGTGGGTGCGGCGGCGAGCAGGTCGAGCACCCCGCCGCGGTCCATCCGGGGTCCGAGCAGGCGTTCCAGAGCTGGATGGACGTGCAGCAGGGCGTCACGCAGCCGGTTGGTCAGCCGCGTGGACTGGGCGGCGAGGTCGTCGTCGTAGCCGGCCAGGACGGTGAGCTCGGCGAGGGTTTCGTCGTCGGTGCCGACCCGGCGCAGGGTGTGGGGCATGGTGCGGGCGGCCCCACGAATCTGTGCGGCGA
>NZ_BPRG01000141.1:304918-308589 GCF_036984265.1 Pseudonocardia sp. D17 | reverse complement strand
GCCGCTCGATCCGGGCCTCCAGCTCCGGCGGGGTACGCCGCGGCGAGCGGCGGGGCCGCGAGGAACGCTCGACCAGCCCGGCCTCCCCCTCGGCGCGCCAGCGGGTGTGCCACTTGTGCAGGCCTGCCGGGAGATCCCGGCCTCGGCGGCGACGTGGGCTTTCGGGCGGCCGGCGTCGACACGCAGACACAACCGGCGCTTGCCTTCCATGGTCAGCGGGGCATTACGGTGCGGCATTGAGGACCTCCGGGGTCCGACGGTGTGGTTCCTCGACAGCTCCACACCTCGCCCGGAGGTCCTCCCTACATCAAGATCATCCGCCCTGGCGTGTCTACTCCCGCCGCGTCACCAACCTCCGTAGGTGGGACACCTAGCTGCGCGGACGCACCGGGTCGGTGGCGGGGAGCACGTGGTCACCGACGCGGTCGGTGCTCAGGCACAGCGAGCACACGTACGCGTCATGGGTGTGACAGGCCGCGACGTCGGGACGCTCGAAGTCCTGCCGGCACACGTGACAGTGCAGCGTCTCCCCCGACGGGTTGCCGTGCTCGTCGTACATCGGCAGCTCGATCCCGTCGTCGGTGCGCCGGAGGTAGTAGCGCCCACGCGTGGCGACGGCGATGACGGGCGGCAGGACCAGCGCCAGCCCGATGGCCACGAGCGGGGAGAACGGCTGCACCGCGGCGCCGAGGCCGCCGAAGAACGCGACGATCGACACCCCGGCCGAGACGATCATCGACCCGAAGCCGACTGGGTTGACCGCGTAGAGCATGCCGCGGCGGAACTCGGGCTCCTTCGGCGAGAGTTTGAGCAGGTACTTGTTGATCGCGATGTCGGACGCGACGACCACGACCCACGACATCCCGCAGTTGGCGTAGAAGCCGAGGATGGTGTTCAGGAAGTCGAACATGTTCGCTTCCATCAGCACGAGCGCGATCGCCAGGTTGACACCGAGGAACACGAGCCGCCCCGGGTAGCGCCTGGTCACCCGAGTGAACGAGTTCGTCCAGGCCAGCGAGCCCGAGTAGGCGTTCGTCACGTTGATCTTGATCTGGCTGATGACGACGAGGACGACCGCCAGCGTCATGGCCGCCCACGGCGGCATGATGTCGCGGTAGATCTCCAGGAACTGGTGGACGGGCTGGTTCGCGACGGCAGCCCCGCCCGTCACGTTGGCGATGATGTAGACGGCCAGGAACAGCCCGACGACCTGCTTGACCGCACCGAAGAGCACCCAGCCCGGACCGGCCAGCACCATCGCCGTCCACCAGCGCCGCCGGTTCTCGGGCGTGCGGGGCGGCATGAAGCGCAGGTAGTCGATCTGCTCGGCGATCTGGGCGATCAGCGACAGGCAGACGCCCGCAGCCAGCATCACCGCGCCGAGGCTCGGTGCGCCGTTGCCGTCCTCCCCCTGGTAAGCGAAGAAGGTGGCCACCGAGTCGGGGTGGCTCACGAGCAGGTAGACGAAGGGCGCGACCATCAGGACCAGCCACAGCGGCGTCGTCCACAGCTGGAGCTTGGACAGCAGCGACATCCCGTAGACGACGAGCGGGAAGATGATCAACGTGCTGAGCGCGTAGCCGAGCCAGAGCGGCAGCCCGAGGCCGAGCTGCAGCCCCTGGGCCATGATCGAACCCTCGAGTGCGAAGAAGATGACGGTGAACGTCGCGAAGATGACGTTCGTGACGACCGAGCCGTAGTAACCGAAGCCGCTGCCCCGGGTGATCAGGTCGAGGTCGAGGTTGTAGCGCGCGGCGTAGTAGGCCAGCGGGAAACCCGTCGCGAAGATCACGACGGCAAACACGAGGATGCCCCACAGGGCGTTGGTCGTGCCGTAGGAGATGCCGATGTTGGCGCCGATCGCGAAGTCCGCCAGGTAGGCGATGCCGCCCAGGGCCGAGACCGCGACGACGCCCGTCGACCACCTGCGGTAGCTGCGCGGGGCGAAGCGGAGCGTGTAGTCCTCGAGCGTCTCGCGTGCGGCGCCGGCGGGTTCGACGGGCTCCGGCCCGGTCCCGGTCGTCTCGGTGATCTCCTGGGTCAACGCGGGCCCCCCGATCGTCGGACTGCCGGATCTTTCCGGCTCGCCGACCGATGCTGCGTTCCCGCACGGTTCACCGGGTTTCCCGGCAATGACGTATTGGTGTCGCATCCGGACATATCGTGACGACCCCGTCACGTCGCGTTCCGGCGCTGCACCCGAACGGGTGTGCTCAGCCACGATCGTGGCGAGCGGCGCCCGGGTAAGGGGGTCGCAGGCCGCGGGTAAGGGCCCCGGACGCCGGTCGTCGACGTCGCTGCCCGATGCCGCGGGCCCCACCTCAGCACGATCGTCGAGACATGTTCGTGAGCCATCACCTCGACGCGGAGATCTTCCTCCACCGTGACCGGCTCCTCGCCGACGCCGAGGAGTTCCGGCTCGCCCGGCTCGCCCGGGCCGCCCGCAGGAGACGGCGGCGGGCGGCGACCACGGACCCCGCCCCTGCCGCCGCGCTCGCCCCGGCCGCGGACATCGGCCCGGCCACCGAGCCCGGTCCGACCGCGGCCGTCGCGGCCCCGGCGACACCGGGTACCCGGGTCGGCCCCGGCCCGCCGCCCGCGCCCGGCACCCGCCCGGCCCCGGCACACGGCGGTGCCCCCGCCGCGCCGCGCGGCGCACCGGACGCGATCGACGCAGGCGCCGTGCACGACGCAGACCGCGCACACGTCACGGATCGGACCGACGGCGCTCGCCCAGCGCGAAACGAGGACGCGGATCGTCGGAGTGCCGTGCGAGCATGACCGGCGTGGCGCGGCTGGGAACGGGGACCCCGCTGGTCGGCCGCCGCGACGAGCTGCGGTCGCTGTCGGCAGCGCTCGACGCGGCCGCGGCCGGCTCGGCCGGTGCCGTGCTGCTCGCCGGTGAGGCGGGCGTGGGCAAGACCCGCCTGATCGCCGAGGCGGTCGGCCGCGCGCAGGCCGCGGGGTTCGTCGTGCTCACCGGCCGCTGCCTGGACACCGGCGAGGCGACGCTGCCGTACCTGCCGTTCACCGAGGCCCTCCGCGGGCTGGCCGCCGACCGGCCCGAGCTCGTCGACGCGCACCCGACGCTGCACCGGCTGCTCCCCGGCTCGCGCCCCCGCGAGGAAGTCACGGCGGGTGAGCGCGACCTCGGCCAGCTGCGGGTGTTCGACGCGGTGCTGTCGGTCCTCTCGGAGCGGTCCGCGCAGGACCCGTTGCTGCTGGTGCTCGAGGACGTGCACTGGGCCGACACGTCCAGCCGCGACCTCCTGTTCTTCCTCGTGTCCCGGCTGGGCGGGCAGCGGATGCTCGTACTGGCCAGCTACCGCGGCGACGACCTGCATCGCCGGCACCCCCTGCGCCCGCTGCTGGCCGAGCTGGTCCGGCTGCCCGCGGTCACCCGGATCGACCTCGCCGCGCTCGGCACCGCCGACGCCGAGCAGCTCGTCCGGGTGCTCGCCGACGGCACCCTGTCCGACGCGTCCGTCGCCCGCATCGCGCGGCGCAGCGAGGGCAACGCGTTCTTCGCCGAGGAACTGGTCTCGGCATCCGACGAGGGTGTCCCGGACGGGCTGGCCGAGGTCCTGCTCGCCCGGCTCGACCGGCTCACGCCCGGTGCCCGCCGGGTGCTGCGCGCGGCGGCCGTCGCGGGGCGCCGCGTCCGGCACGAG